>CAZTWA010000116.1:0-8386 GCA_964617225.1 uncultured Methyloversatilis sp.
CACATCGACCACGGCAAGACCACGCTGGTGAAGGCGCTCACCGGCGTGGATGCCGATCGCCTGCCCGAGGAAAAGGCGCGCGGCATCACGCTCGACCTCGGCTACGCCTACACGGCACTGCCCGACGGGTCCGTGCTCGGTTTCGTCGATGTGCCGGGCCACGAGAAGCTGATCCACAACATGCTCGCCGGCGCGACGGGCATCGACTTCGTGCTGCTGGTCATCGCGGCCGATGACGGGCCGATGCCGCAAACGCGCGAACACCTCGAGCTCATCGACCTGCTCGGCCTGGCGCACGGCGCGGTGGCGCTGACCAAGTGCGACCGGGTCGATGCCGCACGCGTCACAGCGGCACAGCGCGAGGTCGGGCAACTGCTCGAAGGCACGTCGCTTGCCGGCGCGCCCATCTTTCCGCTGGCCGCGGTGAGCGGGGAGGGCGTCCCTGCGTTGCGCGCGCATCTCGAAGCCGTCGCCGCGCAGCGGCAGGCGCGCGCCGCCGACGGCCGCTTCCGGCTCGCCATCGACCGCTGCTTCACGCTGGCCGGCGTCGGTACCGTCGTCACGGGCACCGCGCATTCCGGCAAAGTCAGCGCGGGCGAGACGGCAGTCCTCGCTCCGCCGGGACAAGGGAGGGAAATGCGGGCGCGCGTGCGCAGCCTGCATGTGCAGGATCGGCCCGCCCAAAGCGGCCAGGCCGGGGATCGCTGCGCGCTGGCCCTGACCGGCGATTTCGGCAAGCAGGACATCACGCGCGGCATGTGGCTCGTCGATCCCGCGCTGGCCCTGCCCGTGACGCGCTTCCATTGCGAACTGCGCGTGCCGGCGACACTGGAGGCGGTCAGGCACATGCAGGCCGTGCATGTCCATCTGGGTGCGGCAGACATCACCGGGCGCGTCGCGTTGCTCGATTGCGAGAAAGTCAGTCCCGGCGCGACGGCATTGGCGGAAATCCTCCTCGACAAGGAAACGCTGGCCGTGCGCGGGGACCGTTTCGTGCTGCGCGACGCCGGCGCGCAACGCACCGTCGCCGGCGGCCGCGTGCTCGACATCTTTCCGCCCGTGCGCCACAAGCGTGCACCGGAACGGCTCGCGCTGTTGCGTGCGCTGCGTGCCGATGATCCGCAAGCCGCCTTGCAACTGCTCTGCGCGCAGTCGCCGGCGGGCGTCGACCTGGCGCGCTTCGCCGCCAACTGGAACCTTGGCGACGCGGCGGCCGCCGCGCTCTGGCAGGCGGCGCAACTGCGCGTGATCCTCTGCGACGGCACGCCGACCGGCTTTGCCGCCGCGAGCTGGCAGGTGCTCATCGAACGTTTGCTCGACGCGCTGGCCCGCGAACATGAGCGCGCGCCCGACATGATCGGCGTCGAACGCGAACGCCTGCGCCGCATGACGCTCGCCCACCTGTCGCGTGCCGCCTTCGACGCGCTGGTGGCCGAACTGCTGGCCGCCGGACGTATTGCGCAAACCCGCGCCTGGCTGCACCTGCCCGAACATCAGGCGAAAGTTGTTGCAGCCGACCGCGACCTGTTCGCCACGCTCAAGCCATTGCTCGATGCCGCGCCCTTCAACCCGCCGCGCGTGCGCGACGTGTTCCGGGCCACGGGCACGGCCGAAGACACCGTGCGCCAGCTGTTCAAGCGCCTCGCCCGCGCCGGCGAACTGTATCCGGTGGCGCATGACCATTACTTCACCGCCGCCGCCGTGGGCGAACTCGCGCGCCGGGTCGCCGCGCTCGACGCACGGGATGGCGCCGTGCGGGCCGCCGCCTTTCGCGACGTGATTTATGGCGATGGCAGCGGCGGCCGCAAGGTGGCGATCCAGATCCTCGAATTCTTCGACCGCGTCGGCTACACTCGCCGCGTGCGCGACGACCATGTCGTGCGTCGCGAGGCGGCTGCCCACGATTGGACGATGACATGAACCACGGAAGAGAACGTTCCCCGGTGGGACGTCCGGTCTTCAAAACCGGGAGGGGCTGCCAAGCGGTCCCGGGTAGGTTCGACTCCTGCTCTCTTCCGCCACGTTTTCCGTTTCAGCGCGCCCGGTACTTTGTCGACTTCGCCTTGCGCGGCGGGCAAGAAAGTCAGCGCTGGCGGGACGGCACTGCGCCGTCTCAGTGGCGGTCGTCGTGCATTACCTTGTCGGCGTAACGCCGGCAGGCCGCCCGCAGGAAGCTCATCTGCTTCCGGTAGTTCGCACATCCCTTGCAAATCGCCAGATGCATTTCCAGATGCATGCGCTCCGCGAGGCTGAGCTTGCGATCCTGCCCCTCGGACAGCAGATGGGTCACTTCCTTGCAGCTCAACATGAGGCTTCTCCCGCGGCAAACCAGTTGTTCCCCAGGCAGTGCCGCAAGCCATTGCGCGCCCGGTGCAGGATGACGTGGCAGTTGCTGCTGCTGATCTTCAGTTCCCGGCAAACCTCGTCGGTTTCGAATTCCAGAAACTCGCGCATCATGAACACGCGCGCGGTGTTTTCCGGCAAATGTTTCAGGCAGGCCTCGAACACGGCCCAGAACTGTTCCTGATGCAAGGCGGCCTCCGGGTCACCCCAGTCGGCGGGACGCATGTTCGGCATCCAGTGTTCGTTCGGCTTGAACAGGGTTTCGAATGTCTCGTCCATGTTCGCCTCTTCCGGCAACAGCGCGCTGAAATTGACGCTGCGGCTGCGCTGACGGATGCCGTCAACGATCTTGTTGCGCAGGATCGCGAAAATCCATGTCTTCACGGCCGAGCGTCCGGCGAACTGCTGTTCGCCACTCAGCGCGGCCATGATGGCTTCCTGCACCGCATCCTCGGCGAGCTGTTCGTCGCGCAGCTGCAGGCTGGCGAAGCGCAACATGTCACGGCGCACCTCCGTCAGGAACGCCGCATCGAGTTGGCTGGTATTCATCTCCGTCATCATCCTTCCCCCACAAGTCGCCATGGCGTGTTGCCGGCGACACTGTAGCCGCAAACGCGGTATCGGGCCAAGAAGAGTAGAGCCGCGCCAGGTCCTCCGGACGATCCACGTCCCACAGCGTTGCGGGTTCGTCCCAGCGCCAGCCGAGGGCCGCCAGCCGTTGCCGCGTCTGCGCCATGACCCGCGTCGTGCCCCAGTCGATGGCGGCGAAAAGTTCCGGCCGTGGCGACCGCGCGCCGATCATCACGTAGCCGCCATCTTCGGCAGGCAGGATCACGGCATCGTGAACGACCAGTGTCTGCGCCGCCTCGTGCAGGTGCGTCGCGGTCAGTGCCGGGCAGTCGGTGCCGATCACCAACGTCGTTTCGGTCGGCGATTCGCGCAGCGCTGCCAGCATGCGCACACCCAGGTCGCCCTCGGGCTGGGGGCGCATCGCCACCGCACCGAAGGCGCGGCAGTGTTCAAAGTCCGGATGCTCGGGATCGCCAGCGCACCACAGCGTCACGGGGCCGACATCAGCGGCCAGCGCCGTGGCGACGGTTCGGTGCAGCAGCCAGCGGTGCAGGGCCGCCGCGCCCGTCGCGCCTAGGGCGGGAATCAGCCGCGTCTTGGCCTGACCAGGGATGGGCGCACGCGCCAGGATGGCGACGCCGACGCGCCGGGGCGATTCAAAATTCGCGCGGGACATAACCGTATTCGCGGGCGAGCTGCGCCGGATCGGCGCCGAGGAAATAACGCAGCCGGAAGCGCCACATCGTCAGGATGGTGCGCCAGATGCCATGGCGTTCCCAGCGTCGCCCGGAGGTGGTCACCCGTGCCGCGATGCACGCCGGACGCGAGTGTTGCAGCAGGCGCTTCGACAGTTCGATGTCCTCCATCAGTGGCAGGTCCGGAAAGCCGCCGACCGTTGTGAAGGCCGATCGCGTGACGAACATCGCCTGGTCGCCGGTGGCAATGCCGGTCAGTCGCGAACGCCGGCTCATCAGCGTCGCCACCAGCGGTAGCCAGGGCGAGCGGCCGTTGATCGCCACGTCGAAGCGGCCCCAGACTCGGGAAGCGGACACCGCCGCTGCGATGAGATGCATTGCACCCTCGGGCAATATCGTGTCGGCATGCAGGAACAGCAGCACCTCGCCCCGGGCGACAGCCGCGCCCGCGTTCATCTGGCTGGCCCGGCCGCGCGGCGCCGCGATCACGCGATCGGCCAGCGGCGTGGCCAACGCGACAGTGGCGTCTGTGCTGCCGCCGTCGACGACGAGCACCTCGGCGCCGGCCGCGCGCAGCGGCTGCAGGGCGGCCAAAGCGGCGACGATGCCGTCCGCCTCGTCCAGCACCGGCATGACGATGCTGATCACGGGCATGTCGCGTCCCGTTCGACGAAGGCGATGTCGGCGAATCCCGCGTGCGCTTCCTCGCCGGTGTTGTCGGTGTCCGAGGCCACGGCCACGCCGGTCAGGCGACGCGGCGCGTGGCCGAAGGCCGTGGCAAAGTCAGCCGCGACATCGCGCCGTTCCGTCACCCAGCGCGCCGCGTCGGCGGCACCGGTGCGCAGCACCAGCATGCGCACGCGATCGGTGTAGGCATTGGGTTGCGCGGTGCCAATCGGATGGGTGTTGTCCCAGATGTAATTTACCGCCGCATCCGGTACCTGGTTGCCGCGCAGCGAGCGGGCCAGCTTCAGCGCGAGGCGCGTACCCAGATTGAGCGTCTCGGGCGGCACCTCGAAACTCAGGTAGACGCGCGCCGCATAGTCGTCGCCGGACTTGGTCGCCAGGTCGGCGGTTTTCAGCGGCGCATCGACGCGCCAGCGCCAGCAGAGGATCGGCGTCTTCGCCAGGTCAATTTCCACCGGCCGCGCCAGCAGCGCCATGCTTTTCACCGCATGCGCCTCGACGGCGGGGACGCCGTCCCAGTGGCGCAGGCCGTAGCGCGTCGGCGCGAAATCCTTGTTCAGGTGCTCGACCTGCCAGGGAGCAGGAATCGCGCCCGACTCCGGGAAGCGGCCGACCCAAACCGGCGCGGCGCTGGCGAGTGCGGGGACGAGGAGCAGCCACCAGGGTTTCATTTTCTTCTCCAGGCGTGAAACCGTTCCACCCAGGCCAGCAGCTTCTGCGGCGCGTGCGCTTTCTTCCAGACGCCGGCGGCATACTTGTTGGCCTCGGCCAGCGTCGGGTAGATGTGGATGGTGCCGAGCATCTTGTTGAGTCCGATGCCGTGCTTCATCGCCAGTACGTATTCGGCGATCAGGTCGCCGGCATGCTCGCCGACGATCGTGACGCCGAGGATCCTGTCCTTGCCCGGCACCGTCAGCACCTTGACGAAGCCGTGCGCCTCGCTGTCGGCGATGGCGCGGTCGAGGTCGTCGATGCCGTAGCGGCTGACCTCATACGCAACGCCTTTCTCCTTCGCCTCCTGCTCGTTGAGGCCGACGCGCGCCACTTCCGGTTCGACGAAGGTGGACCAGGGGATCACCCGGTAGTCGGCCTTGAACTTCTTGAACGGATCGAACAACGCATTCACCGCCGCGTACCAGGCCTGATGGGCAGCCGTGTGGGTGAACTGGTAGGGGCCGGCGACATCGCCCGCCGCGTAGATGTTCGGGTAGTTGGTCTGCAGGAATTCGTTGGTGTCCACCGTGCGCGTGGCGGCGACGCCGATGTCCTCCAGCCCATAGCCCTTGAGGTTGGCGACGCGGCCGACGGCCACCAGCACGGCATCGAAGGGGATGCGCACATCGTGTCCTTCGTGTTCGGCGATCAACACCTTCGCGCCATTTTCGACCACGAACGCCTTCGCCTTGTGGTTGACCAGCACATCGATGCCCTCGGCGCGGAAGCGCTGCGTCACCAGCTCGGAGACCTCGACATCCTCGCGGATCATGATGCGCGGCGCCATCTCCACTTGCGTGACCTTGGCACCGAGCCGGGCGAAGGTCTGGGTCAGCTCGCAGCCGATCGGCCCGCCGCCCAGCACCACCAGCCGCTGTGGCAGTTCGCGCAGCCCCCACACCGTGTCGGAAGTCAGGTAGCCCGTTTCCTCGATGCCGGGGATCGGCGGCACGAAGGGCCGCGCACCGGCGGCGATGACGATGCTGCGCGTGGTCAGCTTTTCGGTAGCGCCACCGTGGCGAGTGACCTCCACCTCCCAGGGCGAGACGATTTTCGCGCTGCCTTCGATCACCTCCACGCCGAGTCCCGTGTAGCGCGCCACCGAATCGTGCGGCGCGATTTCGCGCACCACGCGTTGCACGCGCTCCATCACCTCGGCGAACGAAAAGTCAGCCTTGGCGTGACGGCACCCGAACTCGTTCGCCCGCCCGACATGGGAGAGGAACTTCGCCGAGCGGATCAGCGCCTTGGACGGCACGCAGCCGGTATTGAGGCAATCGCCGCCCATGGCGTGCTTTTCGACCAGCGTCACCTTCGCCTTCACCGCCGCTGCGATGTAAGCCGTCACCAGCCCGGCGCTGCCGCCGCCGATCACCACGAGGTTGCGATCGAAACGGCGCGGCCGCTGCCCGTCCCAGCGCGCATAGACCTGCTTCGCCCGCACCGCTTCGACAATCTTCTTGGCGACCAGCGGAAACACGCCGAGCAGCGCGAAGGAGCCGAGCAGCGCCGGCGAGACGATGCCGGCGAGCGAATCGATGCGCGCCAGCTGCGTGCCCGCATTCACATAGACCACTGTACCGGCCAGCATGCCGAGCTGGCTGACCCAGTAGAAGGTCCGCGCCTTCATGGCCGTGAGGCCGAACAGCAGGTTGATGACGAAGAACGGAAACACCGGCACCAGTCGCAGCGTGAAGAGATAGAACGCGCCCTCGCGCTTGATGCCCGCGTCGATGGCGGCCAGCCGTTCGCCGAAGCGTGTCGTCACCCAGTCGCGCAACAGAAAGCGCGACACGAGGAAGGCCAGTGTCGCGCCAATGCTCGACGCAAACGACACGATCAGCAAGCCCCACCACAGGCCGAACACCGCGCCGCCGGCCAGCGTCATCAGCGCTGCGCCCGGCAGCGACAGCGCCGTTACCGCCACGTAGAGCGCGAAGTAGAGCGCTGCCGCCAGCCAGGGCTGTTCGGTACGGAAGGCCTCGATGGCCGCCTGCTGCGCCTTGAGCGCATCGAGGCTGAAGTAGCGGCCGAGGTCGAAGGCGAAGAATAGCCCGATGGCGACGGCGATGACAGCGGCGAGCAGGATCTTGCGGATCGACAAAGTGGTATCCCCTGATAATGCCCCGACAGCAAATTGCCCGGGCTGGACAATAGTCGTTCAAAGCCCGGGAAAGCTTACACCGGCAGGGCCACGTTAAAACTCGCTCAACCGCCCAGTCGGCCGCGCAGGATGTGACTGAGCCCATCGACCACCAGCACCAGCAGCAGCATCGCAACCAGTACGGTGGCCGCCTGTGCCTGCTGGAAGATTGACAGGGCGTAATAAAGCATCTGTCCCAGCCCGCCCGCGCCGACAAAGCCCAGCACCGCCGCCATGCGGATGTTCATTTCGAGACGGTACAGGCTGTAGGCGATGACCTGCGGCCAGATCAGCGGCAGCGTGGCATAGACGAAGGCGGCGGCCGGGCTGGCGCCGGATTCGCGCAGCGCCACCTCGGCGGCGGGCGGCGCATTCTCGATCGCTTCGGCGAACAGCCGGCCGAGCACGCCGGTGGTGTGCAGCGCCAGAGCCAGCGTGCCGGCGAAGGGGCCAAGGCCGGCCGCCAGCACCATCAGCGTCGCCCAGACCAGTTCCGGCACGCTGCGCAGGACGTTGAGCACGAAGCGCGTGAGTTGGCGCAGCGCGTTGCCGCCCCGGCCGGCGGCTGGCAGTGCGCCGAGCAGGCCGAAGACGGCCGCCAGCAGCGTACCGACGGCGGCGACGGCGAAGGTCTCCAAGGCACCCAGCACAGTCTTGCGCAGAAACTCCACTTCCAGCGCGGGCGGGAAGAACGAGGCGACGAATCGGCCCATCGACGCCATCGCCTCGCCGGAGAACAATTCGCGGAAATCGATCTTCAGGTAGGCGAAGCTGGCGCCGATGGCCAGCAGAAGCAGTCCGCTCGTCAGCAGGCAGCTGAGGCAGAAATCTCCGGCACCGCGCGGCTTGCACGCCTCGTTCGCTGCGTTCGCCGCGTTCATGCGAGTGCCTTGCGCAAGCTGCTGCTGAGGGCATCGGCCAGCAGTACCAGCAGGAGGAACACCAGCAGGATGGAACTGGCCTCGCCGCCATTGAGCATCTTCATCGACTGGTCCATCAGCTGCCCGAGGCCGCCCGCGCCGACGAAGCCCATGATCACCGACGCGCGCACCGCGCACTCCCAGCGATAGACCGTGTAGGACACCAGCTCCGGCGCGGCGTTCGGGATCAACCCGTAGGCCAGCGCCGTCAGGCGCCCCCCGCCGGCTTCCAGCAGCTTGCGCGCCGGCTGCGTGTCCGTCGATTCGAGGATCTCCGTATAGACCTTGCCGAGCATGCCGCCGTAGGTGATGGC
>CAZTWA010000117.1:0-4810 GCA_964617225.1 uncultured Methyloversatilis sp.
AGAGGTCGAGCGCGTCGACGACCATGCGGATGTCGGCGGAGTTCTTGCCCGACTGGCGCACATGCGGGATCTCGATCAGCTCGAAGTTGGCTTCGTGCATCGCGGCCTTGAAGCTCTTGTAGCGCTCCCAGTCGCAGTAGGCCTTCTTGACGACGATGCTGCCCTTGAGCAGCAGCCGCTCCAAAACAGGCTTGATGTCGAATTTTTCGTATTGCGCGTCACGCACGCCGAGCGCGATGTTCTCGAAGTCGCAGAACAGGGCCATGCTGACGTCGTCGGCGGATTGGGCCATGATTTTTCCTTTAGTTGGTTTGCAGCTGGTCGGAACCGGTGAAGGACCAGGTGCGGGTGATTTCGATGATGTCGGTGTCGCGGCGGATCGCGTCGGGGAAGCCGGCATAGGGTGCAGCCAGCCGTACGATACGCAGCGCCGCATCATCGAGCATCTTGTGGCCGGACGTGCGGTTTAGTTCGACGCGTTCCAGGCTGCCATCGCTCTTGATCGCCACGGTGAGCACAAGGCTGCCATAGAGCTTACCCTTGGCCGCCTGCGGATAGTTGAGGTTGCCGATGCGCTCGACCTTCTGGCGCCAGTCCTCGACATACTGCGCGAAGCGGTATTCCTCGACGCGCGCGCCGATGAAGCGTCGCTTCGGCCGCTGATTGTATTCCTCGATGGAACGTGAAATCTCCGCCTCCAGCCGGATCATCGCCTTGGCGGAGGTGACGAGGTCGCGCCCGGAAATATCGACTTCCGGCTTGCGCGGCTGTTGATCGCCATCGATGCGCACCGTGCGTTCCGTGCCGGGCCGGGTCATCATTTCGCGCTGCTGCTTTTCGAGCTGGACGATGCGCTGCTGGGCGGCAATGATGTCGTTGCCGGGGTGCGCTTCGCGCGTCGGCGGTAGCGGGGTCTTGGCGCGAACCGGCGCCTCGGTATTGCCGCCGGCATCGAGGTTCGCCTGCGCCTTGGCCTGCGCCTTGGCCGGCTTGGTCGCCGACTTGCTGTTGACGAGGATGACGTCGAGCGCCTGCTCGCGGGCGCGGTCGAGCGCCTCCGGCAACTTGAAGTGGATCGACAGCAGGATCGCGTGGAGGAACAGCGACACCCCCAGCGCCAGGGTCAGGTGGCGCCGCGGCGGGTCCATCGCGGCCAGCGGAGCGGGCCAGTTGAAGGAACGGGGCATCGGGAAATTCTACCCCGCGCCATCCTCCTGTCCGGCCTCGTCAATCGCCGCATCAGGGCGTGTGACAGGCAGCAATTCGATGAATGTCACCTGCGCTTCGGCCGCCAGCAGGTCGATGTCGGAGACGGCGAGCCGCACCCGGGCGCCGCGTTCGAGCGTCGGCATGCCGGTGGCCTTCACCACGAGCGGGATGTCCTCGCAGCGGACGATGTTCTCCTTGAGCACCTGCGCGATGACTTCGCGCCGGCCTTCCTGCGCCAGCCAGCGCAGGCACCAGTAGCGTTCCATGCCGCGCTGGAATTCGGCGTAGCTCGCATAGGTCAGCTCAAAGTCGCGCAAGGCCGCCATCAGGTCGGCGGATTTCGGCGGGTAGGGTGGTTTTTCCTCGCGCAGGTGGGCGATCAGCTGCCACTGGTTGGCGAGGTCGGCGAAGCGGCGCAGCGGCGAGGTCGACCACGCGTAGCAATCGACGCCCAGCCCTTCGTGCGGCGCGGCGACCGTGGTCATGCGGGCCTTGCCCGCCGTCTGGGCGCGGTACATGCCGGGAATGCCGGCGTCGCGCAGCAGGGCGCCCCAGGTGCTGTTGGCGACGATCATCAACTCGGCGACCAGCGTGTCGAGCGGGCTGCCGCGCGGACGTTCCTCGATGGCCACCCGGCCCTGCCCTTGCGGGGTGGCGGATTCCCAGTCGATGCGGAAGTTGTAGTCCTTGCGGTTCTGGTTGGTCGATGGCTCGCCGCGGCCGGCCTCGAGCACGGTGGCGAATTCCCACAGGCGCATGAGTTCGTCGCGAAAGGGGAAGTCGGGCAAGCCGCTGATGAGCGTCTCGGCGTTGAACAGCGGCTCGATGTCGTGATGGCGCAGGTTGGCAGCCACGGGAACGCATTCAATCTTCGTTTCATGGCCGAGCACGCGCAGGTCGGCGGCGACGTCGAGATAGAGCGACAGCGCCGGCACGGTCTGGCCCGCCGCCAGCGTGTGGCTTTCGATCACCGGCTCGGGCAGCATGGTGATCTTGCGGCCCGGCATGTAGACGGTGGATAACCGGTTTCTCGCGATGCGGCCGAGGTCCGAGTCCGGCCCGAAACCGAGGCAGGGCGCAGCGATGTGGATGCCGACGCGCAGGCTGCCGTCCGGCCGAACCTGCAGCGAAAAGGCATCGTCGATCTCAGTGGTGTGGGCGTCGTCGATCGAGAAGGCTTGCACGGCGGCAACGGGCAGGTCGGCCGGGTCGACGGCCTCCGCGTAGGCCGGAAAGGCCGTGCCGCCCCTGCTCTCCGGGAAATGCTCGAACAGGAAGCGGCCGAGATGGAAGGCGTGGCTGTCGGCCAGCGCGCCGCAGCGCTGCAGCAGGCGCTCGGGGCTTTCGCCGGTGTCGGCGCAGGCGGCCTCCAGCGCCTTGGTCTCGGGCCGGTTGCGATCCGGTTTGTAGAGCAACTGATCGCGCAGCGGCGGAAACTCGGGCGGCAGGCGCCCGGCTTTCAACTCGGCCACCATGTGCTCGATGGCCAGCGCCTGCTGACGCTTCTTCTCCAGCCCGGCAAGCGCGGCCTGCAGGATCTCGGGCGGGGCTTTCCGGAAGCGGCCTTTCCCCTTGCGATGGAAATAGATCGGGGCGGCATGCAGACGCAGCAGCACGGCCGCGGCCTCGATGGCGCTCGGCTTGTGCCCGGCGTACTCGGTCGCCAGTTCCTCGAAGCCGAATTCGGCTTCGCCGCAGACTTCCCAGAGGAATTCGGTGTCGATGCCAGCGGCTTCCGCCTCGGCCTGGGCGAGCAACTCGCCGGCGCCGGGCGCGGCGAAGCGCAGCAGCACGTTGGCCGACTTCAGCTTGACGCGCTTGCCGCTCGCGGTATCGACCTGCAGCGTGCTGTCGTTGTCGGCGACGATGGTGCCGGCCTTGAAGGCGCCATCCTCTTCGAAGAGAACGTTCATGGGGAGGAAAAGACGGAAGGGGCGCGGATTATAGCGGCCGCCCAACTGTTGCCGTCCCGCCACAGCTGACTATCGATATATTGATATTTTCTGGGCGTAGCGATTCTTTCGCTGGGCAGGCTTGCCCAAGACAATAGAATTCCCGCAGGGCAGCCCCTGTCTGCATAGGTGCTATGCGGACTTTATCTATTTACTGGACAGAAGAAATGATCAAGAAACTTATCCCTGCCGCGGCACTTCTCGCCGCCATGGGCACGGCGCATGCCGGACTCGACTTTTACGGCCTGGTTGACCTTAGCTACGGCAAGAACGAAAACATCAACAATGAAGGCGCGCGCATCCATTCCGGTGGTGATGATGGCGGCGGTGGCGGCGGCAATCAGGGTAATTCCACGACCCGTATCGGCCTCAAGGGCGGCATGGACATCGGCAACGGCCTGAAGGCCAACTTCAAGTTCGAAAGCGCCGAGATCGATCGTGATCTGCGCATCGGCAAGGAATCCAAGACGTTCTTCGCCCGTCAGGCCTGGGCCGGCCTCTCCGGCAACTTCGGCGAGGTTCGCTACGGTCGCCAGGATTCGGTCCCGTTCCAGGTCATGGCTAACTACGACTTCAACGGTGCGTCTAATGCCGCTTCTGCGCTGGGCTGGTCCGGTGTTGCCCCGTGGGGTACGGGCCGGCAGACACAATCCCTGCAGTACATTTCACCGAACATGAATGGCTTCACGGCGCAAGTCGGTTTCGCGGGTAAGGAAGATGGCGTGCCCGATGCCAAGTCGGCAACTTCGGGAGCCCTGACCTACGCGGCCGGCAAGTTCTCGGTGAGCGTGGCGGCGGAAAGCAAGCGCACGGAAGGTGGCGAAAGCTTCACCGGCGTGGCGGGCAGCTACGACTTTGACGTTGTCAAGGTCATGGCTGGCTATTCCGACGGTTTCTATGGCACAAACTGGAAGGGCCCCAGTGTCGGTTTCGTCGCGCCGGTGGCCGGCTTCAACGTTGGCATGCACTTTGGCAAGAACAACGAGACCAGGGATGACGCGACCGAGTTCTTTATCAATCGCGAAATCTTCAAGAACACCTTCGCCTATCTTGACTATGGCAATGTGGACTACAACGCCGCACCGTCCAAGAAAGCCTATGCCCTGGGCGTGATCTACGTCTTCGAACTGCCCGTCCTCAAGTAAAACGCCCTTCTGCGAAGGAAAAGCCCGCGGTGCGCAAGCACGGCGGGCTTTTTTTTTTCAGTTGCGCCGTTGCAGCACCATATCGGTAGTGTAGAGCGCGAGGCCGGCCCAGATGGCGGCGAAGGCCAGCAGGCGCGCGAGGTTCATCGGTTCGCCATAGAGGAAGATCGCGACGAGGAAGGTGAGCGAGGGCGCGGTGTATTGCAGGAAGCCGAGCGTGGCGAGCGGCAGGCGGCGCGCGCCGATGGCGAAGAGCAGCAGCGGAATGGCGGTGACCGGCCCGGTCGCGGCCAGCAGGAGGCTGGTTGGGGCATCGACGCCGAAATTGCCCGCATTGCCCAGCCAGACGAGGTAGCCCAGGGCGAGGGGCAGGGCGCAGGCGGTCTCGAGCAGGAGGCCGCCGGCGGCGTCGACAGGCAGCTGCTTGCGCAGCAAGCCGTAGCTGCCGAAGGTAGCGGCGAGCGCGAGCGAGACCCAGGGCAGGCCGCCGACGCGCCAGCCTTC
>CAZTWA010000117.1:4910-8349 GCA_964617225.1 uncultured Methyloversatilis sp.
CCCGGCCGATGAGCAGGGCGCCGACCAGCAGCAGCGACCAGACGACACGGTGGGCGATGATCTCAAGCGCTGGCACGGCGGCCAGCTGTTTGAAGAAGATCGGTACCAGCCCCCAGATGACATAGGCGCCCAAAGCGGCAGCGACTCCGTCGCGGGCGGCAGCGACGCCATCGCGGGCGGCAGCGGCACCGTCACGGGTGCTGTCGGGCTTCACCGCAGCCCGGCGAAAGCCAGCACGTCGTCGAGGTAGTCTTCCCAGCGCGTGAAGCTGTGGTCGCCGCCGGGCAGCACGGTCTGCTTTGCCCCCGCGTAGCGGCGCACCGCCTGGCGATAGTCGAGCGTCTCGTCGCCTTCCTCGGCGAGCAACCAGTAGCGCGTGGGGTCGGCGAGACGCGGCACTTCGAGCGCGCGCAGTTCGTCGATGTGTTGTCGCGTGAATTCGAAGGGCTCGCCGGTATAGAGCCAGGTCTGCGGGCCAAGGTAGCGTTCGAGTTCGATGGCGGCGACCACGGCGGGATTGATCAACACGGCGTTCAGGCCGTGTTTCTCCGCGAGATGGGTGGCGTAGAAACCGCCGAGCGAGGAACCGACGACGGTGAGCGGCGTCCCGCTCACCTTTCCCTTTGTCAGTGCCGTCCCGCCAGGGCTGACTTTCGCGAGGATGCCGTCGGCCTGCGCGATGGCGGCCGCGGGCGAAGCGGGCAGTTGCGGCGCGATCAGCCGGTCGCTCAACCCCAGGTTCGCCATGCGCGCAGCGAGCGCCTGCACCTTCTGGGACTGCGGACCGCTGGTGAAGCCGTGCAGGTAGAGGATCAGTGGGCGGTCCAATTGACGAGACCCAGTTGCCAGGTGGCGATCACGACGATGCCGAAGACGATGCGATACCAGGCGAAGATCGTGAAGTCGTGCGAGGAGATGTAGCGCAGCAGCCAGCGTACGCAGAGGAAGGCCGAAATGAAGGAGGCAATGAAGCCGACGATCCACATCCCGAGGTCGTCCCAGGCCAGCAGGTGCCGTTCCTTGTAGAGCTGATAGACCGTCGCGGCGCCGAGCGTGGGCACGGCAAGGAAGAAGGAGAACTCGGTGGCGGCCTGGCGCGAGAGGCCGAAGAACAGCCCGCCGATGATCGTTGAACCTGAGCGCGAGGTGCCGGGGATCAGCGCGCAGGCTTGCGCGAAACCCAGTTTCAGGGCATCCCAGGGGCCGATTTCATCGACCGAATGAATGGTGATCTTGTGCTCGCGCCGCTCGGCCCAGAGGATGACGAACGCGCCAAGGATGAAGGCGATCGCGACCGGCACCGGCGCGAACAGGTTCGCCTTGATCGCCTTGCCGAAGGCGAGGCCCAGCACGGCGAGCGGCATGAAGGCGATGGCGAGGTTGGAGACGAAGCGGCGGGCGACCGGATCACCGGGCAGGCCGGCGAGCACTTTCCCGAAGCGTTCCCGGTATTCCCAGACCACGGCGAGGATGGCGCCGGACTGGATGACGATTTCGAACAGCTTGCCGCGGTCGTCGTTAAAATCGAGCAAGTCGCCTGCCAGGATCAGGTGCCCGGTGCTGGAAATCGGCAGGAACTCGGTGAGTCCTTCGACGATGCCCAGGATCAGCGCCTGGATCAGGGGGTAGAAGTCCATAACATGCAGTCTGCCAAAAGGCCGGCGAGTCTAACATGCTGAAAAAAATCACCGTCGATCAACTCAAGCTGGGCATGCATATCCACGAGTTTTGCAGTTCGTGGATGGACCATCCCTTCTGGCGCACCAAGTTTGTGCTGGAGGACCCCAGTGACCTGCGCCAGATCCAGACCTGCGGGATCAAGGAGCTGTGGATCGACGTGCAGAAGGGCTGCGATGTGGAAGTCGCCGGCACGACCAAGCAGGAAACCGAGGCACAAATCGACGCGGCCCTGGTGCAGATTGCCGCCCCGAAGGCCCCACCACCGCGGGTTCCCATGGCGGCGGAAGTGGCCCGGGCGAAGAAAATCTGCGTGAATGCCAAGAGCGCGGTGGTCTCGATGTTCCAGGAAGTGCGCATGGGCAAGGCGATCGACCACGATGCCGCCGGCGCGTTGGTCGAGGAGATCACCGATTCGGTGGTGCGCAACCCGGGTGCGCTGATTAGCCTGGCGCGGCTGAAGAGCGTCGACGACTATACCTACATGCACTCGGTGGCGGTCTGTGCGCTGATGGTGGTGCTGGCGCGTCAGCTCGGCATCGACGAGAAAACCACGCGCGAGGTGGGCATGGCCGGCCTACTGCACGACCTCGGCAAGGCGGTGATGCCGATGGATGTGCTCAACAAGCCGGGCAAGCTCACCGACGAGGAGTTCAACATCATGAAGTCGCACCCGGCCGAGGGCCATCGCATGCTCGTCGAGGGTGGCGCGGTCGGCGCAATCCCGCTTGACGTCGTGCTGCATCACCACGAAAAGGTGAGTGGGACCGGTTATCCGAAGGGACTCAAGGATGCCGAAATCAGCCTGTTCGCCAAGATGGGCGCGGTGTGCGACGTGTATGATGCAATCACTTCGAACCGTCCCTACAAGGCGGGCTGGGATCCGGCCGAGTCGATTCGCAAGATGACCGAATGGTCGTCGGGCCATTTCGACCCGCGTGTCTTCCAGGCCTTCGTCAAGAGCGTCGGCATTTACCCCATTGGTTCGCTGGTACGCCTGGAGTCCGGCCGGTTGGGCATTGTCGTCGACCAGACTGAGAAATCATTGCTGACCCCCAAGGTGCGCGTGTTCTTTTCTGTCCGATCCAACGCCCACATTCCGCCGGAAGTGGTGGATCTGTCAGTCCGAGCCAGTCCTGACAAAATCGTCAGCCGCGAGGATCCGGGCAAGTGGGGCTTCCCGGATCTCGATCAGATGTGGGGGAGTGTCGATCTGTTCTGAACCCCCGCGGCTGACGTGAAACTTAGCGACGGCCGCCCATACGGGGATCGATCGCCGAACTGGTCAGGGTACCACTGGTGAGGGTTCCGCTGCTCAGGGTGGCATGGCTCGAGCCGGATGCAGCCTGGCCCACGGTGGTGGTCGTGTCGGTCAGGTAACGGTTCACTGTATCCGCACCCATGCCGTATTTCACGAAGTCGATGAACGACTGGTAGTCATCCGCGAGGCGCGTGTCGATACGGGTGTTGTGGATGTCGTTGGGCATGTTCGCCCAGCCGGCGCCCATCGGGCTGTTGTGGTCGGCGAAGGCCGGTGTGGCGGCAAGGCTGCCAAGCAGCGTGGCGATGGCGCAAGAGGTAACTGTCTTCATGGGTTTCTCCTGAGGTTGGGGGCAACGGCGTGATCGCTTGCCGTTGCTCGACATCCTATGAAGCTCGTGTTTCAGGCGGCTTGCCGCCGTGTAACAACACGTTTCAATGCGTTGCTGCGCTGACTTTCCCGGGCACATGGCCGGGGGGAGGGCTAGCGGCAATGTTCTAG
>CAZTWA010000118.1:0-1279 GCA_964617225.1 uncultured Methyloversatilis sp.
GCCGCCGAACGCGGCTGGCCCGCCCTGCATGCCGAACTGGCACTTGGCGACCCGGAGACCGCCGCCCGCCTCGCCCCCACCGACGCGCAGCGCATCCAGCGTGCGCTCGAAGTACTGCGCCTCACCGGCAAGCCGCTGGGCGACTTCTGGCAACGGCAGGAAGAACAGTCGCTGCCCTTCCGGCTGCTGACCCTCGCGCTGGCCGCACCGGAACGCAAGGTCCTGCACGAGCGCATCGCCCAGCGCTTTCGTGCGATGCTTGCCGCCGGGCTGGTCGAGGAAGTCGAGCACCTGCGCGGGAAATACCGGCTTTCCGCCGAGTTGCCGTCGATGCGCTGCGTCGGCTACCGCCAGGTCTGGGAGATGCTCGAGGGCCGACTGCCGGTCAAGGAACTGGCGGATCGTGGCATCTTCGCCACCCGCCAGTTCGCGAAACGCCAGCTGACGTGGCTGCGCGCCCTGCGGGAAGCGGGCACAATTGACCTCGAATTTGGCCTCGATTTCGGTTTAGCCGAGCCGGCGACTGCTGCCAGAATACGGGACCGAATCGCCCGCCATCTGGAGCCCGCAGCCGGCACGGAAGCATGACCGTCCAGTCCATCACCGCCGAGGAACTCGAGAAGTTCAGCACGACGCATCGTCGCGAGATTCTCTTCTACCTGCACCAACTCATCGCCGATGGCGAGCGCGTCAGCGTGGTGTTCAATGAAGGCAGCGAGATGTTCCTCACCGTGCTGCTCGACATCGACGAGGCGCAGGGCCTGCTGATCTTCGACTGGGGCGGCAGCGAGGACACCAACCAGAAGCTGCTCAAGAGCGGGCGCAACTTCTTCGTCTGTGCGCCGCATGGGGTGAAGAACCAGTTCCTGACCGGCGCCGTGCGCGAAACGACCTACCTGCAGCGCCGCGCCTTCGTCACCCGCCTGCCCGAACGCTACACGCGCCTGCAGCGGCGCGAGTTCTTCCGGCTCGTATTGCCGATGACGCGCCGGCCGATCAGCAGCCTGCCACAGGGCGAAGCCGAGCCGATGCAACTGCCGGTCATCGACATCAGCATCGGCGGTATCGCGATGGAAACACCCTCGGCCACGCCCCCCTTCGAGATCGGCCAGCACCTGCCGGGCTCGGTGATCGAGCTCAAGGACGGTCACACGATCGCGGTGGAGTTGGAAGTGCGCAACGTCAGCCAGCTGCAGCGCGGCAACAAGGTCGTTGGCCGCATCGGCTGCCGCTTCATTGGCCTGAGCCACCACGACGAACATGTGCTGCAGCGGTTCAT
>CAZTWA010000118.1:1379-3054 GCA_964617225.1 uncultured Methyloversatilis sp.
CAGTTGAAGACGCGATGCATCTCGTCATCCGCCACCTGGCCTTGCGCCTGCAGCCACTGGAACAGCGGCGGCAGCGTCCAGGCAGACTTCTGGATCACCGCAGTGACGTTCTCGGGCAGCACGCGCGGCACGTTGCCGGTCAGGCCGCCGCCGGTGATGTGGGCCATGCCCTTGACCGTGACGCTCTCCATCAGCTTGAGCAGCGGCTTGACGTAGATGCGGGTCGGCGCGATCAGCGCATCGGCGAAGGGACGCCCGTGAAAATCGGCGGCGAGGTCGGGTTTGGCCCGCTCGACGATGCGGCGAATCAGCGAATAGCCATTCGAGTGCGCGCCCGACGAGGCGAGGCCGAGTACCACGTCGCCCGGGGCAATGGACTTGCCATCGATGATTTTCGACTTTTCGACCGCGCCGACGGCGAAGCCGGCCAGGTCGTATTCGCCGGCGGGGTACATGTCGGGCATTTCGGCGGTTTCGCCACCAATCAGCGCACAACCGGCGAGTTCGCAGCCCTTGGCGATGCCTTCGACCACAGTGGCGGCCGTGCCGACGTCGAGCTTGCCGCAGGCAAAGTAATCGAGGAAGAACAGCGATTCCGCCCCTTGCACGAGGATGTCGTTGACGCTCATCGCGACAAGGTCCTGCCCCACCGTGTCATGGCGGTTGAGCTGGAAGGCCAGCTTCAGCTTGGTGCCGACGCCATCGGTACCCGAAACGAGCACGGGCTCCTTGTATTTCTTCGAGATCTCGAAGAGCGCGCCGAAGCCGCCGATGCCGCCCAGCACCTCGGGGCGCATGGTGCGTTTCGCGGCGGGCTTGATGCGTTCGACCAGCGCATCGCCGGCATCGATGTCGACGCCCGCATCGCGGTACGTCATGGGAGTGTTGGAATTAGTCATGATCGGAAAAGGGACGATGCGAAGTTTTGCGGCGATAATTCGTGCGAATCTTACCGTATCCCCACGTCCCTTGACCCTGCTTTGACCCCGCTTTGACCCAACTGCTGCTCGATCTGCGGCCGAACCAGCCGCCCAGCCTCGACAACTTCATCGTCGGCGAAAACGACGAATTGTTGTCGCGCCTGCGCATGCTCGCGCAGCCGGGCTGTTTCGACGCGATCTACCTCTGGGGGTCGAAGGGCTCCGGCAAGAGCCACCTGCTGAGCGCCGCCGCGAGCCTCGCGCTGCGCAAGCGGCCGGTGCTGCTGCTCGCCGATCGCCGTCCCGCCGGCGCTGACTTTCAGGCGCCGCCCGGCGGCCTGCTGGTCGTCGATGACGTCGATGAACTCGATGCCGATTCCCAGGTCGCCCTGTTCCGCATCTTCAACACCGCGCGCCTCATCGGCCTGGGATTGCTGCTGGCCGGTCACCAGCCCCCGGCCAAGCTCAAGCTGCGCGAAGACCTGCGCACGCGCATCGGCCAGACGCTGATCTACGAGGTGCGCACGCTCAACGACGAACAGAAGGCCGCCGCCCTGCGCCGCCATGCGCTGGAACGCGGCCTCAAGGTCGAGGACGGCCTCGTCCGCTACCTGCTCTCGCACGGCCGGCGCGACCTGCCCTCGCTGATGGCGGTGCTCGACCATCTCGACCGCGCCACGCTCGAGCGCCAGCGTCCCGCGACGCTGCCCCTGCTCAAGGAAGCCCTGCAACTCCAACTCGTACCCGAAAGCCCG
>CAZTWA010000118.1:3154-8311 GCA_964617225.1 uncultured Methyloversatilis sp.
GACGCTGCCCCTGCTCAAGGAAGCCCTGCAACTCCAACTCGTACCCGAAAGCCCGTCCGACAATGAACCTGGCCCTGTTTGATCTCGACAACACCTTGCTCAGTGGCGACTCCGACTTCGAGTGGGCGCAGTTCCTCATCTCGAAGGGCGTGCTCGACCGCGAGGTGCACGAGGCGAAGAACCAGGCCTTCTATGACGATTACAAGGCCGGCACGCTCGACATCCATGCCTTCCTGAAATTCCAGCTCGCGCCGCTGGCACGCCATGCTCGCCCGGAGCTCGACGCCTGGCACCGCGAGTTCATGGCGACACGCATCCAGCCCATCATCGAAGATTCGGCCCGCCGCCTCGTGCAGCAGCATCGCGATGCCGGCGACCTCTGCGCGATCGTGACAGCGACGAACAGTTTCGTCACCGGGCCGATCTGCCGCGAATTCGGCATCCCGCACCTCATCGCCACCGTGCCCGCGCAAGAGGAGGGCCACTTCACGGGCGCGCCACGCGGCATGCCGGCCTTCAAGGACGGCAAGATCGTGCGCATGAACCTCTGGCTCGAGGAAATGGGGCTCTGGTGGGGCGCCTTCGAGCGCAGCACCTTCTACAGCGATTCGCACAACGACCTGCCCTTGCTGGAGCGGGTGACGCATCCCGTCGCCGTCGATCCCGACGACACGCTGCGTGCCCATGCCAGCCGGAATGGCTGGCCGATCCTCAGCCTGAGATAGCCATGCGGTATCATGCGCGCCCAGAAAGCCAGATAACTCCATGATCCGCAAGCTGTTGCGCCGTGTTTTCAAACGCGGCGAACCTTATCCCCATCCCGTCGAAATCATCGAGGCGCGCGAGCACGGCATCCGCCCCGAGCAGGTTTCGTCCGGCGCCCGCCGTACCTGCGAGACCCTGCAGCAGGCCGGCCACAAGGCCTATGTCGTCGGCGGCGCGGTGCGCGACCTGATCGCCGGCATCGTTCCGAAGGACTACGACATCGCCACCGACGCCACGCCCGACCAGGTGCGCGGGCTGTTCCGGCGCTCGCGCATCATCGGCCGCCGCTTCCAGATCGTGCATGTGATGCAGGGCGCCGAAACCCTCGAGGTGTCGACTTTCCGCGCCGCGCACGACGAAGACACGCTCAAGGACGAGCATGGCCGCGTGCTGCGCGACAACGTCTGGGGCAACATGGAAGAGGATGCGGCGCGGCGCGACTTCACCGTCAATGCCCTCTACTACGACCCGGCCAAGGGCCAGGTGTTCGACTACCACCACGGCGTGCGCGACCTGCAGCGCAAGACGCTGCGCATGATCGGCGATCCGCGTGCGCGCTATCGCGAGGACCCGGTGCGCATGCTGCGCGCCATGCGGCTGTCGGCCAAGCTCGACCTGCGCCTCGACCCGCTGGTACAGACGCCGATCCGCGAGATGGCCGAGCTGATCGAGAACGTGCCCGCGGCACGCCTGTTCGACGAAATGCTCAAGCTGCTGTTCTCCGGCCATGCCGTCGAATGCCTCAAGCGCCTGCGCGCCGACGGCCTGCACCACGGCCTGCTGCCGCTGCTCGACGTGATCCTCGAACAGCCGCTCGGCGAAAAGTTCGTGATGCTCGCGCTGACCGATACCGACCGCCGCGTGCGGGAAGGCAAGCGCACCTCGCCGGGCTTCCTGTTCGCCACGCTGCTGTGGCACGAGGTGCTGGCCAACTGGGAAGCGCGCAAGAAGAACAACGAACTGCCCGTGCCGGCCATGCACGCAGCGATGGACGAAGTGCTCGACACGCAGGGCGAGAAACTCGCCATCACGCGCCGCATCGCGGGCGACATCAAGGACATTTGGTTGCTGCAGCCGCGTTTCGAGCGGCGCGGTGGCCGCGCACCCTTCCGCCTCGTCGAGCAGGCCCGCTTCCGCGCCGCCTGGGACTTTTTACGGCTGCGCGCGGAAAGCGGCGAGGCACCGCAGGAACTCGCCGACTGGTGGGCGGCCTTCGAACAGGCAGGCAACGCCGAGCGCGAGGACATGCTCAAGCCCGACACAGGGCCGAAGAAACGCCGCCGTCGGCGTGGCAGCAAGAAGTCCGCCGAGAACGGGGACGCTGCCGCGCCGTCCGATTCGCCCGTCGACACCTAGTCGCATGCCGGTCACCGCCTGTGTCGCCTACGTGGCTATTGGCGCGAACCTCGGTGATCCGGTCGCGACGGTGCGCGCCGCCATCGAGGCATTGCGCGGCATTGCCGACACGCGTTTCCTGCGCGCCTCCTCGCTGTATCGCACGGCACCGGTCGGACTGCACCACCAGCCCGACTTCATCAATGCCGTCGCCGCACTGGAAGTCGACCCTGCCGTCCTGCCAGCGCTGACTTTGCTGGAGCGCCTCTTTGCGATCGAGGCCAGCTTCGGTCGCGTGCGGACGGTGAAGAATGCACCGCGCACCCTCGATCTCGACCTGCTGTTGTTTGGTGACCAGCGCCTCGACCAACCGGGCCTGACGCTGCCTCACCCGCGCATGGCCGAGCGGGCCTTCGTGCTGGCGCCGCTCGCCGAAATCGCCCCGGATCTGGAAATTCCCGGACCAGGCCAGGGTTTGCGCGTTGGCGACCTGCTGCCCGGCGTCGCCAACCAGCGCATCGAAAGATTTGCGTAAGATAGCCCGTTGTATCCTCTAGCCACGATCACAGGCTCCGTCCCATGACCTACCTCGCCGCCAACAAGCCCATCTCCCTGCCCGAACTGGTACGCATGAAACATGCCGGCGAGAAGATCGCCATGCTGACCGGCTACGACGCGAGCTTCGCCGCGCTGGAAGATCGCTGCGGCGTGGATGTCATCCTCGTCGGCGATTCGCTCGGCAACGTCATCCAGGGCAAGACCTCGACGCTGCCGGTGACCATGGACCACATGGTCTATCACACCGAATGCGTCGCCCATCAGGCCCTGCGCCCCATGGTCGTCGGCGACATGCCCTTCGGCGCCTATCACGAGTCGAAGGAGCAGGCGATCCGCAATGCCGGCCGCCTGCTCGCGGCCGGTGCCGAGATGGTCAAGCTCGAAGGCGGCGAGGTCATGGCCGAGACCGTGCATTTCCTCGTCGAGCGCGGCGTGCCGGTGTGTGCCCACATCGGCCTGACGCCGCAATCGGTGCACGCCCTCGGCGGCTATCGCGTGCAGGGGCGTGACGAAGCCGGTGCCGTGCGCATGAAAGCCGATGCCCGTGCGCTCGAAGATGCCGGCGCGGCGCTGATGGTGCTGGAGATGGTGCCGTCAGCCCTTGCCGCCGACATCACGCGCTCGCTCAAGGTCTGCGCGACCATCGGCATCGGTGCCGGCCCGGATTGCGACGGCCAGGTGCTGGTGCTCTACGACATGCTCGGCCTCTATCCCGGCAAGAAGGGCCGTTTCGTCAGAGATTTCATGGTCGAGGCCCAGAACATCGAAGGCGCCGTCAAGGCCTATGTCGCCGCCGTCAAGGACGGCAGCTACCCCGCACCCGAACACTGTTACTGAGCCACGACGCTTTCCCGATGCAGATCCATCACACCATTGCCGCGACCCGCGCGGCGCTGGCCCCCCTGCGCAAATCCGGCCGGATCGTATTCGTGCCGACCATGGGCAATCTCCACGAGGGGCATATCACCCTGATGCGTGAAGCCCGCGCGCACGGTGACACGGTCGTTTCCTCGATCTTCGTCAATCGCCTGCAGTTCAGGCCCGGCGAGGATTTCGACAAGTATCCGCGCACCTTCGCGGCCGATTGCGAGAAGCTCGTCGCCGCCGGCGTCGACCTCCTGTTCGCGCCCAGCGAGGACGAGTTGTATCCGGAACCGCAACGCTATGTCGTCGAACCGCCGACCGAACACGCGAACATCCTCGAAGGCGAGTTCCGTCCCGGTCATTTCCGCGGCGTCGCGACAGTGGTCATGAAACTCTTCGCCGTGGTCGAGCCGCAGGCGGCGCTGTTCGGCAAGAAGGATTACCAGCAGTTCATGGTGCTGTCCGGCATGGTGCGCGAGTTCGCGCTGCCGATCGAGGTCATCCCCGGCGAGACAGTCCGCGCCGACGATGGCCTCGCCCTGTCCTCGCGCAACGGCTATCTTTCCCCCGCCGAGCGTGCCGAAGCCCCCCGCCTGCATCGCTGCCTGAACCGCATCGCCACGGCCGTGCGCGGCGGCGAACGCGACTTCGCCAAGCTCGAAGCAGATGCCAGCGCCGAACTGCAAGCGCACGGCTGGTTGCCGGACTACATTGCCGTGCGAAAAAGAATTGATCTACAATCCCCGCCCACAGACCCGGCGACACCGCTGGTGGTGCTGGCGGCAGCCCGACTGGGCAACACCCGCCTGATCGACAATCTCGAAATCTGAATCTTCCCTTCCGAAAACCCGAGGAAACCATGAGCGAACATATCCATTACGTCACCGACGCGAGTTTCAAGAGCGACGTGTTGGAATCCCCCATTCCTGTTCTCGTTGACTACTGGGCCGAATGGTGTGGTCCCTGCAAAATGATCGCGCCGATCCTGGACGATGTCGCGCGGGACTACAACGGCCGCCTCAAGGTCGCCAAGCTGAACATCGACGAAAATCCCAAGACCCCGGGCGAATACGGCATTCGCGGCATCCCGACGCTGATCCTGTTCAAGGGCGGCAACGTCGAGGCCACCAAGGTCGGTGCGCTCTCGAAGTCGCAGCTCACGGCGTTTATTGACAGCAATCTTTAATCCCTTTACATTCGCCCCGGAATCGCGCCGCATCTGACGCAAGCGATTTCGGGCGGCCGGCCCCTTCCCACCTCACCCGGCCGGCGACGGCAGTACCCCTCCCCCCAGCATCATTCACCTTCAGGCGCACCCCGCCTGCGCTTACCCAAGCACAACCATGCACCTCTCCGAACTCAAGAACCACCACGTCAGCCAGCTGATCGACATGGCCACCGCCATCGGCATCGAAGGCGCCAACCGCCTGCGCAAGCAGGAACTGATCTTCGCCCTGCTCAAGGAGCACGCCAAGAAAGGCGAGACCATCTATGGCGACGGCTGCCTCGAGGTCATGAACGACGGCTACGGCTTCCTGCGCTCCGCCGACACGTCCTACCTCGCCAACCCGGACGACGTGTACGTCTCGCCCTCGCAGATCCGCCGCTTCAACCTGCGCACCGGCGACACCATCG
>CAZTWA010000119.1:0-8299 GCA_964617225.1 uncultured Methyloversatilis sp.
TTCGACGTGGCGGTGTTCACCAACCTGACGCGCGACCACCTCGAATACCACGGCACGATGGACGCCTACGGCGCCGCGAAGGCGAAGCTCTTCGGCTGGCCGGGTCTCGGCCACGCCGTGTTGAACCTCGACGACCCGTTCGGCCGCACACTGGCCGCACAGTTCAATGGCCACGTCCATACCATCGGCTACACGCTGGGCGACGCCAGCGGCACGGACGTCGTGCTGCGCGCGACCGAGCTCTCGGAAAGCGGTCACGGGATCAGCTTCTCGCTCGACGGCGTGCGCTTTCAGGCGCCGGTCGTCGGGCGCTTCAATGCCTCCAACCTGCTCGCCGTCATCGGCGCGCTGCTGGCCGGCGACGAGACGCTGGAAGACTGCGCTGCCGTGCTGCGCAACATCGTTCCCCCGGCCGGGCGCATGCAGGCCATCGGCGGCAACGTGGAACAGGGGAGCCCGCTGATCGTCGTCGACTATGCCCACACGCCCGATGCACTCGAAAAGGTGCTGACCACGCTGCGCGGCACGGCGACGGCGCGCGGCGGCAAGCTGGTCTGCCTGTTCGGCTGCGGTGGCGACCGCGACCCGGGCAAGCGGCCGCAGATGGGCGCCATTGCCGAGCGACTCGCCGACGCGGTCGTGGTGACGAGCGACAACCCGCGCGGCGAAAACCCGCAGGCGATCATCGCCAGCATCCTTGCGGGGATGAAATCGTATCCTGCAGTCGAGCCGGATCGCGCAGCTGCCATCCAGGCGACGATCGCTTCCGCCGACGCGTGCGATGTCATCCTGCTGGCGGGCAAGGGGCATGAGCCCTACCAGGAGATTGCTGGCGTGCGCCGGCCTTTCTCCGATCTCGACTGCGCAAAGTCAGCCCTGGCAGGGCGGCAGGCCAGTGAACCAACAACGGAACGGCAAGCATGCTGACCCTCTCGGCCACCAAGCTGATCCTCAACGGCATCCAGACCGGCCGCTCCGGCCACGATTGCGAATTCACCAGTGTCGGCACCGACTCGCGCGCCATCATGCCCGGCATGCTCTTCGTCGCCCTCAAGGGCGAGCGCTTCGACGGCCACGACTATGTCAAGGACGTACTGAAGCAGGGCGCGAACTGCGCGCTGGTGAGTGCCGACTGGGCCACCGCGCATGCCCACCTGCCGCTGGTCGGCGTCGCCGATACGCGCCTTGCGCTCGGTCAGCTCGCCGCCCACTGGCGCGGACGTTTCCACATCCCGCTGATCGGCGTCACCGGCAGCAACGGCAAGACCACCGTCAAGGAGATGTGCGCGGCCATCCTGCGCGCCGACTTCGGACAGCATGCCGTGCTGGCGACGACCGGCAACCTCAACAACGACATCGGCCTGCCGCTCACGCTGCTCAAGCTGCGCACCGCCCACCATGCGGCGGTGATCGAGATGGGTATGAATCATCCGGGCGAGATCGATTACTTGACGCACATTGCGCGGCCGACGGTCGCCCTCGTCAACAACGCCCAGCGCGCGCACCTCGCCGGACTTGGCACGGTCACCGACGTCGCGCGTGCCAAGGGCGAGATCTTTGCCGGGCTGACGGAGAACGGCGTGGCGGTCATCAACGCCGACGATCCGAATGCACAGCTCTGGCGGGGCATGAACACGGCCCGGCGCGTCGTCAGCTTCGGCTTCGCGCCAACCGCAGACGTGCGCGGCACATGGCAGGCACACGGCCCGGGGGGCACGCTCGAACTGGCGACACCGCTGGGCAATACGTCCGTCGACCTGCAAGTGCCGGGCGAACATAACGCACGCAATGCCCTTGCCGCGGCAGCGGCCTGCCTCGCCGCCGGCGTGCCGCTCGCGCCGATCGTGCGCGGCCTTGCGCACTATGCCGGCGTGCAGGGACGCCTGCAGCGCAAGCCGGGCCAGCGCGGCACCCGCGTGATCGACGACAGTTACAACGCCAATCCGGATTCGATGCGCGCAGCGATTGACGTGCTCGCCGCCCTGCCCGGCCGGCGCATCTTCGTCATGGGTGACATGGGCGAGGTCGGCGAAACGACTGGCCAGTTGCATGACGAGATCGGGGGCTACGCGAAAAGCCAAGGCATCGACGTGCTCTTCGCGCTGGGCGAGAAGAGCGTCGCGGCCGTGCACAACTTTGACGGTGGCGCCCAACATTTCAAGGATGTTGCGACGCTCGTCGCGGCGCTGTTGCCGCTCATGGACCAGGACACCACCGTGCTCGTCAAAGGCTCGCGCTTCATGAAGATGGAGCGCGTGGTGGAACAGATCGTGGAGGACGTCCCCGCCGCAGGGCCGCCTCAAGGCGGGGACAGTCAGGAGCCCGGAGCCGCGCAGCGGCGAACACCCGTCACCCCCCCGGGAGGGGGGGGCGGGGGGGGAGGTCACAATGTTGCTTGAATTGTTCCAGTGGCTGGCGCAGGACACTCGCGCCTTCAACGTCTTCAGCTACATCACGCTGCGCGCGGTGCTGGCGACGATGACCGCGCTGACGATCTCTTTCGTCTTCGGACCGGCGGTAATCCGCTGGCTGGCCGCGAAAAAGATCGGGCAGGCCGTGCGTACCGATGGCCCCCAGACCCACCTCGTCAAGTCCGGCACGCCGACGATGGGTGGCGCGCTGATCCTGCTGTCGCTCGGCATCGCCACGCTGCTGTGGGCGGACCTGTCGAACCGCTTCGTCTGGATCGTCCTGATCGTCACCTTCGGCTACGGCGCAGTGGGCTGGGTGGATGACTGGCGCAAGGTGGTCTATCGCAATCCCAAGGGCCTGTCGGCGAAATCGAAATTCTTCTGGCAAACAGTGATCGGCATCGTCGCCGCGATCTGGATCGCCTTCTCGATCTCCGCGCCGAGCAGCGAAAAGGCATTCCAGTTGTTCCTGCAATGGGTGGGCAGCGGTTTCACGCTCGAATTGCCAACCAAGACCGACCTCATCGTGCCCTTCTTCAAGAGCATCTCCTACCCGCTCGGCATTTTCGGCTTCATGATCCTCACCTACCTCGTCATCGTCGGATCGAGCAATGCGGTGAACCTCACCGACGGTCTCGACGGGCTCGCCATCCTGCCGACGGTGATGGTCGGCGCCGCGCTCGGCATCTTCGCTTACGTCGCCGGCCATGCCGGCTTCTCGAAATACCTGCTGTTGCCGTACATCCCGGGCGCAGGCGAACTCACGGTGTTCTGTGGGGCGCTGGCAGGGGCAGGACTCGGCTTCCTCTGGTTCAACGCCTACCCCGCCGAGGTGTTCATGGGTGACGTCGGCGCGCTGGCCCTCGGTGCCGCGCTCGGCACGGTGGCGGTCATCACACGGCAGGAGATCGTACTGTTCGTCATGGGCGGCGTGTTCGTCGCCGAGACGATCTCGGTGATGCTGCAGGTCGGCTGGTTCAAGTACACCAAGTGGCGCACCGGCACGGGTCAGCGCATCCTGCTGATGGCGCCGCTGCACCACCATTACGAGCAGGTCGGCTGGAAGGAAACGCAGGTCGTCGTGCGCTTCTGGATCATCACCATTCTTCTGGTGCTGGTCGGCCTCTCGACGTTGAAGATCCGGTAATGAACCTTCAGGGTAAACACGTCCTCATCCTCGGCCTCGGTGAATCCGGGCTGGCCGCCGCGCGCTGGTGCGACCGGCAGGGTGCGCGCGTGCGGATCGCCGATACGCGGACGAACCCGCCGGGACTGGACGCGCTCAAGTGCCGACTCGCCAGTGCTGACTTTCGCACAGGCGACTTCACGAAACTGAGCGACAAGTCCCTGCTCGATGGCATCGACCTCCTCGTGCTGTCGCCCGGCTTGTCACCCGGCATCCTCGTCGTGATCCACGCCCGCGCGCAGGGCATTCCCGTCGTCGGCGAAATCGAACTGTTCGCCTGGGCGCTGCGCGACCTGAAGCAGCATGTGCCTGTACTGGCGATCACCGGCACCAACGGCAAGACGACGACGACGACGCTGACCGGCCACCTGATCGCCTCGACCGGTAAAAGCGTTGGCGTCGCCGGCAACATCTCGCCCGCCGCATTGACCGCGCTGATGGACTTTCAGGATCAGGGCGCGCTGCCGCAAGTTTGGGTGCTGGAACTCTCGAGCTTCCAGCTCGAAACTACCGAAACGCTGAACGCCACCGCCGCGACGGTGCTCAACATCAGCGACGACCATCTCGACCGTTACATCGACCTCGACGATTACGCGCTCACCAAGACGCGCATCTTCGCCGCAACGAAAGGACATGAGGGCGTGCAGGTCCTCAATCGCGGCGATGCGCGCGTGAAGCGCATGGCGATTCCGGGACGCAAGCTGATCACCTTCGGCCTCGATGCTCCGGCCGATGCCGCCGACTTCGGACTGCAGGCGAATCGCGGGGAACTTTGGCTGGTGCAGGGCGATCGGTTCCTCATGCCCGTTAGCGAACTGCCGATCGCCGGCCTGCACAATGCCGCCAACGCGCTCGCCGCGCTGGCGCTGTGCGCCGCCATCGGCATCGACCCGGTGAGCCTGCTGCCCGCGCTGCGCAGCTTCAAGGGCCTCGCGCACCGCGTCGAGAAAGTCACGACGCTTGCCGGCGTCACGTATTACGACGACTCGAAAGGCACCAACGTCGGCGCGACCGTCGCGGCACTGGAAGGCCTTGGCGGCGTCGGAACCAAGTCGGTCGTGATCCTCGGCGGCGACGGCAAGGGACAGGATTTCTCGCCACTCAAGGCCGCGGTCGCAGCCCATGCGCGCGCGGTCGTGCTGATCGGCCGCGACGGCCCGCTTATCGGGCAGGCGATCGAGGGCTGCGACGTCCCCACCCTGAAAGCCGCGGACATGGACGACGCCGTGCGGCAGTCGGCCGGCATCGCGCAAGCCGGTGATGCCGTGCTGCTCTCGCCCGCCTGCGCGAGCTACGACATGTTCCGCAACTACGGCCACCGCGCCGAAATTTTCCGCGCCGCCGTCGCGGCACTGGGCGCTGCAGCATGAACATCGCCACCTCCGCCATGGGCCGCCGCTTCGGCACGCTCGGCAAGCCCGCCGCCACCGCGAGCGAGATCGATCCGCTGCTGCTCTGGCCGGCGCTCGCGCTGCTGCTGATCGGGCTGGTCATGGTCTATTCGGCCTCGATCGCCACCGCCGAGGGCTCGGCCTTCACCGGCCACCAGCCCGCCTACTTCCTCATCCGCCACACGGTGTTCCTGCTGGTCGGCTTCCTCGCTGCGCTGATTGCTTTTCAGATTCCGCTGCGCTTCTGGCAGCAGTTCGCTCCGTGGCTGTTCCTCGGTGGCGTTCTCCTGCTCGCCATCGTGCTGGTCCCGGGCATCGGCAAGTCGGTCAACGGCGCGCAGCGCTGGATCGGCTTCGGCCCGATCAATCTGCAGCCTTCCGAACTAATGAAGCTCTTCGCCGTGCTCTATGCCGCCGACTACACCGCGCGCAAGCTGACCGAGATGGACAGCTTCCGGCGCGGCTTCGTGCCAATGGCGGCGGTGATGATCGTGGTGGCCGGCCTGCTGCTGCGCGAGCCGGACTTCGGCGCCTTCGTCGTCATCATCAGCATCGCCATGGGCATCCTGTTCCTCGGCGGCATGAATGGTCGGCTGTTCGCCTTCCTCATCGTCGCCATGGCGGCCGCCTTCGCGCTGCTGATCCTCTCGTCGCCCTACCGATGGGACCGCATCACGAGCTACATGGACCCGTGGCAAAACGCCTTCGGCAAGGGCTACCAACTCTCGCACGCGCTGATCGCCTTCGGCCGCGGCGAATGGTTCGGCGTCGGCCTCGGCGCCAGCGTCGAAAAGCTGTTCTACCTGCCCGAGGCGCACACCGATTTCCTGCTCGCCGTGATCGCCGAGGAACTCGGCTTCGTCGGCGTCGTCGCCGTGGTCGGCCTGTTCGCGGTATTGACCTGGCGCTGCTTCATGGTCGGCCGTCAGGCCCTGCTGCTCGACCGCGTCTATGCCGGACTCGTCGCGCAGGGCGTCGGCATCTGGTTCGGCTTCCAGAGCTTCATCAACATGGGCGTGAACATGGGCCTGCTGCCGACCAAGGGCCTGACGCTGCCGCTGATGAGCTTCGGCGGCTCGGGGATCCTGGCGAATTGCGTTGCGCTGGCGATCCTGTTGCGCGTCGATTACGAGAACCGGGCGCTGATGCGGGGAGCGGCGGCATGAAAACCATCCTCGTCATGGCCGGCGGCACCGGCGGCCACGTCTTCCCGGGGCTGGCCGTGGCCGACTACCTGCATGCGCGCGGCTGGCGCGTGGTCTGGATGGGCAATCCCGAGGGCATGGAAGCGAAACTGGTACCGGCGCGCGGCTACGAGATGGCCTGGGTGCGCTTCGCCGCGCTGCGCGGCAAGGGCCTGCTGCGCAAGCTGTTGCTGCCGGTGAACCTGCTGCGCGCCTTCGGCCAGTCGCTCGGCGCGCTGTCGCGCGTCAAGCCCAACGTCGTCCTCGGCATGGGCGGCTACGTCACTTTTCCCGGCGGCATGATGGCGGCGCTGACCGGCCGGCCGCTGGTGGTGCATGAGCAGAATTCGGTGGCCGGGCTGGCCAACCGCGTGCTGGCCGGCGTCGCCGACCGCATCCTCAGCGGCTTTCCGGGCGTGCTCAGGCAGGGCGAGTGGGCCGGCAATCCGGTGCGTACCGAGATCGCCGCGCTGCCCCTGCCTGCGCAGCGCTATGCCGGGCGCAGCGGCCCGCTCGACGTGCTGGTGGTGGGAGGCAGCCTCGGCGCCCGGGCGCTCAACGAGGCCATGCCGCGCGCGCTGGCGCTGCTGCAACTGGCGGAACGGCCGCGGGTGACGCACCAGTCGGGCGCGAAGCAGATCGACGACCTGCGCGCCGCCTATGCCGCTGCCGGCATGGAAGCGCAGCTTCTGCCCTTCATCGACGACATGGCGGCGCGCTACGCGGCGGCGGACCTGGTGGTCTGTCGCGCCGGCGCGCTCACCATTGCCGAACTGGCGGCGGCCGGCGTCGCCAGCGTGCTGGTGCCCTTCCCGCAGGCGGTGGACGACCACCAGACCGGCAATGCGCGCTTCCTGTCCGAAGCCGGTGCGGCGATCCTGCTGCCGCAGCGCGAATTGACGCCGGAAAAACTTGCCGCGCTGCTGCGCGAACTGACGCGCGAGAAGCTGGCGGCGATGGCGGAGAAGGCGCGCGCATTGGCGAAACCCGAGGCGACCCGCGCCGTGGCGGAGGTCTGCATGGAGATCGCCCGATGAAGCACAAGGTGCGCCGCATCCATTTCGTCGGCATCGGCGGCTCCGGCATGAGCGGCATCGCCGAGGTGATGCTCAACCTCGGCTATGAAGTGGGCGGATCGGATATCGCCGAGAACGCCGCCACGCGGCGCCTGGCCGGGCTCGGCGCCCGCGTCGTCATCGGCCATCGCGCCGGGAACATCGACGAGGCCGACGCGGTGGTGGTGTCCACCGCCGTCAAGGACGACAACCCGGAGGTGCAGGCGGCGCGCACGCGCCAGATCCCGGTGGTGCCGCGGGCGCTGATGCTGGCCGAGCTGATGCGCCTGAAGCAGGGCATCGCGGTTGCCGGCACCCACGGCAAGACCACCACCACCAGCCTGGTGGCGAGCATCCTCGCCGCCGGCGGCCTCGACCCGACCTTCGTCATCGGCGGACGCCTGAACAGCGCCGGCGCGCATGCCGGCCTCGGCTCGGGCGAGTTCATCGTTGCCGAGGCCGACGAGTCCGACGCCTCCTTCCTGCACCTGCAGCCGGTGATCGCCGTGGTGACCAACATCGATGCCGACCACATGGAGACCTACGGCCACGACTTCGGCCGGCTGAAACAGGCCTTCGTCGACTTCCTGCAGCACCTGCCGTTCTACGGCGCCGCCATCCTCTGCGAGGACGACTGCAACCTGCGCGAGATCATGCCCGCCGTCTCCAAGCCGATCGTGCGCTACGGCCTGGCCGAGTCGGCCCACATCCGCGCCGTGGACATCCGCCACGAGGGCGCGCAGATGAAGTTCTCCGTGCTGCGGCCCGGTTCGGCGCCGAAGCTCGACATCGTGCTCAACCTGCCCGGCGTGCACAACGTGCAGAACGCCCTGGCGGCGATCGCCGTGGCCGACGAGGTCGGCGTGCCGGACGAAGCCATCGTCAGGGCGCTGGCGGACTTCAAGGGCGTCGGCCGGCGCTTCCAGCGCTACGGCGAGGTTCCCCTCGAAGGCGGCGGCCATTTCACGCTGATCGACGACTACGGCCACCATCCGGCGGAAATGGCGGCGACGCTGGCCGCCGCGCGCGGCGCCTTTCCGGGCCGGCGCCTGGTGCTGGCCTTCCAGCCGCA
>CAZTWA010000120.1:0-2232 GCA_964617225.1 uncultured Methyloversatilis sp.
AAGAAGCCGATGTGCGCCAGCGCCATGATGAAGATGCGCCCCTGGTAATTGTGCGTACCGAACGTCAGGAAGATGATCAGCAGCATCACCGCGCCGATCACGTCGAGCGTCGGCCGCCACACCGGTGCCCGCCCGCCGTAGCGCTGCAGGCCAACGACCAGCAGCAACTGGCCGGCCAGCAAAAAGCCGTTCGCGACGACGATGGTGATGCCGTCGTGCAGGATGCCACGCAGCGAGGCGAGCCCCGAGGCGAAACCGATCAGCACTACCGCGACCGCCCAGTCGCGCAGGCCATGAATGTCGTCGGGAAAACTCTTCGCCTGGACCCACAGCACGAGCGCGCAGAGCATGCCCAGCAAATTGGCGACAATGAGGAAGGTGCGGGGATCGACGAGGTCCATTGGCGGCGGGCATTAAACCACGTTGCAACCCGCGTGCCCGACGGCGCTGCCGTCCCGCCAGCGCTGACTTTCAGTACTTGGCGTCGACGTTGCGCTGCAGCCAGAACTCCAGTAGCGCGAGGTGCCAGAGCTTGCTGCCCTGGATGCGCGTGAGGTGCTTCTCGGGTTCGGCGAGCAGCTTCTCGACATAGGCACGCTGGTAGAGGCCGCGCTGGCGACAGGCGGCCGAGTCGAGGATTCCGCGCATGAATTCGAGGAATTCGCCACGCACGAATTTGAGCGCCGGCATCGGGAAGTAACCCTTCGGCCGGTCGATCACCTCTGCCGGCAGGAGGTTGCGGGCGATGCGCTTGAGCACATGCTTGCCGTCGGCCATGCCCGGACCCAGCTTCAGCGACGGCGGCATCTGCGCGGCGAGCTCGACGAGGTGGTGGTCGAGGAAGGGCACGCGCGCTTCCAGTCCCCAGGCCATGGTCATGTTGTCGACGCGCTTGACCGGGTCGTCGGTGATCAGCAGCGTCGCCTCGGCGCGCAGCAACTGGTCGATGAACTCGTCGGCATAGGGTTCCGAGAGCTTCGCCGCAAGCAGTTCGGCAGTCACGTCGCCGACTTGCTGCCCGCCGGTGATCATCTGCGCGAACTCGGCGTGATCGCGGTCGAAGTAGTGGCGCTGCAGGCGCGAGAGGTAAGAGCCGCCCTCCGCGGCCATTTTCGGATGCCACGAATAGCCGGCGAACACCTCGTCGGCGCCCTGCCCGCTCTGCACCACCTTCACCGTCTGCGCCACCTGCTCGGACAGCAGGTAGAAGGACACGACGTCCTGGCTGACCATCGGTTCGGCCATCCAGTCCACCGCCTCGGGCAAGCGCTTCAACACTTCGTCGTTGGGGATCGCGTACTTGTGGTGGCGCGTGCCGAAGTAGTCCGCCACCCTGTCGGAGTACTCGAACTCGTTGCCGCGCTCCTCGCCGTATTCGCCACGATAGTCCTCGAAGCCGATCGAGAAGGTCATCAGGTCGGGCACGCCGAGTTCGGCCAGCAGCGCGACGAGCAGCGATGAATCGAGTCCGCCCGAGAGCAGCACACCGACCTTCACATCGGCGATCTCACTGCGCTTCTTCACGGCGGTGCGCAGCGCGACATGGATCGCCTCGATCCATTGGTCCTCGCTCAGCGGGTGCGCCGGTCGCTGCGCGTGCAGCGTCCAGTAGCGCTTTTCCGTCGTGCGGCCGGCCGCGTCGATCGTCAGCGTCGTGCCCTGCTCCAGCTTGCGGATGCCCTTGAGGATCGTGAATGGGGCGGGCACCACGCTGTGCAGCATGAACTGGTGATGCAGCGCCACCGGGTCGATGCTGGTATCGATGCCGCCTGCCGCGAGCAGTGCCTGCGTGTTCGAGGCGAAGCGGAAGAACTGTCCAGTGCGCGCGAAGTAGAGCGGCTTGATGCCGAGTCGGTCGCGCGCGAGGAAGAGTTTCTGCCGGGCGCTGTCCCAGATCGCGAAGGCAAACATGCCGTGCAGCCGATCGACGCAGGCCTCGCCCCACTCGGCGTAGGCACGCAGGATGACCTCGGTGTCGCCGTCGGAATGGAAGGTGTGGCCCAGATCGAGCAGGACCGTGCGCAGCTCGGGGTAGTTGTAGATCGTGCCGTTGAAGACCAGCGCCAGTCCGGCCGCGGTGTCGACCATCGGCTGGTGCGAATGATTCGAGAGATCGATGATCGCCAGACGCCGGTGGCCGAAGGCCACGGGGCCGTCGGTCCAGAAGCCTTCCGCATCCGGCCCGCGGCGGGCGAGCCGGGCCGTCATGCGCCCGATCGCGCCGCGATCGGG
>CAZTWA010000120.1:2332-8113 GCA_964617225.1 uncultured Methyloversatilis sp.
ACGAGTTCGCCCGCCACGAGCGGAATGCCGACCGAAGTCTGTGTCAGGGTGCTGCGGATGTGCCCGGACATGTCGTCCGGTCCCTCGTTGTTGTGGCGCCAGCCCGACTGGCCGTCGGGCGACAGCCGGGAAAAATAAGCCTCGAGGTCATGCCGCACATCCGGGTCGGCGTTCTCCTGGATGATGAGCGACGCCGAGGTGTGGCGGCAGAACACCGTCAGCAGGCCATCATGGATGCCGCTCCGACGTACGAAGGCGCGCAGGCCGTCGGTGAACTCGAACAGGCCGCGCCCGCTGCTGTGAATCTCGAGGGTCTGGGAAGATTGCTTCATCGATCCATTCCTCAACGCGACTCGGCCGCCAGCCGCAGGCCGAGGCCGATGAACAGCACGCCGGTCGCCTGGTCAAGGCGCCGGCCGAAATTCGCGCGCCGCTGCAACCAGCCGCCGACCGAACCGGCGAACCAGCCGAGCAGGCCGAACACCAGTATCGTCTGCACCGCGAACAGCACGCCCAGCACCGCCGACTGCGCAGCGACATGGGCGCTGCCGGTCGTGACGAACTGCGGCAGGAAGGCGAGGAAGAAAAGCGCGACCTTCGGGTTGATCGCGTTGGCGATGAAGCCGCACCGCAGGTAGGCGACGAAGGGCGTGGCATCCACGACGCTTGCATCCGCCTGCAATTTCGCACCCGGACTCTTGAGCGCCTGCCAGCCCAGCCAGCACAGGTAGGCGGCGCCGGCCAGCTTGAGCACGGTGAATGCGGTGTCCGACGCGGCGATCACTGCCGTGATGCCGAGGCTGGCCCACAGCGTATGGGTGAAGCAGCCGAGCGCGCAGCCGAGGCCGAAGCCGATCCCGGCACGGCGCCCGCGCGACATGCCGAGGCTCAGCACGGAAAGATTGTCCGGGCCGGGAGCGAAGGTGATGAGCAGCGCGGCCAGCAGGAAGCCGAACAACTGCGCCAGGGTCAGGTCGAAGGGCATGGCCGCATTATCGCGCGGATTGCGGAAAGTCAGCGTTGGTGGGGCGGCACCCGGTTGGCCCGGCAGGTCTAGAATCCTGCCACCACAACAAAAACTCGGGAGTCATGATGAAACGCAAGATCCTGCTCGGCATCATCCTGGGCTGCTTTGCCCTGTCCGCCAGCGCCGACATCAACGTCGGCGTCACTCTTTCCGCCACCGGGCCGGCCGCCTCGCTGGGCATTCCCGAAAAGAACACCTTCGCCCTGCTGCCGACGATCATTGCCGGGCAGAAGGTGCACTACCATCTCCTCGACGACGCCTCGGACACGACCACCGCCGTCAAGAACACCCGCAAGCTGATTGCCGAGCAGCAGGTGGATGTCGTGGTCGGCTCGACGATCACGCCCAACTCGCTGGCGATGATCGACGTCGTCGCCGAGGCCGAGACGCCGATGATCTCGATGGCCTCGTCGGCGAGCATCGTCGAGCCGCAGGACGCCAAGCGCCGCTGGGTGTTCAAGAACGCGCAGAGCGATACCCACATGGCCACTGCCATCATCGAGCACATGAACAGCGCCGGGCTCAAGCGCATGGCCTTCATCGGCTTCGCCGACGCCTATGGCGAGGGCTGGTGGAAGGAGATCAGCAAGCTGGCCGAGGTGCGCCGCATCGAGGTCATCGCCCACGAGCGCTTCAACCGCACCGACACCTCGGTGACGGGACAGGCGCTCAAGATCATTTCCGCGAAACCGGATGTGGTGATGATCGCCGGCGCCGGTACACCGGCCGCGCTGCCGCAAAAAACGCTGCGCGAGAAGGGCTACAAGGGACCGATCTACCAGACGCACGGCGTCGCCAACAGCGATTTCCTGCGCATCGGCGGCAAGGACGTCGAAGGCACGCTGCTGCCGGCCGGCCCGGTACTCGTCGCCGCGCAGCTACCCGACGGCAACCCCGTCAAGAAGGTCGCCCTCGACTACGTGACGCGCTACGAAGCCCTGCACGGCAAGGGCAGCGCGACGACCTTCGGCGCGCACTCGTGGGATGCCGGCATCCTGCTGTCGACCACCGTGCCGCAGGCCCTGAAGAAGGCCCAGCCGGGCACCAAGGAATTCCGTGCCGCGCTGCGCGACGCGCTTGAAGGCGTGCGCGAGACGGTCGGCGCCCACGGCGTCTACAACATGCGGCCGCAGGACCATGTCGGCCTCGACCAGCGCTCGCGCGTGATGGTCAGGATCGTGAACGGCGGCTGGAAACTGGAACGCTGACGCCCGCCGTGGCACAAACCGAACTGGGGGTTGTGCTGGGTTTGTCCGCACTGGCCCAGGCCGGTGCCGCATGGATCGCCTTGCGCCAGATCGGGGCGGTTTCGGGACGTTACCGGTTCATGTGGGGCTTCGTCGCGCTGGCCCTGGCGCTGATGGTGGAACGCCGGGCCGCACCGCTCTGGCGGCTGGTCGCCGCAGGGGACCCCGGCCACGCCGCCGATGCCTGGTTCGGTCTGGCGATCTCGCTGCTGATGGTCACTGGCATCTACGGCATCCGTCAGTTGTTCATCGACATGAAGCAACAGGAAGTGCAGCTGGATGCCCTGGCCCGCACCGACGCGCTGACGGGATTGCCCAATCGCCGGGAAATCCTCGAACGCCTGCAGACGGAAATCGAACGCTGCGCACGTGCGCGCCATCCGATGGCGATCCTGATGTTCGACATCGACCATTTCAAACAGGTGAATGACCTCTGGGGCCACGCGGCGGGCGACCGCGTCCTCAAGGCCGTCGCGGATACGGCCCATGCCAGCCTGCGGCGCATCGACAGTTGTGGCCGGGTTGGCGGCGAGGAGTTTCTCGTCCTGCTGCCCGAAACCAGCCACGCGGAGGCCCAGGCCGCCGCCGAGCGCCTGCGAGCCGCCATTGCCGACCGGTCGATCGAAAATGAAGGCCCGCCGCTGCGCGTCACGGCCAGCATCGGCGTGGCCATCCATCAGGCCGACGCCCCGCAGCTCGACGCCGGCCAGCTGGTCCAGCGCGCCGACCGCGCCCTGTATGCGGCCAAGGCGGCCGGGCGCGACTGCGTGGTCATGGACGCCTCCTGACGCACGCGGACACGCGGCTACAATCGCGCTTCCCTTAGGAAATGAGCACGTTCATGGCCCACCTGTTCGACCCCCTCACGCTGCGCGACCTCACCCTGCCCAACCGCATCGGCATTCCGCCGATGTGCCAGTACTCGGCGCGCGACGGCCTCGCCAGCGACTGGCATTTCGTCCATTACGGCAGCCGCGCAGTCGGCGGCGCGGCGCTGATGATCATCGAAGCCACCGGCATCGTGCCCGAGGGTCGCATCAGCTTCGGCGACCTCGGCATCTGGAATGACGATCAAATCGAGCCGCTCGCGCGCATCACGCAGTTTGCGAAGGCCCAGGGCTGCACGCCGGCGCTCCAGCTCGCGCACGCGGGCCGCAAGGGCGGTGTCGGCCTCGGCTGGCAAAAACCGGGCACCCTGCCGCCCGGCGAAGGCAGCTGGACGCCAGTCGCCCCGTCGGCCATTGCCTTCGGCGACGGCTACGCGGTGCCACAGGCGCTCGACGCGGCGGGCATCCGTCACGTCATCGACAGCTTCGTCGCGGCGGCCCGCCGCGCCCTGGCCGCCGGCTTCGAGGTCATCGAGATCCATGCCGCGCACGGTTACCTGCTGCACCAGTTCCTTTCGCCGCTGTCCAACCAGCGCACCGATGCGTATGGCGGCAGTTTCGAGAACCGCACCCGGCTCGCCCGCGAGGTGGTGGCCGCCGTGCGGGCCGTCTGGCCCGACCGCCTGCCGCTGCTGATCCGCCTGTCCGCCACCGACTGGGTGGCGGAAGGCTGGAACGCCGACGAGACGGTCGAACTCTGCCGCATCTTCAAGGGGCTCGGCGTCGACCTCGTGGACGTCTCCACCGCCGGCCTCGTGCCATGGGCGAAGATTCCGGTCGGCCCCGGCTTCCAGACCGAATTCGCCGCCCGCATCCGCCACGAGGCGGGCCTCCCGAGCGCCGCCGTAGGCCTGATCACGTCCCCCGAACAGGCCGACCACATCGTGCGCAGTGGACAGGCGGACATGGTCCTGCTCGGCCGCGAAGTGCTACGCGATCCCTACTGGCCGCTGCATGCGGCGCAGGCGCTCGGCCAGGCCACGCGCTGGCCGCACCAGTACCTGCGCGCCGCGCCCGCGGGCTCGACCGGCCGCTGATGCAGTTGCCGGCTGCTGCGCGCGCCTGGGGCAGCGCGGATTTTCCCGCCACGCTGAAGCGCGAACTTGCAGCACACGCGGCCGACTTGCCCCTCCAGCAGGCGCTGACCGGCACCAGCGCGGTATCCGACGAGGCCATCACGGTCGTGCTGCTCGATGCGCACGCCGATGCGGCGCAGATCCGTGCGAAAGTGGGCATTTTCTTCGGCGGCATCCTCGCGGGCTGCTCTTGCGCCGACGACCCGACGCCGGTCGAGCCGCAAACCGAGTATTGCGAACTCCTGCTGACGTTCGACCGGCCTTCCGGCAAGGCGGCCGTCGAATTGATCGAGGCCGAGTAAACTAATTGCAGCGCTGGACGTTAAGTCCACCGAGCCCATCCCATCCCTGGAGAACCTGATGCGCCATCCTGTCCGCCTAGCTGCCCTTCTCATCGCCGGCCTGTTCGCGGTGAATAGCCCTGTTTTTGCCGAAAAGCCCGACTGGTCCGGCGGCGGCAAGCACGGCAACAAGCATGAAAGCCGCGGTGACCGGGACGATCGCGGCGGCCGCGATGACCGCAAGCAGCGGGACGACCGCTACGACGATCGCCGCAGCAGCGGGGGCCAGTACCGCTTCAATGACGATTCACGCCGCCTGCTCATCGACTACTACGGCGGCCAGGCCCGCTCCGGCCACTGCCCGCCGGGCCTCGCCAAAAAGGGCAATGGCTGCATGCCGCCGGGACAGGCCAAGAAGTGGCGGCGCGGCTATGCGCTGCCGGCCGACGTGCGCTACTACCCGCTCGCGCCGGAAATCCTCATGCGCCTGCCGCCGCCCCCGCCGCAGCACCGCTACGTGCAGGTCGCTGGCGACATCCTGATGATTGCCGTCGGCACCAGCATGGTGGTCGATGCGGTCGAGGATATCCTGCGCTGATGGCTGCCACGGCGGGCCGAGCGGCCCGCCGTCGTGACTTATAGCAGGACGCGCTCGATGCCGCCGGCGTTGGCGGCATTGACGTAACGGTCGAGCCAGTCGACGCCCAGGATGTGACGCGCCAGTTCGACGACGATGTAGTCGGCCTCGATGGCCGCATCCTCGCGGTAGCGTAATAGCCCCTGCAGGCAGCTCGGGCAACTGGTGAGGATTTTGGTCGTCGATGCCGTCCCGCCGGCGCTGACTTTCAGCTGTTCGACGCCGGCGACAATTTCCTGCTGCTTCCTGAAGCGCACCTGCGTCGACACATCGGGACGCGTCACGGCCAGCGTGCCGGACTCGCCGCAGCAGCGGTCGGAGAGCAGCACCGGCTTGCCCAGCAGCGTGCTCGCCACCTTGGTCGGGTTGTGTTGCTTCATCGGCGTGTGGCAAGGGTCGTGGTAGAGGTACTGCACGCCCTGCACGCCTTCCAGCTGCACACCCTTCTCCATCAGGTATTCATGGATATCGAGCAGGCGGCAGCCGGGGAAGATGCGCTCGAACTCGTATTTCAGCAGCTGATCCATGCAGGTGCCGCAGCTGACGATCACCGTCTTGATATCGAGGTAGTTGAGCGTGTTGGCGACGCGGTGGAACAGCACGCGGTTCTGCGTGGTGATCGCCGT
>CAZTWA010000121.1:0-3618 GCA_964617225.1 uncultured Methyloversatilis sp.
GCCCGCTGAACTTGCCATTCACCGGGAAGGTGCGGGTGATGTCGCTGGCGTAGCCATCGAGTTCGCAGCCGGCATCGATCAGCAGCAGGTCGCCGTTGCGCAGTGCTTGGTCGTTGCCGACATAATGGAGTACACAGGCGTTTGGGCCGCCGGCGACGATCGGCGAGTAGGCGGGAAACTGGCTGCCCTGGCGGCGGAATTCGTGGAGGAACTCTGCCTCGACTTCGTACTCGAACTTTCCCGGCGCAGTGAAACGCATTGCACGCCGATGGGCGGCACCGGCGATCCGCGCGGCCCTGCGCATCAGGTCGATTTCGTGGTTGTCCTTGATGAGGCGCATTTCGTCGAGCACGGCACGCACGTCGTGCAGCGTGGCGGGCGCGCGCTTGCCGGCGCGCGTCTGTTGGCGAACGGCATTCAGGGCCGTGCTGATGCGCGCATCCCACGCGGCATCGTGGCCGAGTGAATACCACAGGGCCGGCTGGTCGGCGAGCAGTTCGGCGAGTTGGACATCGAGTTCGCCAATCGGGTGCGCTGCGTCGAAACCGAAGACCTCGCGCGCGCCGTCAGGGCCATGGCGAAAGCCGTCCCAGATTTCCTTATCGATATCCTTGTCGCGGCAAAACAGGATGGAGCGGGGTTCGTCGCCGGCGACCAGCACCAACACGGCCTCGGGCTCGGGAAAGCCGGTCAGGTAGTGGAAGTAGCTGTCGGCACGGAAGGGGAAGGTCGTGTCGCGGTTGCGAATGCGTTCCGGCGCGGTGGGGATGACCGCCACGCCGCCGCCGCCTTCACCCATGCGGGCGAGCAGCGACAAGCGGCGCTGGCGGAAGGGGGTCATGCGCGGCAGGCTCTCCATGAATTGATGCTAACACGCGTGGCGCAGCTCGATGTCGAGCGCGGCGAGACGCTCCGGGGTGCCGACATCGACCCAGCGTCCGGCGTGACGTTCGCCGCTGACCTGACCGGCGGCGATGGCGTCGTTGAGCAGCGGCGCCAGCTTGGCCGGCGTGCCGCGCAGGATGTCGGCGAACAGTTCCGGCCGATAGATGCCGATGCCGCTGAAGGTCAGCAGGGGCAGAGCCGAGGGTGATGCCGTCCCGCCAGCGCTGACTTTCGTGCCCTCCAGCCTGAAGTCGCCGGCCGGATGATGGGGCGGGTTCTCGACGAGGACGAGATGCGCAAGCCGATCCGGTGCCAGCGCAGTGCGCGCCCGGGCCGGGGCCCAGTCGCAGAAGATGTCGCCGTTGATGACGAGGAAGGGGGCGTGGCCCCGTTCATCCGTCAGCAGGGGCAGGGCGTTGGCGATGCCGCCGGCCGTTTCGAGTGCGCCGTGCGGCTCGGCGGAGTAGCGGATGGCAACATTCCAGGCATCGCCATCGCCGAGCAGGGCCTCGATCTGGTCGCCCAAATGGGCGTGATTGATGACAACATCGTGGAAGCCGGCGCGCGCGAGGCGTTCGAGATGCCAGACGATCAACGGCTTGCCGGCGACCGGCAAGAGGGGCTTCGGCGTGCGATCGGTCAGCGGCCGCATGCGTTCGCCGCGGCCGGCCGCGAGAATCATGGCCTTCAAAATGAATACACCACCTGAACCTGCCGGTTCTCGAGCTTGTCGAGCAGACGCAGCAGCGGTGTCAGTTCGCCGTAGCGGGCGCAGGTGGCCCGCAGGTATTTTGCGACCCGCGGCATGTCCTTGAGGTAGCCGTCCTTGCCATCGCGGTGGTACAGGCGGGCGAAGATGCCCAGTACCTTCACGTGCCGCTGCACGCCCATCCATTCGTAGTCGCGGAAGAAGTCGCCGAAGTCGGGGCGCACCGGCAGGCCAGCCTGCCGCGCCTTCTCCCAATAGCGCACCAGCCAGTCGAGGGTGCGCTCCTCGTCCCACTCGATGTAGGCATCCTTGAACAACGAAACGAGGTCATAGGTGATGGGGCCATAAACAGCATCCTGGAAATCGATGACACCTGGCTTCATGTCGGACTGCGTTCCATCCACCATCAGGTTGCGCGAATGGTAGTCGCGATGGACAAACACCCTGGGTTCGGCCAGATTGACCGCGAGTATTTTCTCGAACACCGCCTCGAGCGCGTTGCGCTGCGCCGCATCGAAGGGAATCGTCACATGTTTGCCGATGTACCAGTCGGGGAAGAGGTCGAGTTCGCGCTTCAGCAGCGCCCGGTCGTAGGCGGGCAGGGCAGCGGGTTGGCTGGCGCGCTGGATGGCGACGAGCGTGTCGAGGGCAGCGCGATAGAGTGGCTCGGCATCGGTCCCGGCCTCGAGGGCGGCCAGGTAGGTGGTCGAGCCGAGATCCGAGAGCAGCAGGAAGCCGCGTGCGGGATCCTGCGCGATGACCTCGGGGACATGGGCGCCGGCTGCGTGGAAAAGCTGCTGGACATGCAGCCAGGGGCGGACGTCCTCGTGTTCCGGCGGGGCATCCATGACAATGCAGGTCCGGCCGTCGGAAAAGCTTGCGCGCAGATAGCGCCGGAAACTGGCGTCGGCCGAGGCGGGCGCCAGGGCGAATGGCTGGCCGGGAAATTGCGCTTCCAGCCAGGCTTGAATCTCTTCGTTCCGCTCCACGCGAGCCATTCCAGTCAAATGTTAGAATTGAAAATTCTATCATTGGCTCAATGTGGCGCCCCGGCGCGCATCACGGACAAGAAAAACGGCGACGATGGCTTCGGCAGGGCACAGGCAGGCGCACAAGCGAGCGCTCAGGCAAGCGTTAGGGACCATCGGTTGGCCGATTCTGGCTGCAGTGAGCGGCTATGCCGCGGCCGGCGAAAACCTGCCGCTACTGCGGGTCGATCCGGCCCTGCTGGGCGCACCATCCGTCAAGAAATCGACGTCGGCCGCAACTGCGCCAGCGGCGACTGCAGTCAAGCCTGCAGCACCAACCCCCCCCCTTGCGCCGCCACAACCCATTTCCCCGGGATCGGTCGCGGCTCCCGCGACTCCTGCGACTGCCGCTACCGCTACTGCCGAGATCCTCAGGCCAGCGCCCCCGCGGACATTGCCGCCGATCCATGCCGCAACCGCAACGCCATCGAACGCCGCCTTTACGACGCCGTTTGCATCGAGCGACAAGGATTCTGCACCAACTCACGTCACGGCCCGCAAGATCGATGGGGTCAATGACCTTGAAGTGATTGCCGAGGGCGATGCGCGTCTCGAGCGTGCCGGCGACGTGCTGAGCGCGGACCGCATCGTCTATCGCCAACTCGATGATGAAGTCGAGGCGACCGGCAACGTGCGGCTGATTTCTCCCGATACCGAAATCAGCGGGCCGCGCCTGCGCATGCGCATGGAGACGAGCACGGGCGAATTCGAAACGCCGGTTTACAAAATCACACACGTACCTCCTCCCGTGCCCGAGGCGGCACTGACGCTGCTGGGTCTGCCGGCCGTGACCGAAGGGGGCGGCGTGCTGGCGACGACAGGACGGATGATTGCGCGCCCGCCGGTGACCGGCAGCGGCGCGGCGGAATACCTCGAGTTTCGCGGCGAAGACCAGTACTACCTGAAGAACGCTTCCTACAGTACCTGTGCGCCCGGCAAGCGCGATTGGGAGATTTACGTCGATGAATTGAATCTCGACTATACCGGCGAGGAAGG
>CAZTWA010000121.1:3718-8111 GCA_964617225.1 uncultured Methyloversatilis sp.
TGACCTATGGCGGCCCCTGGTACGGTGCGGCACTCAACGTCCAGACCTACCAGACCCTGGGCGATCTCTCGACGCCCTATCGGCGTCTGCCGCAGGTGACCGCAAGCGCGTTCCGCTACGACTTGCCGATGCGCATGGCATTCAACCTGAATGCCGAGTACGTGAATTTCGACCATCCGAACTATCTGCTCGGCAAGCGCACGACGCTCTATCCGCAGCTTTCGCTGCCGCTGGCGACGGCCGCGTTTTCATTGACGCCAAAGGTCGGCATCCACTCGACGCAATACACCCTGGATCGGCTGGACCTGCCCGGCCAGGATAATCCGGCCGCGGCCAACTGGACGGGCGTGCCGGAAAGCCAGAGCCGTGTCCTGCCGATCTTCAGCGTCGATGGTGGTTTCGTCATGGAACGCGCGACCGACTGGTTCGGCAAGTCGCTGACCCAGACGCTCGAGCCACGCGCCTACTATGTCTATATTCCCCGGCGCGACCAGAGCAAGATCCCGATCTTCGACTCGGGCATCGCCGGCTTCAACTACGCGCAAATGTTTTCCGAGAACCGCTACACCGGTGGCGACCGGATCGGCGATGCCAATGAGCTGACGCTGGCCGTGACTTCCCGGATGATCGACCCGACTACCGGCGCAGACCTGCTGCGCGCGACGCTCGGTACACGCTATTACTTCAGCGACCAAACCGTGACTTTCCCCGGCGAAACGGCGCGCACCGAACGCTCCGCCGACATTCTCGCGACCCTCGCGGGCCAGGTGCTGCCGCATACCTACGCGGACATCGGCTGGCAGTACAACCCGCGCAATGAACGCACCGAGCGCCTGACACTGGGCGGGCGCTATCGTCCCGAGTCGGGCAAGGTGCTCAATGCGGGTTATCGCTATGCGCGCGACCTGCTCGGCCAGATCGACATCTCGGCGCAATGGCCGCTGTTCGGGGGCTGGCACGGCGTCGGCCGCTACAACTATTCGACCAAGGAACATCGCATCATCGAGCTCATCGGCGGTCTTGAGTACGACGCCGGCTGCTGGGTGGGACGCTTTGTCGTCCAGCGACTGGCGACGATCGCCGATCAGCCGACGAGTTCAATCTTTTTCCAGCTGGAACTCAACGATTTTTCGCGCATCGGGTCCAATCCCATGCAACTTCTCCGCCGCAGCATTCCCGGGTATGGCGTCATCAACCAGCCGACTGCCGACCCCGTGTTTGCCGAAAACTGATCATCCATCATGAGACTGTCCATCCTCGTTGCCCTGTTTGTACTGCTGCCCACGCTGGCCGTCGCCCAGACGCGCCAGCCCATTGCGGTCGATCGCGTCGTCGCCGTCGTGAATCACGAAGCGATTACCCTCAATGAGCTGAACGACCGGCTCGCCACGGTGGTTCGCCAGCTGCGCAGCCGCGGCACACCGCTGCCGGCGCGGGACGTGCTGGAAAAACAGTTGCTGGAGCGATTGATCGTCGATCGACTGCAGATGCAGTTCGCCAAGGAAAGCGGCATGCGCATTGCCGATGCCGAACTGGATGCCGCCCTGCGCCGCATCGCCGAAAACAACCGTCTCTCGCTGGCCGAATTCCGCGCCGCGCTCGAACGCGACGGCATCGCGTGGAGCAAGTTCCGCGAGGATATCCGCGAGGAAATGATCATCGCGCGCCTGCGCGAACGTGAGGTCGAGAGCCGCATCGTGGTGTCCGACGGCGAGATCGACAACTATCTTGCCCATCCCGAACAGGCGAACCAGACCGCCCTCGTCGCCCTCGGCCACATCATCGTGCGTGTGCCCGAACAGATCGATGCCACGCGACTCGCCCAGTTGCGTGCCCGGGCGGAAGAGGCCTTGGCGCTCGTCAAGTCGGGGCGGGATTTCGGCCAGGTTGCGGCGAGCTTTTCCGAAGCGCCCGATGCGCTGACGGGCGGCATCATCGAACCCCGGCCAGCCGATCGTCTGCCGACGCTCTACGCCGAGGCGGTTGCCGGACTGCAACCCGGCGAGGTGAGCGGCATTCTGCGCAGCCCGGCAGGCTTCCACATCGTCAAACTTTTTGAGCGCAAGGGCGGCAGCGTCGGCGGGGGCATGATCCGGCAGACGCATGCACGGCATATCCTGATCAAGGTCAACGAACTGGTGTCCTCGGACGAGGCGCGCCACAAGCTGGTTGGGCTCAAGGAGCGCCTCGACAATGGTGCCGACTTCGCCGAACTGGCCCGCCTGTACTCGAACGATCTCTCGGCGGCAAAAGGCGGTGACCTCGGCTGGCTATACCAAGGCGATACCGTGCCGGATTTCGAGCGCGCGATGGATGCGCTCAAGCCGGGCGAATTCAGCGCTCCCGTGCAATCGCCTTTCGGCTGGCACCTGATCCAGGTGCTCGAGCGCAAGAACGCCGAGCCGGGCGATGAACGCAAGCGCCTGCTGGCGCGCCAGGCCCTGCGGGAGCGGAAATCCGACGAGTCGTACGAGGATTGGCTGCGTCAGCTGCGCGACCGGGCCTATGTCGAGTACCGGCTTGAAGAGCGCTGAACTTCCCGTTATTGCAGTCACGTCCGGCGAACCTGCCGGCATCGGGCCGGAACTGTGCCTTGCGCTCACCGAACGCACATTCCCGGCACGGCTCGTGGTGCTGGGCGACCGGACTCTGATTGAAGAACGCGCCCACCTGCTGGGACGCAGCACGGCCGGCCTGGATATCAGGCATGTACCGCTGGCGGTGCCGAGCGAACCGGGGAAGCTGGATGTACGCAATGCCGGTTACGTACTCGCGCTGCTCGATCATGCGCTGGCCGGCTGTGTCTCCGGCGAATATGCCGCGATGGTCACCGGCCCGCTGCACAAAGGCGTCATCAATGATGCCGGTATTCCCTTCACCGGCCATACCGAGTATCTCGCCGCGAAGACCAACACGCCGCGTGTCGTGATGATGCTCGCAGGTGCGGGATTGCGCGTCGCGCTGGCGACGACACACCTGCCGCTGAAGGACGTGTCCGCCGCGATCACGCCGCAGGAACTGGAAACGACGATTCGCATCCTGCATGCCGATTTGCGCACCAAGTTCGGGTTCGACCAGCCGCGCATCCTCGTCGCCGGTCTCAACCCGCATGCGGGGGAGGACGGCCACATGGGGCGCGAGGAGATCGAGGTCATCACGCCCGTGCTCGACAAGCTGTGCGCCGAAGGCATGGAATTGATCGGCCCGCTGCCGGCTGATACGTTGTTTACGAAGAACGTGCTGGCCGGATCGCACGCACAACTTGCGATGTACCACGATCAGGGACTGGCGGTACTCAAGTACGCGGCCTTCGACGAAGGCATCAACGTCACGCTGGGCCTGCCGATCATCCGCACCTCGGTCGATCATGGGACGGCTTTCGATCTGGCCGGTACGGGCAAGGCCTCGCCGACCAGCCTGTTCGCCGCCGTCGATGCCGCCATCGACATGGCGCGGCGGCGCCCGGCTGCATGAGAGAACACCAAGCCCGGAAGCGGTTTGGGCAGAACTTCCTCGTATCGCCCGGCGTCATCCGCAAGATCGTCGAGGCGATCGCACCGCGACCGGGCGATACTGTCGTCGAAATCGGCCCCGGCCTCGGCGCGCTGACCGGGCCGTTGCTCGAGCGACTCGAACACCTGCATGTCGTCGAGATCGACCGCGACCTCATCGAGCGCCTGCGCACGAAATACCCGCCCGAACGCCTGACCATCCATGCCGGCGATGCCCTGCAATTCGATTTCGGCAGCCTGAAGACCGCGGGACCGCTCAAGGCACTCAAGATTGTCGGCAACCTGCCCTATAACATCTCCAGTCCCTTGCTGTTCCATCTCGCCCAGTACGCGGACAGGATCGCCGAGATGCACTTCATGTTGCAGAAGGAAGTGGTCGACCGCATGGTCGCCGCGCCGGGGTCGGGCGATTACGGTCGGCTTTCGGTGATGCTGCAATACCGGTTTGTCATGGAGCGGCTGTTCATTGTTCCGCCCGGGGCCTTCGATCCGTCGCCCAAGGTCGATTCGGCCATCGTGCGCATGATCCCCATCGACTTCGCGAAAGTCGGCGACGGGCCGTCCCAAGCCGACGCCCCCCCTGTGGGGGGCTGCGAGCCGGGGTTGCGAGCGTGGGGGGCCAACAAAGTCAGCGCTGGCAGGACGGCACAGGATCCTGATTTGTTTGCCCGCTTGGTTGCTGCGGCATTTTCGCAGCGACGCAAGATGCTGCGCAACACCCTGAAGGCGTTCGGCGGCGAAGCATGGCTGGAAGCGCAGGGACTGGCGCCGACCGCGCGTGCCGAGACCTTGTCCGTGGAGGATTACGTGCGTCTCAGCAATGCGCTGAGCGCGCAACACAAATAAAAAACGCCCGGAGGGAGGCGATCCCCCGGGCGTTT
>CAZTWA010000122.1:0-8042 GCA_964617225.1 uncultured Methyloversatilis sp.
GTCGAGGTCTGGGTCGGCAACTATGTGCTGATGAGCTACGGCGACGGCGCGGTGATGGGCGTACCGTCACACGACGAGCGCGACTTCGCCTTCGCCAAGAAATACGGCCTGACCATCACGCAGGTAATTGCGGTTCCCGGTCAAACTTTCAGCCTCGATGGCTGGCAGGAGTGGTATGCCGACAAGCAGAATGGTGTCTGCGTCAATTCCGGCAAGTACGATGGTCTGAGCTACGAAGCCGCCGTCGATGCCATCGCCGCCGATCTCGCGGCCAAGGGTCTCGGCGAGAAGAAGGTGCAGTTTCGCCTGCGCGACTGGGGCGTTTCGCGCCAGCGCTACTGGGGCTGCCCGATCCCGATCATCCACTGCGATACCTGCGGCTCAGTGCCCGTGCCCGACGATCAGCTGCCGGTCGTGCTGCCCGAAGACTGCGTACCGGACGGTTCCGGCAACCCGCTCAACAAGCGCACCGACTTCCTGAACCGCGCCTGTCCCCAGTGCGGCAAGCCGGCCAAGCGCGAAACCGACACGATGGATACCTTCGTCGATTCGTCGTGGTACTACGCGCGCTACGGCGTGGCTGCCGCGACCCGCAGCACCAACGACAAGATGGTCGATGCCGGCACGCAATACTGGATGCCGGTCGACCAGTACATCGGTGGCATCGAGCACGCGATCCTGCACCTGCTCTACTCGCGCTTCTGGACCAAGGTGATGCGCGACGTCGGGTTGGTGAAACAGGACGAACCCTTTGCCAACCTGCTGACGCAGGGCATGGTGCTCAACCACATCTTCAGCCGCCGTACCGACAAGGGCGGCATCGAGTACTTCGCCCCCGAGGAAGTCGATCTGGTGCGCGACACAGATGGCCCAATGAGTGGCCATGTGACGGGTGCCACGCTCAAGGCCGATGGTTCGGCCATCGACTACGGCGGCGTCGGCACGATGTCGAAATCGAAGCGCAACGGCGTCGACCCGCAGGCGTTGATCGAACAATACGGTGCCGATACGGCGCGCTTCTTCATGATGTTCGCCTCGCCGCCCGAGCAGACTCTCGAGTGGTCGGACAGCGGCGTCGAGGGTGCCTACCGCTTCATGAAGCGTGTCTGGGCCTTCGGCCATGCGCTGAAGTCGCAGACCGCGACCGGCGAAACCGGTGGGCTGCGCCGAGAAATCCATCTGCTGCTCAAGCAGGCCAACTACGACCTCTCCAAGTTGCAGTTCAACACGGTCGCCTCGGCCTGCATGAAGATGCTCAACGCGCTGGAAAAGTCACCCGCCAACCCGCATGCCAGGGAAGGCTTCGGCATCCTGCTGCGCGTCCTGTCACCGATCGCACCGCACATTACCCACGCCCTCTGGATCGAATTGGGCTATGGAGATGACCTCCTTGCCGCCGCCTGGCCCGAGCCTCTGGAAGAGGCCATGGTGCAGGAGGAGCAGGAACTCGTGCTGCAGGTGAATGGCAAGCTGCGCGGCAGCCTCCGCGTGAAAGTCAGTGCCGACAGGACGGCAATCGAAGCCGCGGCACTCGCCAGCGAAGCCGCACAGAAGTTCATGGAAGGCAAGCCGGCGAAGAAAGTCGTCGTCGTCCCCGGCCGGCTGGTTAACATCGTCGTCTGATCATGCGCGCGCCCAACCTGCTACTTCTGCTCCTCGCGTTCACCCTGTCGGCCTGCGGTTTCCAGCTGCGGGGCACGTACAACCTGCCGTGGGAAACCTTGCATGTCGCCCTGCCCGAGAACAGCGAGCTGTACTTCCAGATCAAGCGCAGCATCGAGGCCGGCACGCTGACCAAGATCGTCCCCGACGCCAAGCAGGCCAGCGCCTCGCTCGTCATCCTGCGCAACGAACAGCACAAGAGCATCCTCTCGCTCTCTGCCAAGGGCCTCGTGCGCGAGTTCCAGCTCACCCGCACCTTCATGTACCGCGTCCAGGACGCCAGCGGCAAGGAGCTGCTTCCAACGAGCCAGATCATCCTGCAGCGTGACATGACCTTCGACGATGAACGGATCTTCGCGAAGGAGGCCGAGGAAGCCTTGATCTGGCGCGAAATCCAGCAGGACATGGTGCAGCAGCTGCTGCGCCGGCTCGCCGCCGGCAGCCACCCGGCCAAGAGCTAGGGATCGCCGTGCAACTGCGTCCGGAACAACTGGCCGCGCATCTGGGGAAACCGCTGGCGCCGCTGTACGTGCTGCATGGCGACGACCCGCTGTTGACCATTGAAGCCGGTGACGCACTGCGGGCCGCCGCGCGCAAGCAAGGTTTCGAAGAACGCTCGGTGCTGGTCGTCACTCCATCCTTCCGCTGGGAAGAGCTGTTCCATGCAGCCGGCAACATGTCGCTGTTCGGCGGTCGCACGCTGGTCGATCTGCGCATCCCCACCGGCAAGCCCGGCCGCGATGGGGGCGAGGCGCTGCAACGCTATGCCAAGGCCCCGCCTACCGACGTCTTGACGCTGATCACCCTGCCCGAGATGGACTGGCGCGCCAAGAAGGCTGCCTGGTTCACTGCGCTGGCTGACGCCGGCGTCAGCATCGAATGCAATGCCCCACCACTGGCGCAACTGCCCCAGTGGATAAGCCGCCGCCTCGCCGCCCAGCAGCAGTCAGCGCCGAATGATGCCCTCGAATTCATCGCCCTGCATGTCGAGGGCAACCTGCTCGCCGCGCATCAGGAAATCCAGAAGCTTGGCCTGCTGTACCCCGTCGGCGTGCTGACGCTGCAGCAGGTCTCGGCCGCCGTGCTCAACGTCGCGCGCTACGACATCGACGACCTCAAGAACGCCTTGCAGACGCGCGATCCCGCGCGCTGTGCACGCACGCTCGAAGGTTTGAAAGCCGAGGAGGCCGCGCCGCCGCTGGTACTTTGGGTGCTGGCCAACGAGGCGCGCCAAAAGGCTCATCGTACTGCCCTCTTGCATGCGGCGCGGATTGATCGCATCATCAAGGGGCTCGCCGCCGGCGACTTGTGGGACGAATACCTGCAACTCGCCTTGCGACTGACCAAAGCCAACACATGAATACGCCAATCGACATCGCCACCTATATGCACACCCTCGGCCGGGCAGCGCGTGTCGCTTCACGGGCCATGGCCAAGGCTTCGACCGCCGCCAAGAATGCTGCCTTGCTGGCAATGGCGGGCGAGATCCGCACGCGCCGGGAAGAACTGCTCGCCGCCAACGCGGCCGATGTCACCGAAGCACGTGGCAATGGCCTCGAGCCCGCGATGCTCGACCGCCTGACCATCACGGCGAAGAGCATCGAGTCGATGGCGCAGGGCCTCGAACAGGTTGCCGCGCTGCCCGATCCGATCGGCGAGATTTCCGACATGAAGTTCCGTCCCACCGGCATCCAGGTCGGCAAGATGCGCGTGCCGCTCGGTGTCGTCGGCATCATCTACGAGGCGCGTCCCAACGTCACCGCAGACGCCGCGGCGCTGTGCCTCAAATCGGGCAACGCCGCGATCCTGCGTGGCGGCAAGGAGGCGATCCGCTGCAACCAGGCCATTGCCGGCTGCGTGCGCGCGGGCCTCGCCGTGGCTGGCCTGCCGGAAACGGCGGTGCAGGTCGTCGAGACCACCGACCGCGCCGCGGTTGGCCATCTCGTCGCCATGCCCGAGTTCGTTGACGTCATCGTGCCGCGCGGCGGCAAGGGCCTGATCGAGCGCATCAGCCGCGAGGCGAAAGTGCCCGTCATCAAGCATCTGGACGGCAACTGTCACGTCTATGTCGATGTTTCGGCCGATCCGGACAAGGCGCTGAAGATCCTCGAGAACGCCAAGACCCAGCGCCTCGGCACCTGCAACACCGCCGAATCGCTGCTCGTCGCGCGCCCGGTCGCCGCGACGCTGCTGCCGCAACTTGCCGCGATGTTGCTCGCAAAGGGTGTCGAGATCCGTGGTTGCGCGGAAACGCAGGCCCTTGTGCCGCAGGCGAAGGCCGCGACCGAGGAGGATTACTACACCGAGTATCTCGCCGCGATCATCTCCTGCAAGGTGGTGACGGACGTCGATGCGGCGATCGCCCACATCAACCAGTATTCCTCGGCGCACACCGAAGCGATCGTCACCGAGGACTACACGCGCGCCATGCGCTTCCTGCGCGAGGTCGATTCAGCGAGCGTGATGGTGAATGCCTCGACGCGCTTCGCGGACGGCTTCGAGTACGGCCTCGGCGCGGAGATCGGCATCTCGACCGACAAGTTCCACGCGCGCGGCCCCGTCGGACTCGAGGGGCTCACATCGCAGAAATGGATCGTCTTCGGCAACGGGGAGGTAAGGTCATGACCAACGTCACCATGAGTCATCCCGGCGCCGCCGACTACGACGCCATCGTCAGTTTTCCGGGCTTCTCCATTGGCGTCTGCAGCGATGACCAGGCCATCATCGCCATCGATTTTCTCGAGCCCTGCGATGAGCGGCTGGGCCGCCAGCCGCTGGCGCAGGCAGCCGTGCGACAATTGCACGCCTATCTGAAAGACCCGAAACACGTTTTCAGTCTGCCCCTCGCCCCGGCCGGCACGGACTTCCAGCGCAAAGTCTGGAAGGGCATCACCGCCATCAAGCCGGGCAAGACGCGCAGCTACGGCGAACTCGCCGAGACAGTTAAAAGCAGTCCGCGCGCGGTCGGCAATGCCTGCGGCGCGAATCCGTATCCGCTGGTCGTGCCCTGCCATCGCGTGGTCGCGGCCAATCAGGGACTGGGCGGTTTTGCGCGCCAGCGCGGCGGCTTCCTGCTTGACGTGAAGCGCTGGCTACTCCAGCATGAAGCAGATACACGAGGGCGATAGCCAACTGCTTGACGAGTTCGTCGACGCGCTCTGGCTCGCCGACGGGCTGGCGAAAAACACGCTGGCCGCCTACCGTTCCGACCTCACCCTCTTCGCCGGCTGGCTCTCCGCCCGGAACGTCACGTTGCCCGAAGTCCGCGAAGCAGACATCGATGCCTATCTCGCCCACCTGCACACGCGCACGCCGAAACCGCGCCCGACGACCTTACGCCGGCTACAGGCCGCGCAGCGGCGTTTCTACCGCTGGCTGATCGAGCAGGGCCGCATCACCGCCGATCCGCTGCTCAACATCCAGCCGCCGGTGATGGCCGAGCGTTTCCCCAGGACCCTTTCGGAAAAGAACGTCGAAGACCTGTTGGGCGCGCCGGATGTCGATACCCCGCTCGGCCTGCGCGACCGCGCGCTCTTCGAATTGCTCTATGCGACCGGCCTGCGGGTGTCGGAACTGGTCGGCCTCAAGCTGTTTTCGCTGAGCCTCGACGACCGGGTCGTGCGGACCTTCGGCAAGGGTGGCAAGGAACGGCTCGTCCCGCTCGGCGAAGTTGCCGCCGACTGGCTGACGCGCTGGATCCGCGAGGGCCGGTCCGTGCTGCTCAAGGGCCGCGCCGCCGATCATGTCTTCGTCACCAACCGCGGCACGGGCATGACGCGGCAGATGGCTTGGACGCTGATCAAGAAGCACGCCACAACGGCCGGCATCCCGCGCGAAAGGATCTCTCCGCACGTGCTGCGCCATGCCTTCGCGACACACTTGCTCAATCATGGCGCCGATCTGCGCGTGGTTCAACTATTATTAGGTCATGCCGACATCTCGACGACGCAGATTTATACTCATGTGGCGCGCGCGCGGTTGAAGGAGTTGCACGCGCAGCATCATCCGCGAGGCTGAAATGAAAACCAATGACCGTCCGCCGGAAACCCCGGCGACACAATTTCTCCACAAGAACCACATCGCGCATTCCAATCATCTCTACGCCTACGAGGAACACGGCGGAACGAAGGTTTCGTCACGTGAACTGAACGTCGCCGAGCATGCCGTGGTGAAAACGCTGGTGATGGAAGACGAAAACAGGCAGCCGCTCATCGTGCTGATGCATGGCGACCGCAAGGTATCGACCAAGGAGCTGGCGCGCCAGATCGGCGTAAAGAAGGTCGCGCCCTGCACGCCCGACGATGCGCATCGCCATACCGGCTATCTTGTCGGCGGCTGCTCGCCCTTCGGCACGAAGAAACGGCTGCCGGTCTGCCTGGAAAAAAGCATTCTCGACCTGCCGCTGATCTACATCAACGGCGGCCAGCGCGGCTATCTCGTCGGCGTGCATCCGCACGATCTCCTGCGCGCGCTGCAACCGAAGGTCGTGGCGTGCGGACAAACGTAAATCTGCTTGTGCCGTCTCGCCAGCGCCGACTTTTATCTTGACTTGTAGGTCGGCAGGCCGATCCGGTAGCGAATCGCCAGCAGGCGCAGCGTGAGTACCAACAAACCGCCGGCCATTGCGCTGACCGCTTCGCTATAGCCGAGGTGAAAAGCGCCGGCCAGCACCAACGCGCCCAGCCAGGACGCTGTGACATAGAGCGTGCCGGGGCGCATGACCAGCGGCACTTCATTGACGAGGATGTCGCGCAGCATGCCGCCGAAGGCGCCCGTAATCACCCCCAGCATTGAGGCCGGCAGCCAATGCACGCCCAAAGCCAGCGCGATCTGCGTCCCGACCACGGTAAACAGTGCCAAACCAACGGCATCGGGGATGACGAAAAGGCCGGGGCGGATGCGCACGCGCCGCGCCAGCAGGAAAGTGCCGCCCACCGCAAGCAATCCGCAGACCAGAAAGTCGACGTTCGCCAGCCAGAATACCGGCCGGCCGAGCAGAACGTCGCGCAGCGTGCCGCCGCCGAGACTGGTCACGAGCCCGACGATGGTTGCGCCCACCAGATCCATGCGCTTGTCCTCGGTCTCAAGCACCGCCGAGGCGGCATTGACTGCCACCGCCGCCATGCCGACAGCGTAGATCAGCCCCGAGGTCGCGCTCACTTTTTCTCTAGCCTGGCCCGCTCGATCTGCACGCCGACGCGCTTGACACCACGCGCGATGCCGACTTTGGCGATCGACACCTTGACCCACGGCGCGCGAAACTCGTCGAGCAGCAGGCCGATGAGGTACTCACCCAGCGTCTCCAGCAAATTGAAGTGGCGCGCCGCGAGCTCGGTGCGGATGCGCGCGATAACGACCGCATAATCGATGGTCTTGGCGATATCGTCGTCCTGCGCCGCCTCGTCCGGCACGCCGAAGGTCAGCGACAGGTCGAGGGTCTGCGGCGCGGCGCGTTCGCGATCGTAGATGCCGACGTGCGCCTCGACGCGCATGTCCTCGATGAAGATGAAATCCATTAGGGCGGCCTCAATTACAATGCGAGCGATTCTATGGAAACCGCGTTCATTTACCTAATCCTCGGCTACCTGATCGGCTCGCTGCCGTTCGCGGTGATCGTCTCGAAGCTGTTCGGCCTCGCCGACCCGCGTAGCTTCGGCTCGGGCAATCCCGGCGCGACCAACGTGCTGCGCACCGGCAACAAGGCGGCCGCCGCGCTGACCCTGCTGGGCGACGCTTCAAAAGGTTTGTTTGCGATGTGGCTGGCCGCGAAAGTCGGCGCTGGCGAGACGGCAACCGCGCTGACCGGACTCGCCGCCTTCCTCGGCCACCTCTACCCGGTGTTCCTCAAGTTCAAGGGCGGCAAAGGCGTCGCCACGGCCATCGGCGTATTGATCGGGTTGGATGGCTGGATCGCGCTCGGCGCGGCGGCCGTCTGGCTGGCGACGGCCCTCGTGTCACGCTATTCGTCGCTCGCGGCGATCACTGCCGCTTGCGTGGCGCCGACACTGGCACTCGCCTGGCACGGCCCTGGCGCAGTTGCGGTCGTCGTCGGAACAATGTGCCTCCTGCTGATCTGGCGGCATCGCGGCAACCTCGGCCGGCTGATTGCCGGCACCGAGAACGCCATCGGTAGCAAGAAAAAGAAGGCTTAGTCCGTGGCCAGCGGCCAGCGCGGCTTAACGACGAATGCGCCATTTCCTGTTGTAGCCGCACCTGCCAGCAAGCGCTGGGCGCCGGCGAAGGCGATCATCGCGCCGTTGTCGGTACATAGGGCCATTTCCGGGTAACACACCCGCACCCCTTGTTTTTTCGCCGCGGCGTCGAGCCGCGCCCTGAGGCGCTGGTTCGCGCCCACGCCGCCGGCGACGACCAGCGTCTTC
>CAZTWA010000123.1:0-5711 GCA_964617225.1 uncultured Methyloversatilis sp.
ACCAGAGCGCCTAGCGTATCGTTGTCTCCAAATTTGATCTCATCTGTGACTACGGTGTCATTCTCATTGATGATTGGGACAACGCCCAATTCGAGGAGTGTGTTCAGCGTAACCCTTGCATTGAGATAGCGATTGCGATCAGCAAGATCATCATGGGTAAGCAAAATCTGCGCGGATTTCAAGCCGTGCTGGGCAAATACCGTCTCGTATGCCTGTGTCAGCCCCATCTGGCCGACTGCGGCGGCTGCTTGGAGCGCGTGCATCGCATGGGGACGCTTATTCCAACCGAGGCGCTGCATGCCAGCGGCTATTGCTCCAGATGAAACCAGCAGTATCTGGCGACCAGCCTGATGCAGCATGGCAATTTGCCGGGCACATTCAGTGATGAACTCATTTGAGAGGCCGGCGCCATTGTCAGTGACGAGCGCACTGCCTACTTTGACGACGATGCGTTTGCACTTTGCAATGTCATTGCGCATTTTCGTTTGCTGTAGTCAAAAACTGCATGATTTTCTGACAGAGACGCTGGCATCCTTCTCCCGTAGCGCCTGAAACGACAAAAACTGGCGAATCATTTCCGAGTTTGCTGATAATCGTTGAAATCCTAGCGTCCCTTTCATCCTCTGGAATAAGGTCGATTTTGTTCAACAGAATCCAACGGGGCTTCAGATACAAGGATTCATCGAAATTGCGTAACTCCTCGATGATCGCAAAGGCGTCGCTGACCGGATCCGCGTTCGGGTCCATGGGGGCGATGTCAATCAAATGAAGAAGCAAACGGGTTCTTTGAAGATGTTTCAAAAAACGATGTCCGAGACCTGCACCTTCAGAAGCACCGCGGATGAGGCCGGGAATGTCCGCGACGACAAAACTTTGATTCTCTCCGATCCTAACGACACCCAGATTAGGCTGCAAGGTGGTAAAGGGATAATCGGCAACCTTGGGACGAGCGGCAGAAACGGCGCGAATGAAGGTGGATTTCCCCGCATTGGGGAGTCCCAGCAGGCCTACATCGGCCAGTACTTTCAACTCAAGCTTCAGTTCACGGGTTTCACCCGGTTCCCCTGGAGTGAACTGACGCGGTGCGCGGTTGGTGCTGGATTTGAAATGGAGATTTCCCAACCCGCCGAGGCCCCCTTTTGCAATGATTGCGCTGGCACCATCCGTGTCGAGGTCGGCAAGCATTTCGCCCGTAGCTGCATCGGTGACGACCGTGCCCACCGGAACGTGGAGCATTAAATCGGCCCCACCTTTGCCGTAGCAATCCGCTCCGCGCCCATAGTCACCGTGCTCTGCACGGTAATTGCGTGTGTAACGGTAGTCGATCAGGGTATTGAGATTACGGTCAGCGATCATGCAGATGCTGCCCCCACGCCCCCCATCGCCACCATCCGGGCCACCACGGGGAATGTACTTTTCCCTGCGGAACGATACAGCACCATTGCCGCCATTGCCGGCCGCAACGGTAATCAGGGCTTCGTCGAAAAATTTCATGGTCTAAATGAAAAAAGCCCCATCCATCCGGACAGGGCTTCGTTTATTGCCTTCGGATTCGCTCAGGCAACAGGAACGATATTGACGTATCTGCGCTGGGACGGACCCTTCACAGAAAACTGTACTGTACCGGTTGTCTTGGCGAAAAGCGTATGGTCCTTGCCGATGCCAACGTTTTCACCCGCGTGGAATTGCGTGCCACGCTGGCGAACGATGATGTTGCCGGCAGCAACCAATTGGCCGCCAAAGCGCTTGACGCCCAGTCGTTTCGATTCTGAGTCGCGACCGTTGCGAGAACTGCCGCCTGCTTTTTTGTGTGCCATGGTGAGGAGCTCCTAGTTTTCGAAATCAGGCACTGATGCCGCTGATTTCCAATTCCGTGTAGTTCTGGCGGTGTCCCTGGTGCTTCTGATAATGCTTACGACGCCGCATCTTGAAAATCTTCACCTTGGGATGGCGGCCCTGAGAAACAACCTTGGCGGTTACGGTGGCGCCAGATACGATGGGAGTACCGATTTTCACCGAGTCTCCTTCGCCGACCATCAAAACCTGATCCAGGGAAATTTCAGTGCCCACATCTGCCGGTATCTGTTCTACTTTGATTTTTTCGCCAGCGACAACGCGATACTGCTTGCCGCCGGTTTTTATGACCGCATACATGTTGGACTCCAAAAAACGTTCTAAAGAACCGCGCATTGTATTAACACGAATACTTTTGGTCAAGCACCTAAACGCTTGATTGACGGTTTTCAGGCAACAACTTACCATCCCCGTCCAGTCAAAGTGATTGCAGCCTTGGATTCAAACCAAATTTATTCCCTGATCGCGAGCGACATGAAGGCCGTTGACGCGGTTATTCGTGCGCGCCTGTATTCGGAAGTCCCGCTCGTCCGCCAGATAGCGGAGTACATCATTGCAGGCGGCGGGAAGCGGATGAGGCCCGCCTTGCTGTTGCTATCGGCAGGAGCACTGGGGTATCGCGGCAAACATCATCACGAACTTGCCGCCGTTGTTGAATTCATTCATACCGCGACGTTGCTGCATGATGATGTGGTCGACGAATCGGCGCTTCGGCGCGGACGGGATACGGCTAATACCCAGTTCGGCAATGCGGCCAGCGTTCTGGTGGGGGATTTCCTGTATTCCCGGGCTTTTCAGATGATGGTCGGCGTCGGCAGCATGCGGATTATGCAAGTGCTGGCAGATGCAACCAATGTCATTGCCGAGGGTGAAGTTCTGCAATTGATGAACTGCCACAATACCGAGATCACGGTCGATGATTATCTTCAGGTCGTGCGCTACAAAACGGCGAAGCTATTTGAGGCCTCGGCGCGACTAGGAGCCATTCTGGGCGATGCCGCCCCAACATTGGAAGACGGTTTTGCAGCCTATGGCATGCATCTGGGCACGGCTTTCCAGATCGTCGATGATGTACTGGACTATTCAGGCCAGGAGGGGGAGATCGGCAAGAGCTTGGGCGATGACCTTGCCGAGGGCAAACCTACCTTGCCGCTGATTCATGTGATGAAAGTGGGGAATGCTGCTCAAGCCGAAGTGGTGCGCTCTGCGCTAGAACAAGGCGGCAGGGAAGCCTTCCCCGAGGTAATCAGAGCGGTCCAGGAAACGGGAGCACTCGGTGCAGCGCTCGAAGTGGCGACCGCCGAAGCGGACAAGGCAAAGTTAGCCTTGAATGATGTATCCAATAGCCAATACAAAGATGCTTTGCTACAATTAGCGTCCTTTGCAGTTGCTAGGCGCCATTGAAGGTGATTAACGGACCGGCAGGCAAATTCGGGGTGTAGCTCAGCCTGGTAGAGTACTGCGTTCGGGACGCAGGAGTCGGAGGTTCGAATCCTCTCACCCCGACCAATTTTCTGGAAGTTGCTTATCATGCACGACAAGTTGCCCATTGGGCGGCTGTCGTGCCATTCAAGGCAACTTTTCGGAAATGGAAGGCCATCACCATGGCAAAGTTTCTCCTGCTGATCCTGATTCTCTTCCTCGTTTTCTGGTTCGTTTTCAGGCAACGAAACAATCAGGGCGACTCGTCGAACCAACAAGGATCGTCGAGTGCGACGAATGACAGTGCGGAAAGCATGGTCGTCTGCGCGCATTGTCATCTGCGCATACCAGAAAGCGAATCCCTGATTTCCGATGGGCGTCACTATTGCTGCGATGAGCATCGCCAACTCGGTGCGTCCTGAAGTTGCAAAAACCCACTATGCCCGCTGACGTGCCAGGGCTACATAGCCATTCGCTCTGGAGGTTGCTCCGGTATTTTTCGTATTACCGGCTGATCGTTGCGGGCTTCTTCCTGGGCACCATGATGTTTTCAGGTAGGGCGTTGAACATCGGGTCGCAGGACCCTCGCCTGTTTCTCTGGGTCTGCGGAGTATATTTTTTCCTGTCCATCGCCATATTGGTCATGCAGATCAGATGGCAGCAGGCATTCAACCTGCAACTGACCACCCAGGTATTGATCGACATCGGGTGCTTGATCCTGCTGCTGTATGCGAGCGGGGGCGCCAAGAGCGGGATGTCGATGATGCTGCTGGTCGTTCTCGTCGGTGCCGCGCTTGTCGGCCAAGGGCGACTAGTGTTGTTTTATGCGGCAGTGGCGACGTTGCTGCTGCTTGGTGAACAGGCTTTTCGCGTTGGATTCCTCAAGGGCGAACCAGGCGATTTCTTTTTCACCGGCCTGACGAGCATCGGTCTGTTCGGCGCGGCGATCGCTGCGCGTCTGCTGGCCAACCGCATGGTGGCGAACGAGAACCTGGCGCGCAAGCGTGGCATCGAACTGGACGATCAATTGCTGATCAACGAGCGCGTCATTCGCGACATGCAGGACGGCGTGCTGGTGATCGACGCGGTCGGACAGGTTCGTCAGTGCAATCCTCGAGCCCGTGCCCTGCTCGGTTGCACCGATGCATTCGCCAAGTCCCTGGAAGAGTTTTCCCCTACGCTGGCAGAAGAGTTCAAGATCCGTCAGGGGCGCGGCGTTGAGTCAGAGTTCGTCATGCAGGTGCCATGGACCGGCCGCGTCTTGCGCGCACGTATCCTGCCCCCGGGGGAAAGCGGGAATGCGCTGATATACGTCGAGGACGTGGGGCGGTTGCAGCAGGAGGCCAGGCAGGTGAAGCTCGCTGCCTTGGGCAGGCTGACCGCGAACATGGCGCATGAAATCCGCAATCCCCTGTCGGCCATCAGTCACGCCGCCGAGTTGTTGGCGGACGAACCACCGGGCAAGGGCATCGAACGGCTGACGCGCATCATTGTCGACAATTCTCAGCGCCTGAACCATTTGGTCTCCGAGGTGGTCGAACTGGGTCGGCGCGATCGCGTCAATGCCGAGGCGATCGATTTGCGGGAGTACTTCCTGCGCTTGATCGACGAGCGTTCGTTGCAGGATGCAGGCGCTGCCAGTCGTGTCGTCATCGACATTCCCGACGGCATGGAGATCCGTTTTGATCGCGGGCATCTGCACCGCGTCGCCTCCAACCTGCTGGACAACGCCTTGCGTTATGCCAGCCCGTCGTCCGGGGCGGTACGCGTAACGATCGAGCCGAACTCCGGGCAGAACCGCCTGAGCCTCCATGTCATCGATGACGGCAAGGGCATCGATGAAACCGAGCGTGACCGGGTCTTCGAACCCTTCTTTACAACCCGCGCAGCCGGGACGGGGCTTGGTTTGTACATCGCGCGGGAGTTGTGTGAAGCGAATGGCGCCCGGCTGTTCCTGCTTGAAAACGCGCCGGGCGCACATTTCTGCATATCATTCGCCCTACCCTCCCCTGAACAACACAAGGACATAGCGGAGTCATGAACGGCAACCCCCGGGTACTCATCGTCGACGACGAAGCGGACATACGCGAACTGCTTGACATGACCCTGGCGCGCATGGGGCTCGAATGCGACACTGCGGCGAGCGTCGTCGTGGCCACGCGATTGTTGAGCGAAAACACCTATCAGTTGTGTCTGACCGACATGCGCATGCCGGATGGCGACGGACTCGAACTGGTTCGGCATATCGAGACGGCCTATCCGACTCTCCCGGTTGCGGTGATCACAGCGCACGGCAGTACCGAGAACGCCGTCGCCGCCCTCAAGGCCGGCGCCTTCGACTACTTGGCCAAACCAGTTTCCCTGGCGCAGCTCCGCACACTGGTCAAGTCGGCGCTGACGGTACCCGAGAGCAAGAGCGCGACAGGGCAGCGGAG
>CAZTWA010000123.1:5811-8004 GCA_964617225.1 uncultured Methyloversatilis sp.
TGGTCAAGTCGGCGCTGACGGTACCCGAGAGCAAGAGCGCGACAGGGCAGCGGAGCTATGAGTTGCTCGGCCAGTCGGTACCGATCGTTCAAGTCCGCGAACTGATTACCAAGGTGGCACGCAGTGAGGCACCCGTCTACATCTCCGGCGAATCGGGCAGCGGCAAGGAACTGGCCGCCCGGCTGATTCATCGCGGGAGCGTGCGTTCCGACAAGCCGTTCGTCGCGGTGAACTGTGGTGCGATTCCCGAGAACCTGATGGAAAGCGAGTTCTTCGGCTACCGCAAGGGCGCGTTCACGGGCGCGGAGAACGAGCGCGAGGGTTTCTTTCAGGCGGCGGACGGCGGCACACTGTTCCTCGATGAGGTGGCGGATTTGCCCCTGCCGATGCAGGTGAAGCTGCTGCGGGCCATCCAGGAAAAACATGTACGCCGTGTCGGGGCAACGACGGAGGAACCCGTCAATGTGCGCATCATTTGTGCGACACATCAGAATCTTCGGCAACTGATGGACGAAGGTCGCTTCCGTCAGGATCTGTTCTTCCGCATCAACGTCATCGAGATCCGCATGCCCGCGCTGCGTGAATGCAGCGAGGATGTGCCGGAATTTGCGCAACGGATTCTCGCCAAGATGGCTGCCACGAACGGCGCGCCGGAACCGGTCATCACACCGCAGGCCCTGAGTGCGCTGAAGGCCTATGATTTTCCTGGCAACGTGCGCGAACTCGAAAATATTCTCGAACGTGCACTGGCCCTGCAGAGCAGCGGCGTCATCGATGTCGATGACCTGCAACTCCAGCCGCCGAAAGTCAGCGCTGGCGAGACGGCATGCCTCGGCACCAAGCCGCTGCAGGAGTTTCTCGACGATCAGGAACGCCAGGTCATCCTCGATGCCCTGCAGAAGACCCGCTTCAATCGCACGGCTGCCGCACGTCTGCTCGGCGTGACGTTTCGCTCGCTGCGCTATCGGATGGAACGACTGGGGCTCAATGAAACCGAAGCTTGAAGGTGCCGGCGACATTGATCCTGCCGGCTGGCTGGCGGGCGCAGAAAAGATTCCGAGTCCCAATCATGATGCCCGCCCGGCGGGCGAGTCGGCGCGCTTGCTCGTGATTCATGCGATCAGCCTGCCGCCGGGCGAGTTCGGGGGCGAGGCCGTGATCGAACTGTTCACCAACCGGCTGGACCCGTCGGCCCATCCTTACTTCGCCGCCATTGCCGGGCGGCGCGTTTCGGCGCACTTCCTCATCCGCCGCGACGGACGCCTCATCCAGTTCGTTTCCTGCCTCGATCGTGCCTGGCATGCGGGCGTGTCGTGTTGGACGGACCGCGAGCGCTGCAACGATTTCTCGCTTGGCATCGAGCTCGAGGGCGATGACTTCATCGCGTTCACCGAAGCGCAATACGCGACGCTCGATGCGCTGATCGCCACACTGCGTCAGCGTTTTCCGCTGGCGGCAATCGTCGGTCATGCGGATATCGCACCGGGCAGGAAGACCGACCCCGGACCGTTCTTCGACTGGTCGCGCATCGAACGTCAGCGCATCGCCTGACACGCAACGCACGTGGTTTGATCGCAACGTTTGGTCGTGCGCACACACGACCAACGTAATTTATCTTGCATTGAAAAATGCGAGCTACTACCATTAGGGCCCATTGGTCGTTGACCTACTACATATAGTAGGTCGAAGCTGGCAGTTCAGATCTGTAGTAGCCAACGAAAGGCGGGGCATGCAGGAAGACGCAAGGCGCACGAATCTCGATCGAACCGAATCCGTTACCGGATTGGTTGCCGCCTCTTCCGCAGTCGTGATCCCCATTTACGCCGCAAGCCGCAAGCCGCTTGTCGACGCTCCCGTCCTGGCGAATCCCGTATTGACGTGTTCCCCCATCCCGCTCCAAACCAAGGGATGGCTGGGGAAAGCGCTTGAATTCATCAATTCCGGTCCGCCGGCGTTGTTGAATAATCCGTGCTGTAGTAGGCGGGTTGTTAATTTTCCCTTTCTCAAACATGCAATGGAGGTTCACTATGGCTGAAGAGAAGAAAGCCAAGAAGCCGGCGGCTGCAAAGAAGACGACTGCTGCAAAACCGGCGGCTAAGAAAGCTGCACCAAAGAAAGCTGCCGCGAAACCTGCGGTGAAGAAGGCTGCTCCCAAGAAGGCTGCTGCGAAGCCCGCCGCCAAGAAGGCTGCTC
>CAZTWA010000124.1:0-7885 GCA_964617225.1 uncultured Methyloversatilis sp.
AGCTTCTCCACCGTGAGCAGGCCGGCGATGTCCTGGCTGACGAGGCGGAACACCTGGGCATGGTGCGCCTCGCGCAGGTCATCCATTTGCTGTTCGGTATCGGGCTCGTTCGCATCGGTCTGCTCGTTCAGCTGCTGGCGAAAGGCCGGCCAGTCGGGCGCCATTTGCAGCAGGCGCTGGTCGAGCAGCTCGTCGAGCAGGATCGGGTGGTGCAGCAGGTAGCTCGCCGCCCAGGACGACGCGCTGGCGATCTTTGCCACCTGCTCGAGCGCCTGCGGGTACTGCAGCAGCAGTGCGAGGTAGGCCGAGCGCCGGCCGATGGCCTCGATCAGGTCGAGCATGCGCGAGAGCGTCGCATCCGGGTTCGGCGTGGTGGAGGCCGCCTGGATCGCCCGTGGCACCAGTGCGTCAAAGCGTTCCTTCGCCATTTCGCTCATCTGCTGGTAGCGAACGCCGCTCCGGATACCGCCGAGGCGTTCGCACAGCGCTGCCGTATCGACGAAGCCCAGCTTCGCCAGTTCCTCGAGGTGGCATTCCGATTGCATCCACACCCCGTCGAGGGCGTGGTTGTCCTCGTTGGGGTCGGCGAAGACCGATTCGAAATGGCGCGCCACGTTCTGGCGATGGTCGTCGAGCTCCATCAGCAGCGCTTCGTAATTGGCGAATCCCATCGCCAGCGCGACGCGCTGCTGGTCGTCCGGGTTGTCGGGCAAGGCATGGGTCTGGGCATCGTCGAGGTACTGCAGGCGATGCTCGAGCCGGCGCAGGAAGCGGTAGGCCGAGGACAGCTGGACGACCGATTCGAGTTCGAACTGGTCGCGGTCGACCAGCAGCTTCAATACGTCCAGCGTGGGCTTGATCTGCAGGGCGCGGTCACGCCCGCCGCGGATCAGTTGGAAGACCTGGGCCATGAACTCGATTTCGCGAATCCCGCCCGGGCCGAGCTTGACGTTGTTCGCCTTGTCCTTCCGGGCCACTTCGCGGCGGATCTGCGCATGCAGGTCGCGCATCGCATTGATCGCGCCGAAATCGAGATACTTGCGGAAGACGAAGGAACAGCGGATTGCCTCGAGGTCTTCCCAGCGCGCGCCGGTGGCGGGCGTCATGGGCCGTGCCTTGATCCAGGCATAGCGTTCCCATTCGCGGCCCTGGGTGTAGAAGTAGTTCTCCAGCATGTCGAAGGAGCAGACCAGTGGGCCCGAGTCGCCGTTGGGCCGCAGGCGCATGTCGACACGAAAAACCTGGCCGTTGTCGGTAATGTCGGCCAGCGCGTTGATCAGGCCGCGCCCGACGCGCGAGAAGAATTCGAAATTCGAAATCGAACGCGTGCCGTCGGTGTCGCCATCCTCCGGATAGACGAAGATCAGGTCAATGTCGGAGGAAACGTTCAGTTCGCGCCCGCCCAGTTTGCCCATGCCAACGACGATCAGCTGCTGGCGCTCGCCGGTCGCGTTGCGCGGTTCGCCATAGCGGGCGACGAGACCGGCCTCGACGACCTCCAGCGCGGTCGCGACGGCCATGTCGGCCAGCAGCGACATGCATTCGATGACTTCGGCAAGGTCGGCCAGGCCGGCGAGGTCGCGACTGGCGATGCGCATCATTGACCGCTGCTTGAGGCGGCGCAGCACCGGCTTGAGGTTGTCCTCCGTCAGCGGGGCCTCGGCCAGCCAGGCCTGCAGGGTCGCCTGGTCCAGTGCCTCGGGTGCGGCGATTTCGGCGGCCAGTTCGGGGCGCGCTTGCAACAGGCGGGCGAGGTAACGGGAGTAGTCGGTCGGGGAGAGCTGGGGGGTCATGGATTAGAATTCAGAGCCGCCGTCGAATCGGCGCATTCTAGCTCCCAGACCCCTTTGCCCGCCGCCCTTTTCCCCTTGTCGCCTCTCGTCCGCCGTCTGCTTGCCTGGACGGGCCGCATCCTGCTGGTACTGTATTTCGCGGCGGCAACGCTGATCCTCGTGGGGCGTCATTGGATCCTGCCGGAAATCGGTGCCTACCGGCCCTGGATCGAGCAGAAGTTGTCGGAAGCGATCGGTCTTCCCGTGGCGATCGGTGACCTGTCGGCCGCCTGGCCCGGGCTGCATCCCCATCTGGTCATCGAAAAACTGCAGTTGCATGACCGGGAGGGGCGACCAGCGCTGGCCTTCGATCGCGTCGAGGCAGACATCGGCTGGTCCTCGCTCCTGTTCATGGAGCTGCGCTTGCACCGGCTGGAAATCGCCGCGCCGCAACTCGAGATTCGTCGCGACACGGCGGGCGTCCTCCATATCGCCGGCCTGCCCATGCGCAGCGAGGGCGACAGCGGTTTCCTGCCCTGGTTGCTCGAGCAGTACCGCATCGTCGTGCGCGATGCCCGCATTCTCTGGATCGACGAACTGCGCGGCGCCGCGCCGCTCGAACTGCAGCACCTGAACCTGCAATTGCGCAACCTCGGCAGCCACCACAGCTTCGGACTGACCGCCGATCCCTCCGCGCAGATCGCGACGCGCCTCGATCTGCGCGGGAATCTCGTCGGACGCAACCCTGCCGATTTGTCCGCCTGGGAAGGCGAGCTATATGCCGATCTCGGCCAACTCGACCTGGCAGCGTGGGCGCCGTGGGTCACGCTGCCACTCGACATGACCCACGGCCGGGGAGACCTGCGCCTCTGGCTGCGCTTCGCCAATCTGGCACCGACCAAATTCACGGCCGACCTGCGCCTCGAGGGACTCGGCGTGCGCTTCGGCGAGGCCCTTCCCCCGCTGGTGCTGCAACACGCCACGGGTCGCCTGTCCTGGCGCCGTACCGAAGATGGCCACATCGGCGAGATACGGAAGCTCGCCCTGGCGACGGACGCCGGCGCGGTTGTGGAGCCGACGGATGCATTGCTGAAGCTGGATACGGTCAAGGGAAAGGTGGGGGGTGAGTTTCGCGCCAGCCGCCTCGATCTGGGGGCGCTTGCGGCGCTGGCCGGATACCTCCCTATCCCGGAACAGCTGCATGCGCAACTGCAAGGTTTTTCTCCGCAAGGCCACTTGTCCGATGTCGGGCTGACCTGGCAGGGTGCGCTGGAAGCGCCGACCCGCTGGCAGGTCAAGGGGGCGTTCGCCCGCCTCAGCTTGGCGGCCCACAAGGAACTGCCGGGATTCTCGGGACTCTCCGGGCGCCTGGAGGGCGACGAGCGCAGCGGCCAGATCGTGATTGACAGTCGCGATGCGACCGTCGTGCTGCCTGCCGTCTTCCCGGAGCCGACTTTGGCGCTGGCGCGCCTGGAAGCCGAGGTTGGCTGGCGCGCCAAGGGCGGTGCGACCGAGATCCTGCTCCAGCGCGTCAACTTCCTCAATGACGATGCGAAGGGCGAAGCGACCGGAAGTTATCGCTTCACCGGCCAGGGTCCGGGCGATATCGACCTGTCCGCGAAACTGACGGATGCTTCTGGAAATGCCGTCTGGCGGTACATGCCGCTGGTGGTGAACAAGGATACGCGCGACTGGCTGCGTACCAGCATCCTGGGGGGGCGTGCAGACAGCACGACCCTGCGCCTGAAGGGACCGCTGGCGCAGTTCCCCTTCCGGGGCGGCAAGGGCGGCATATTTCAGGTCAAGGGAACGTTCCGGGGGGCGCAACTCGATTACGCACCAGGTTGGCCGGGCATCGTCGATATCGATGGCGAATTGTTGTTCGAGGGCGAGCGCATGCTGATCCGCGGCCAGCGGGCCGCGATCATGGGGGTGACCCTCTCGGACGTGCGTGCCGAGATCGCCGACCTCGATGCCCCCGAGGAAATCTTGACCATCACCGGCCGCGCCAAGGGCGAAACCCAGCGCTTCCTCGACTTCATCGAGGCCAGCCCAGTCGGTACGCGTATCGATCATTTCACCGAAACGATGGTCGCGACGGGCAGCGGCGAACTCGACCTCAAGCTGGTGATGCCGTTGCGGCATGTGGTCGATACCCAGGTACAAGGCCGCTACCGCTTCGCCGACAACCGGCTCGAGGTGCTGAAGGACCTGCCGCCCTTCACTGAGGCGCAGGGCGAGTTTTCCTTCACCGCTGACCGCATGCAGGCGAAGAACCTGCGGGCGCGCTTTCTCGACCAGGCGATGGCGCTCGAGATCGGTACCCTGCCGGGCGGCAGCGTGCGCATCAGTGCCACCGGGACGCTGGAATCGAACGGGCTGCGGCGTTATTACGGCCTGCGCGTTCTCGACCACCTGGCGGGCGAGACCCCCTGGCGCGGCGCACTGACCGTCAAGAAGCCGACCGCCGAGTTGCGCATCGAATCGACCCTGACCGGACTGGCCTCGAGTTTGCCTGTGCCCCTCAACAAGTCTGCCGCGACCCTGCTGCCGCTCGTCGTGCAGGGACGCATCGAGCCGCAACGCAACGACTGGACCCTGACGCTGGGCGACCTCGCGGGTGTGCGGCTACAGGGCGCGGAAGAGAACTGGCGCGGTCGGTTCGCCATCGGCGAGGCGGCGGTCCGGCAAGCGCCGCCCCTTCCCGCGCAGGGTATTGCCCTCGCCGTGAACCTCCCGCGCATCGAAGTCGATGCCTGGCGCGCGCTGCTGCGCAATGGCAGCGAAACCAGCCTGGACGGCAAGGCCGATCGGAAGACAGATAGCCTGTCCGCCTTGTCGCTGATTGATATTCGCAGTCCGGAGTTGCACGTAGCGCACCGCGTATTCCATGACGTGCAGTTGCAAGGCACGCGCAGCGAGTCGCGCTGGCGCTTCGGCGTGGACAGCCGTGAGGCGCAGGGGCAGGTCACCTGGGATGGCGCGGGGGCCGGGCGCATCGTCGCGCGACTCAGTCGCCTGACGCTGCCGTCCAGCGATCCCCAAATTGGTGGGCAGGAGCCCGAGCCGCAGGAGGCGAGCCGCGAAATGCCGGCCGTGGATCTGGCGATCGACAACTTCCGCGCCGGGGAACTGGCGCTCGGCGAGATCAAGGTCAAGGCCGAAAACCGCGAGGGCGCCTGGCAGGCCAAGCTCGACATCCGCAACGACGCCGCCCGCCTGAGCGGCGATGGCCGCTGGCGGCCCGCGGGCACCGCCCCGGCCGAAACGGGGCTGGTCTTCAAGCTGGATGTGAATAACGCCGAGAAGCTGCTCGACCGCCTCGGCATGCCCGACGCCGTCCGGCGCGGCGAGGGCGACATCGAGGGCGACATCCGCTGGTCGGGGAATCCCTTTTCTTTCGATCCGGCCAGCCTCTCGGGACGCATCAAGGCGGATGTCGGCAAGGGGCAGTTCAAGAAGCTGGAGCCCGGGGTCGGCCGCCTGCTCGGCGTGCTGTCGCTGCAATCGTTGCCGCGGCGCATCACGCTCGATTTCCGCGACATCTTCAGCGAGGGTTTCGCCTTCGATAGCATTGCCGGCGAGGCGAAGATCAACAAGGGCGTGATGCAGACGGATGAACTGCGCATTCGCGGACCGTCGGCGCAGGTGCTGCTATCGGGAGAAGCCAACCTGGTCGCCGAAACGCAAAATTTGAAGGTGCGCGTCCAGCCGGCCATCGGGGAAACGCTCGCGGTCGGCGCGATGATCGCGAATCCGGCGGTCGGCGCCGTGGCCTGGGCCGCACAAAAGATCCTCAAGGATCCGCTCGACCAGATCTTCGCTTTCGAATACGCCGTCACCGGCGGCTGGGCCGATCCGAAGGTCGAGAAGCTCCAGCGCAAGCTCCCTGAACAGAAACCGAACGTGCCATGACGAACCCATTTCGCATCGCGGCCGTCCAGATGATCTCGACGCCCGAAGTCGCTCCGAATCTCGCCACGGCCGCGCGCCTGCTCGCCGAGGCGGCCGATCGGGGCGCGCAACTGGTGGCCCTGCCCGAATACTTCCCGATCATCGGTGGCAGCGATGCCGACCGCCTGGCGGTGCGTGAGGAGTTCGGCCGTGGGCCGATCCAGGACTTCCTTGCCGCCGCCGCGGCCAAGCACGAGGTCTGGCTTGTCGGCGGTTCGATTCCCCTGCGGGCGAACAATCCGGACAAGCTGCTCAACAGCTGCCTCGTTTTCGACCCGCAGGGCCGGCAGGTCGCGCGCTACGACAAGATCCACCTGTTCGGCTTCCGCAAGGGCGAGGAAGCTTATGATGAGGCCGAAACCATCGAGGCCGGGGCCGCGATACCCGTCGCCTTCGACACGCCGTTCGGGCGCGTTGGGCTCGGCATCTGCTACGACCTGCGCTTCCCCGAGCTGTTTCGCGCGCTGGGCAGTGTCGACCTGATCGTGCTGCCGGCCGCCTTTACCGAGACAACCGGTCGCGCACACTGGGAGATGCTCCTGCGCGCCCGTGCGGTCGAGAACCAGTGCTACCTGCTGGCTGCGGCGCAGGGTGGGCAGCATCCGACCGGGCGCGTGACGCACGGCAACAGCATGGTCATCGATCCGTGGGGCGAGGTGATCACGCGTCTCGACAAGGGCGAGGGAGTCGTCATCGCCGATCTCGATCCTGAGCGCATCGCGGCGGTGCGGACCAGCTTGCCCGCCCTGCGCCATAGAAGACTGTAAACTCGTCCCCATATTCAAAGTCAGTGCTGGCGAGACGGCACGACCCACAATTATCCCAACTTACATGACGACCCAACCCCATTTCCAAACCGCCGAGCAGCACCTGCTGGCTCCCTACGGCCTCAGCCCCGCCCTGCTGTCCAACGTATTCGGCGAACTGTTCGGCCACCGGCTCGACTATGCCGATCTCTACTTCCAGTTCGCGCGCTCCGAGGCCTGGAGCCTGGAAGAGGGCATCGTCAAGTCGGGCAGTTTCAACATCGAGCAGGGCGTCGGCGTGCGCGCGATCAGCGGCGAGAAGACGGCCTTCGCCTATTCCGACGAGATCAGCCTGCCGGCCCTGATGGGCGCGGCGCGCGCGGCCCGCGCGATCGCGGCGGCGGGCGCAAATGGTGCGGCGGGCCAACGACCGACGCTGGCCGGGCAAGGCATGCCTGCGCTGTACGTGGGCACTGATCCGATCGGGTCGCTCGACGCAGCGGCGAAGGTGCGGCTGCTGGAGCGCCTTGAAGCCCTGGCACGCGCGGCCGATCCGCGCGTCACGCAGGTGATGGCCCATGTCGCCGGCAGTTGGGAGACGGTGCTGGTGGCGCGCTCCGACGGCCATCTGGCCGCCGACGTGCGTCCGCTGGCGCGCGTGTCGATCACCGTCATCCTCGAGGAACACGGCCGGCGCGAGCAGGGTTCGGCGGGTGGGGGCGGGCGCTTCGACTACGGCTATTTCTCCGACGCGGTATTGGCTGATTACGCTGAAAAGGCCGTGCATCAGGCAAGTGTCAATCTGGATGCGAAACCGGCGCCGGCGGGCGAGATGACCGTGGTGCTCGGCAGCGGCTGGCCCGGCATCCTGCTGCACGAGGCAATCGGCCACGGGCTGGAGGGTGACTTCAACCGCAAGGGCAGTTCGGCGTTTTCCGGCCGCATCGGCGAACGTGTCGCGGCCAAGGGCGTGACGGTCGTCGACGACGGCAGCATCCCGAATCGGCGCGGCTCCCTGTCGATCGACGACGAGGGCAATCCGACGCAGCGCACGGTGCTGATCGAAGACGGCATCCTCGTCGGTTACCTGCAGGACATGCTCAACGCCCGGCTCATGGGGGTGCAATCGACGGGCAACGGCCGGCGCGAATCCTTCGCCCACATCCCGCTGCCGCGCATGACCAACACGACGATGGAGGCGGGTGAGCGGGATCCGCAGGAAATCATCGCCTCGGTGAAGAAGGGCCTCTATGCTGCCAATTTTGGCGGCGGCCAGGTCGACATCACCAGCGGCAAGTTCGTTTTCTCCGCCGCCGAGGCCTACCTGATCGAGAACGGCAAGATCACCCAGCCGGTGAAGGGCGCGACCCTGATCGGCAACGGCCCCGATGTGCTGAAGCGCGTGTCCATGAT
>CAZTWA010000125.1:0-7818 GCA_964617225.1 uncultured Methyloversatilis sp.
GTGACATTGGGCGGCGGCAGGAGGATGCAGAAGTTATCCGTCTTTTGCTTGTCCAGCCCGGCGGCGAAATAACCATTCGATTCCCAGACGGGATACCAGCGCCGCTCGATGTCGGCAGGTTCAAAGCTTTTTGCGAGTTCCATGAGAATCAGCCGTAACGGCGCACTGCCAAAAGAGGAAATTATAGCGAAGGGGATTCGTCGCCCGGCGGCTCGGGCGTGCCGCGCTGCGCTTCGATCAGTGTTTGCAGTCGCGGCAGGAGGGTATTGCGCGCCTTGCTGTCGAGTTCGTCGAGGATCTGCTGGCTGGCATTGGCGACCGCGGCGGGCAGCACGTCGACCAGCCATTCGGAGACCCCGTTCTCGAGGTCCTTGCGCAAAGCGTCGAGGATCGTATCGACTTGCGCCGAGGCGAGTGCCTCCGCATTCACTACCTCGGTCAGGAGGGGAATCTCTTCGTCGTCAGCGGGGGCGGACTCTTCAACCGGTGCAGGAGGAGGTTGCTTCGGACGCGCGACGAAACTGCGGAAGCGCCGTTCCTGCGCATCGCTGTCCATGATCACGTCGTCGTCGATCGCCATCACACCCCCCCGGAAATATCGCGACTTTCGATGGCATAGCCGCGGTCGCGATAGAACTTGAACCGCTCGCGTGCCGGCAGGCGGTCGGCATCATCGATGCTGACGATTTCGACCAGATGCTCGAAGCGGGAAAATGTCGGCGGCAACTCGTTGCTCAGATTGAGCACGCAGCCTTCGTGCGGTGGCGCATCGAGGCGGTCGGTCAGCAGGATCGGCGTTTCGCCCGCCACCGCGGCGTCCTGGCGGCAGTGGGGCAGGAACGACAGGGCCGGCTGGGTCCAGAGCATGCGATCGAGGCGCGTTGCCTGTTCGGCATCCGGCACATAGACCAGCACCGTCTGCCGGCCGCCCCAGGCCTGTTGCAGCCAGTGGGCCGCGGACTGGATGCGGTCCGGGGCGCCATGCAGAAACGAGATACGCGTCATGGGTTAATGGCTTACTTTTGTGCCGTTCCGCCAGCGCTGACTTTCGCGGCACGCTCGATGAGGAAATGGGTCAGCAGTGGCACCGGCCGTCCGGTGGAGCCCTTTTCCTTGCCCGACTTGTAGGCCGTGCCGGCAACGTCGAGGTGTGCCCATTCGTACTTCTTGGTGAAGCGCGCGAGGAAACAGGCGGCCGTGATGGTGCCTGCCGCCCGCCCGCCGATATTGCCTATGTCGGCGAAGTTGCTCTGCAGCAGTTCCTGGTAGTCGTCGAGCAGCGGCATCTGCCAGGCGCGGTCCCAACTCGCATTGCCGGCGTCCAGCAGTTCGCGGGCGAGGCCGTCGTCATTGGCGAGCAGGCCGCTGACGACGTGGCCGAGGGCGATGACGCAAGCCCCGGTGAGCGTGGCGACGTCGATCACGCAATCCGGCTCAAGACGCTCGACGTAGGTCAGCGCGTCGCAGAGGATCAGGCGGCCCTCGGCATCGGTGTTGAGGATCTCGACCGTCTGGCCGGACATCGAGGTCACGATGTCGCCGGGGCGGGTGGCACAGCCGCCGGGCATGTTCTCGACCGTCGGTACCACGGCGACGATGTTGAGCGGCAGCTTCATCAGGGCAGCGGCCTTGATGGTGGCCAAAACGCTTGCGGCGCCCGACATGTCGTATTTCATTTCATCCATGTCGAGCGGGGGCTTGAGCGAAATGCCCCCCGTATCGAACGTGACGCCCTTGCCCACCAACACGACCGGTTTGTCGCTCGGCTTGCCCCCCGAGTACTTCAGCACGATGAACTGGGGCGGCTGGTGCGAACCCTTTGCAACGGCCAGCAGGGTGTGCATGCCCAGCTTTTCCATTTCCTCGCGCCCGAGAATATCGGCCGTCAATCCATGCTCGCCAGCCAGGGCGCGAGCCTGTTCCGCAAGGTAGGTGGGCGTGCAGATGTTGCCCGGCAGGTTCGCGAGGTTCTTCATGGTGTTCATGCCGGTGGCAATCGCCTGCCCTTCCAGCAATGCCTGTTCGGCAGCCGCCAGTTCGCTGCGTCGCTCGACGCAGAAGGTCAGCTTGCGCAGGGGGCGACGGACGTCATCCTTCTTCGATTTCATCTGGTCGAAGCGGTAGAGCGCCTCTTCGGCGACGATGACGGCTTGGCGCACACGCCAGGCGACATCACGCTTTTTCACCGACAATTCGGTCAGGTAAAGCGTGCCGTCGAATCCACCGGTTTCATTCAGCGTGCGCACGGCCGTGACGATCGCGGCACGGTACTCCTTCTCGCGGAACTCGCGTTCCTTGCCCAGGCCCACCAGCAGGATGCGGTCGGCTTCCGTGCCGGGCACCTTGTGCAGCAGCAGGGTATTGCCGGCCTTGCCTTCCATGTCGCCACGGCGCAGCAGTTCCGAAAGGTAGCCGCGTGCGGCATTGTCAAGCAATTCTGCGGGCAGCGAGAGCTTGCGGGATTCGAAGACACCGACGACGACACAGGCCGATCTCTGCTTTTCCGGGCTTCCACTCTTTATGCTAAATTCCACCGCCAGCTCCTTGAAGATGAACGAAAAGCGAAGTTTAAGCATTTTTTTCGCGCATTCTTCATCCTTAGTGGAAATCCGCAAACTTTTCTACGCAAATCCCCATCAATGATCTTCAAGCGTGCCGCCCAGCGTGAGTTTGCGCAAACGGGGATCGCGGTATTTGTTGCCCTTTTCGCCATTCTGCTGACGACCCAGCTGATCCGGCTATTGGGAAAAGCGGCGAGTGGCGCGACGGCTTCCGAGGCCGTGGCGGCCTTGCTTGGTTTCACGGCGCTCAACTATCTGCCCGTGTTGTTGTCGTTGACCCTGTTCATCTCGATTTTGCTTTCACTCTCGCGGGCTTACCGGGATTCCGAGATGGCGGTCTGGTTTTCCTCCGGAGTTTCGCTCGTCACCTGGACGAAACCCGTGTTGCGCTTTGCGTTGCCCGTAGTGCTGGCGATTGCCATCCTGGCGTTCTTTCTTTCCCCGTGGGCACTCGACAAGCGGGCCGAGTACCAGCAACGCATGGATCAGCGCGACGATGTCGCCCGGGTGACGCCCGGCGCGTTCAATGAATCGTCGCGCGGGGACCGGGTGTTTTTTGTCGAGACCATCCCGGATGCGGAAGGGCAGGACCGGGTCAAGAACATCTTCATCAACTCGATGCAGCATGGTCGTCTCGGCGTGATCGCGGCCTCCAATGGTCATACGGAAGTCGCCGCGAACGGCGACAAGTTCATCGTGCTGACTGACGGACGGCGCTACGAGGGCGTGGCCGGATCGGCGGAATACCGGGTGATGGAATTCGGCAGTTATGCAATGCGGATCGAAACCCGGGAAGGAGCCGGAACGGAGCGGTCGGCGAAGAGCCTGTCCACCTGGGAGTTGATCCAGGATCCGTCAAATCTGAACAAGGGCGAACTGCTCTGGCGCATCGGCACGCCGATTTCGGCACTGGTACTGGCGTTGCTGGCGATCCCACTGTCCTTCGTGAATCCGCGCGCGGGCCGCACCAACAACCTGATCTTTGCCCTGCTGGCATTCATGATCTACAGCAACCTGATGTCGGTGAGCCAGGCGTGGGTGGCGCAAGGACGCATGTCGTTCGCCCTCGGCGTGTGGGCCGTGCATGCCGTGATGATTGTTGCCCTGGTGCTGCTCTTCTGGAAGCGCATCGTGGTGTTTTCCCCCTGGCGCCTTGGCAGCAAAGGACGGGCGACGTGAAGATCTACGAGCGCCATTTGGCACGCGAAATCTATGGAGACACGATGCTCGTGCTGGCGGCCTTTCTCGCCCTGTTTGCCTTTTTCGACCTGATTCATGAACTGGAGTCGGTCGGCAAGGGGGGGTACGAATTCCACCATGCCCTCGGGTTCGTTGCCTTGACCTTGCCGGGCCGCGCCTACGAAATTTTGCCGATCGCCGTGTTGATCGGTACGCTCTATGCCCTGACCTTGCTGGCGCGCCATTCCGAGATCACGGTATTCCGCGCGTCCGGACTGGCCACCAGCGAACTGCTGCTGACGCTCGTGAAGATCGGCAGCGTGTTCGTCGTACTGACCTTCCTGATTGGGGAGTTCGTCGCGCCCCAGACGGAGCGCATGGCACAGCAACTGCAATTGACGGCCAAGAGCAAGCTGGTCGGCCAGGAGTTTCGCTCCGGGCTCTGGGTCAAGGATGGGCACTCGTTCATCAATGTGCGCGAGGTGCTGCCCGATGCCAGCCTGCGGGGTGTGCGTGTCTATGCCTTTGACGAGCACTATCGCCTGCGCTCAATCAGCGAAGCGCAGGAAGGCCGCTTCATGCCCTCAGGCCAGTGGCAACTGAGTGAGGTCTCGCGCACGGATTTCGAGGAAGTCAAGGCCACGGTATCGCGCCAGGCCGAACTGGAATGGCGCTCCGCCCTGAATCCGGACATCCTGTCCGTCCTGCTCGTCGTGCCCGAGCGCATGTCGCTGGTGAATCTTTTTCAGTACATCCGCCACCTCAGCGACAACCAACAGAAGACCGAACGCTACGAAATCGCGCTCTGGAAGAAGCTCGTCTATCCGCTGGCCACGCTGGTCATGATGGCCTTGGCCTTGCCGTTCGCCTATGCCCACGACCGCATGGCGGTGGTGAGCGTGAAGGTGTTCATCGGCGTGATGCTGGGCATTCTGTTCCACATGCTGAACGGCATGTTCTCCCATCTGGGCGTGATCAATAACTGGACGCCATGGGTTGCCGCAATGACGCCGAGCGTCATGTTCCTGCTGGCGGCAAGTTCGCTGCTTTGGTGGGTGGAACGAAGATGATGCGCGTGCCCGACAGTCGCTCATGGAGGAATTGTCGGTCACGATCGAAGAATGCCCAGAGCAGTCCGGCGCCATACAACAGCAGGCTGGGCCAACTCAGCACATAACGCAACACCAATTGCTGCATCGAGGGCGGCTTGCCGCCCGCGCCGACGATGCGGATCCGCCAGGTTTGCATCGCCAGGGTTTGTCCGCTGCGGCGCCAGTACCAGACGAAGTAGATGCCCATCACGACGAAGACGTTGATGAAGAGGATTGGTCCGGGCAGCACGATGGAGTAGCCCATGCCGAGGGCCAGATGCGGCAACATGAATGTGACCGACAGCACGCCCAGCAGGAGCAGGGACTCATAGAGCATGCTGGCAAGACGGCGGCGCACCCCCGCCAATTCAAAGACCGGTTTGTCGTTCACCCGCGGTAGAGGTCGTTGAATGGGGTGGGCGGCGAAGCATTGCCCGGCGGAGGCGTTTTCGGCACGAGCGGACTCTGCGGCGCCTTGCGCGGCGAGATGGGCGATCGCGGTGGCGGGACAGTCGGCGTGGCGACGCGCTTGTCTTCGGATTGCGCAAGCGGCGGCTTGGCGGGCGTTTTCACCTTCTTCTGTGTCGGCGCCTTCTTGCGGTAGCGCTCTTTCTCTTCCTCGGTCAGCGTCGAGTATTCCTCCCATTTTTGCTTCACTGCCTGGCGTTCTTCCGGGGCGATCTTGCGCAGCGACTTGTATTTTTCACGCGCGATCTTGCGCTCTTCCGGCGCCATTCGCGCCCATTCGCGCATGTTGTTCTGCATGGTGGCCTGCTCGGCCGGCGACATCGCGGGATAGCGCTGGGCGATGCCGAGCCACTTCTTGCGGCGAAAAGCATCCATCCCGCCCCACTCCTTTTGGAGCGGGGCCAGGATGGTCTTTTGTTCCGGCGTCAACGCCGCCCATCCCGGTTGTTCGAACTGGGGCAGGTCTGCCACGGCATTGCCGGACAGGAGGCCGATAACGACCCCGATCGTTATTGCCCAGCCGGCGAGTCTTTTTCTAGCCATGCCTGAAAACCTTTGTCCAGGTAAGCATTGGGCGGCAGGTCATCGGCAAGCAGGGCCGTATCGATTACCTCGTTTTCACTGGCTTGGCTGAAACCATTCCAATAGTAGGCCAGGCTGACACCCAACAGCAGGGCCAGCATGGCCAGGAGCGTGCGCAGCGGATGTTTGTCATCCTCGCCACCGCCGAGGACTGCCGTCCCGCCAGCGCTGACTATGGACGGGCTAAAGGCCGCAACAGGTTGGCGCTGCAGCGCGCGTTCGCGGGCGGCACGCAAGCGCTCGGTGATGCCATGATCCAGATCTGCCGTGCCCTGATCGAGCACGTGGCAGATTTGTCGAGCAAATTGTTCTTGGCGACTCATGGTCTGATTCCTTTTGCCTCGAGCGCGGCCGCCAGGGTATGGGTGGCGCGCGAACAATGGGTTTTTACACTACCTTCTGTGCAGCCCATGGCTGCAGCAGTTTCGGCAATATCCAATCCCTCCCAATAACGCAGCAGGAAGGCTTCTCGTTGACGCGGGGGCAGGTTTACCAAGGCTTCCTCCACGAGTTTCAGGGTTTCTGCCTGAAGCAGGGCGGCATGCGGTGCGGCAAACGGGCTGATATCATCATCTAAATCAATGATTTCCAGTGGGTCCAGCGGGTCATCCGGGTCGCCTTCCAGCATCGAAAGGGAGGTAAATCGCTCCATCTTGGTGCGTGAGCGCCGGTAGTAGTCGCGGATGGCGTTCTGCAGGATGCGCTGGAACAGCAGGGGGAGTTCCTCAGTCGGCTTGTCGCCATACTTTTCGGCGAGCCGCATCATGCTGTCCTGCACGATATCCAGGGCCGAATCCTCGTCGCGCACGGCGAACATTGCCTGCTTGAAGGCACGGCGCTCGACGTCGGCAAGAAATTGGGAAAGCTCGGCGCGGGAAGCCAAGAAGATCGGAGCTCGTCTAGGGTCTGGAAAAGGGTGCAGAAACGGCCGGAAGCCTTGACCGCACATATTACTGTCAAGTATTGTTACATGTTTCGGGTTTAGGCCGGCAACAATGGAAACGAGAGAATGCAACTGACGGGCGCGGAGATTGTAATCAGGTGCCTCCAGGAAGAAAAGGTCGAACATGTGTTCGGCTACCCTGGCGGCTCGGTTTTGTACATTTACGATGAGATGTTCAAGCAGGATCAGGTCAAGCACATCCTGGTCCGCCACGAGCAGGCGGCTGTCCATGCGGCCGACGCCTACTCCCGCTCATCGAACAAGGTCGGCGTCTGCATGGTGACTTCGGGCCCCGGCGTCACGAATGCCGTGACCGGCATCGCCACGGCCTATATGGATTCGATCCCGCTGGTGGTCATCACCGGCCAGGTTCCGACCGCCTATATCGGCCAGGATGCCTTCCAGGAAGCCGATACGGTCGGCATCACCCGGCCCTGCGTCAAGCACAACTTCCTCGTCAAGGACGTCAAGGATCTCGCCGTTACGATCAAGAAGGCCTTTTATCTGGCCAAGACCGGGCGCCCTGGTCCCGTTCTGGTGGATATCCCCAAGGACATCACCGTCCATAAGTGCGAATACCACTACCCGAAGACGATCTCGATGCGGTCCTACAACCCCGTCGTCAAGGGGCATACCGGGCAGATCAAGAAAGCGGTGCAACTGCTGCTCGAAGCCAAGCGGCCGATGATCTACACCGGTGGCGGCGTGATCCTCTCCGATGCCGCCGATAAGCTGACCAAGCTGACGCGCATGCTCGGCTACCCGATCACCCAGACGCTGATGGGCCTGGGGGGCTATCCGGCCACCGACCGCCTGTTCCTGGGCATGCTCGGCATGCACGGCACCTACGAAGCCAACATGGCCATGCAGGAGTGTGACGTACTGTTGGCCATCGGCGCACGCTTTGATGACCGCGTGATCGGCAACCCCGAGCATTTTGGCCGGGTGGCGCGCAAGATCATCCATGTGGATATCGATCCTTCCTCGATCTCGA
>CAZTWA010000126.1:0-1229 GCA_964617225.1 uncultured Methyloversatilis sp.
TGGCGCGCAGGCCGAGGATGGCGAAGATGTTCGAGGTCAGCACGATGAAGGGGTCACCGGTAATGGCGAAGATGGCCGGGATCGAGTCGACGGCGAAGATCAGGTCGGAAATCTCGACGAGAACCAGCGCAAGAAAGAGTGGCGTAGCGTAGCGTACGCCGCCTTGCCAGACGAAGAACTTCTCGCCCTGCAGTACGTCGGTAACCTTCATGTGGCTGCGCAGCCACTTGAGCACCGGGTTGTTCGAGAGATCGGGCTTGGCATCGGCGAACCACCACATCTTGATGCCGGTGACCAGCAGGAAGACGCCGAACACGTAGAGGATCCAGTGGAACTGGGCGATCAGCCAGGCGCCAGCGAAGATCATCACCGTGCGCATGACGATGGCGCCAATCACGCCGAACACCAGTACGCGCTTCTGCAACTCGAGCGGAATGCCGAAGAAAGAGAACAGCATCAGCCAGACAAAGACATTGTCGACCGCGAGCGATTTCTCGATCAGGTAGCCCGTGATGTATTCGAGGGTTTTTTCATTGGCCATCTCGCGGCCGGCATGAGCGTCGAGATACCACCAGAGGCCCGTAGCGAAGAGAAAGGACACCATGACCCAAATCGCCGACCAGGTGGCCGCCTCGCGAAACGAAACCCGGTGCTGCTTGCCACCACCGACCACGAACAGGTCGATGGCGAGCATGACCAGCACGATGGCGACAAACGCCGCCCACAAGCCCGGGTTGCCGATCGTCTCGAGCCGTGCATCCATGTTGCGTCACTCCTCCCTGAGGTGATCGTCAGCCGTAATAGTGTTCAGGTCCTTCCGGCGCATGCCGGTGCAGCGGCGATTGCGAGGCGCTGTCCGCAAGACGGATGTTCCACGTATCGAGCGCCTGACGCAACAAGCGGTGCTCGTGGGTGTCCAGCTTGCCGTCGCTGAAAATCACGTCGAGCATGAGACCGATTACCGCACGTCGCGCTGCTGGAGACCGCACCTCGGCCAGCAGCCCCTCCAGCGTCGCCGGTGTCAGTTGGTAGCCCCCCTCGCCTACCGGCAGGCTGGCAAGGTCGGTGCAAAAATCGGCCATCACCTCGAAAAAGACCTGTTGGGAAATTCCGAGTGCCCAATAGCATTCGCTCTCGCCGAGCACCTCGAGTTCTTCCCGGGCGAGCTTCCCATCGGCTAGCAAAGCCAAGGCGATCAGGCGCGCCTTGGCGCGCGGACTGTTGATCGG
>CAZTWA010000126.1:1329-7780 GCA_964617225.1 uncultured Methyloversatilis sp.
CGGCTAGCAAAGCCAAGGCGATCAGGCGCGCCTTGGCGCGCGGACTGTTGATCGGATAGACGCGCAACGGGTGGGCGGCGCCATAGTGCGGGATGAAGGTTTCGCGGGCCTGCATAGTCATCATGGTGGGTCTCCTTATATTTCGAGTCGGGTGGGGGTGTGCGCTGGCGGTGCTGCCATGCGGAAGTGGCGTTCGCACAACGTCATTTCATGAGCGCGGGCATAGGCCGGCACCATCGTCAGGCATTCACGACAGGCCAGTTCGTTTACCCAGGATGGGGCCGCATCGCAAAATGCTTCGCAGTCTTCGATCGTGATCATGTGCATCTCCTCTCGTGTTGGGGCTGCAGCCAATCGCAACCCACGGGTGCAATCTAGGGGAGAAACAGATTCGAATAAATGGATATATATTGATAATATGTTCCCAAATAATGGGAACATTAAATGAAGCCTGACGATCTCAACTTTCGCCATCTGCTGTACTTCTGGGCGGTCGCCAAGGAGGGCAGCATCACACGGGCCGCTGAGCGCCTGGGGCTGTCGGTACAGACTATCAGTACCCAACTCGGCCAGCTGGACCGCCAACTCGGCCAGGCCCTTCTTGCACCCCAAGGTCGCTCGCTCGTGCTGACCGATGCGGGGCGTACGGCGCTGGCGTATGCGGAGCAAATCTTCCAGATGGGCGAAAAGCTTCGCCGGGACATGAGCGAGCCGCGCGCAACGCGGCCGCGTCTCGCGGTGGGTATCACAGATGCGGTTCCCAAGTTGGTGGCCTATCGCCTGCTTGAAGCGGTTGCGCGCGCGCCGCTCTCTGCTCGGATTGAGTGCATTGAAGGTGGTTTTGACCATCTGCTCGGCGAACTTGCCCTGAACCGGGTGGACCTGGTGGTCGCCGACCGTTCCGCCCCTCACCGCGCCAACCTCAAACTCCATTCCCAACTCCTGGCTAACGTCGGGATCGATTTCTTCGCCAGCGAAGCATTGCATCAGCGCTATGCCAGAAATTATCCGGGCAGCCTGCAGGGCGCCCCCCTGCTGCTGCCGGCGCGGGGTGGAGCATTGCGTGATGCCATCGATACCTGGCTGGAACTGCATGATCTCCGACCTGAAATTGTTGGCGAATTTTCGGACAGTGCCTTGCTCAAGACCTTCGGACGTGCGGGATTGGGCCTGTTTCCAGCCCCGGCTGCCATGCAGGCTGACATCGCAGAATATTTTGGTGCGCGGTCGATTGGCGCACTGCAAGGTGTCAGCGAAAGCTGGTATGCAATATCCGTCCCGCGCCGCGTGCCCCATCCCGCGGTCACGCATATCCTGCGCGAAGGCGGCACGCACTTGATGGGCTGATGCACGAACCGCCTGTACCGCCTGCGTCGATTTGCGACGGGGACGCTTGCATGCCAACTCCCAGTCTTCTTCCCCTTGCCGCCGCGCGGCGGGTCGCCATCTCGGCTGAAGATCAAGGTAGTCACGCCCTGCCAGCCGTTGGCGCTATGATTGATTCATAGGGCAAGTCGGCCCGACATATATACGCCATGTCATCCGCGATCGATTCTTTCATCCTCCATCGCCAGGTCGATCTGCTGTACCGCAACTTGCGGCCCGGGCAGGTCGTCAGTGTCATCAACGGCGGCTTCCTCGTCTGGGTGACCTGGGGCAGCATCAGCCCCCTGCTGTTGATGGGCTGGCTGCTGCTCGTCTGCGGGGTGGCGGGCGTGCGCCTGCTCGATGGCCTGCGCTACCAGCGACTCGCCGAGACGCAGCGCCAGGCCGAGGCGCGACGCTGGCGCCAGCATGCGGTGATCGGCGCGGGTGCGGGCGGGGCAACCTGGATGGCCGGTACCTTGCTGCTGATGTCGGCAGACAGTGGCATCCTGCAATTCTTCACGGCATTCGTGATGTCGGGCATGGCCGCCGGTGCCGTGCCCGTCCTGGCGGCCGACCGGCTCGCGTTCCGGCTGTATGCGTGGCCGATCGTGCTCGCTGTCGTGGCCGGTGCGTGGGGCAGCGATCCGGTCCACGTCGCCTTTGCGGCGATGGCCCTGCTGTTCCTGTTCATCGTCACGCGCAGCGCGGCTTACTTCAACGAGTCGCTGCATGCCACGATCCGGCTCGAGCGCGAGCGGGCCGACCTGGCCGAGAAACTGGCCACGGCGCGCGATCAGGCCGAGCAGTCCAACCGCGCCAAGAGCCTGTTCCTGGCGAACATGAGCCATGAGATCCGCACGCCGATGAATGCCATCATCGGCATGTCCGAGCTCGCGCTCGATACGCACGAGGTCAACGAGCGCAACGAATACATGCGGATCGTCCGGACGTCCGCGCACGCCCTGCTCGGTATCCTCAACGACATTCTCGATTACTCCAAGATCGAGGAAGGCAAACTGTCCGTCGAGCAGGTCAGTTTCGAGCTCCGGCCCCTGGTGGACGATGCCATCGACCTGCTGCGCCTGCCGGCCCGGGAAAAGGGACTCGATGTGCACGGTGACATCGCCGCCGATGTGCCCGCGCGGGTCGTCGGTGATCCCTTGCGGCTGCGCCAGGTACTGCTCAACCTCATCGGCAATGCCGTGAAGTTCACCGAGCGGGGCGAGGTCGTGGTGGCCCTGACGGTCGAGTCGCGCAGCGCGGCAGCAGTGACGCTGCGTTTCGCGGTGCGTGATACGGGAATCGGCATCGCGCCGGAAAAGCTCGAATCCATTTTCGAGGCGTTCACGCAGGCCGATGCGTCGACGACGCGCAAGTACGGCGGGACGGGCCTCGGCCTGACCATCACCAAGCGGCTCGTCGGGCTGATGGACGGGCAGCTTCAGGTCGAGAGCATCCAGGGTCAGGGCAGCACCTTCGCGTTCACCCTGCCGGTGGGCTTGCTCCCGGACGCTGCATCATCAGTGCTGCAAGGACAGGAGAGCTTCGACTACGCCGCGCCCGTTGCGGCCATCGATCCGGAAATTGCCGAGATCCTCATCCCGGCCTTTCTCGACAACTATGGGGATGAGCTCGAATCCCTGCGCCAGTCAATCGCGGCCGGCAATGCTGCAGAGGCGCTGCGTCATAGCCTCGGCCTGAAGGGCTCCCTGGCGGGACTCGGGGCACGACCGGCCGAGACGTGCGCCCGTAACCTCGAGGAGTCGGCACGCAGTGGCGACCTGTCGCAAGCCTCGGCGCTCTTCGACGCGCTTGCTACGGAAACGGGAAAGCTGGCGGGCGCCTTGCGCCAACGCTGAAAGTCAGCGCTGGCAGGACGGCACCGCGCGCCGTGACGCACGGATGCAGGGATTCAGGGACTCAGGAATTCAGGCGAAGCGGATCGTCGGCGTGCCGGCCTGAAACTCGCCGATGACCGTCGCCCGGTCGAAGCCATCCTGGCGGAAGGCTGCCAGTACCTCGGCCGCGCTTTCCGGCGCGCAGGCTACGAGCAAACCACCGCTGGTCTGCGGGTCGGTCACCATGGTTTTTTGCCAAGGGGCAACGGCAGCGTCCAATTCGATGGATGCACCGAAGCTGTCCCAGTTGCGCGTCGAGGCGCCCGTGGCGATGCCGGCCTGCACATGCGTTACGGCCTCCTCGATCAGCGGCAGGCGTGCGAGGTCGACCGTGGCCGCCAGCGCCGAGCCGCGGCAAATCTCGAGCAGGTGCCCGGCGAAACCGAAGCCGCTGACGTCGGTGACGGCGTGCACGCCGGACATCGTGGCCAGCCGCGTGCCGGTGACATTCAGCGCGGTCGTCCAGCGAATCATCTCGGCATAGCCCGCGTCGCTGAGGCACTCCTTTTTCAGCGCGGCGGAGAGAATGCCAATGCCGAGCGGCTTGCCAAGGATCAGCACATCGCCGGGCCGGGCGCCCGAGTTGCGCTTGGCGTGCGCCGGATGAACGATGCCGATGCCGACGAGTCCGTAAATGGGTTCGGGCGCGTCGATGGAATGGCCGCCCGCGATCGGGATGCCGGCCTCCGCGCAGGTCGAGGCGCCGCCTGCGAGGATGGCATGGATCGTTTCTTCGGGCAGCTTTCCGAGCGGCATGCCGACGATGGCCAGCGCAAAGATGGGTTGGCCGCCCATCGCGTAGACGTCCGAGAGCGCGTTGGTCGCGGCAATGCGGCCGAAATCGCGCGGATCATCCACGATCGGCATGAAGAAATCCGTCGTGGCGACGATCGCCTGGTTGTCGTTGAGACGATAAACCGCGGCATCGTCGGAGGTTTCCAGTCCAACGAGGAGATCGGCGGGGAATGCCTTCAGGGCGGGTTCTGCAATGATGCGCGACAACACGGCCGACGCAATCTTGCAGCCTCAACCGCCGCCGTGGCTGAGATGGGTCAGTTTGATCTTGTTCATGAATGCGGGTGAGCGTGAGGGTTCCGCGTGTGGAACCGTGCGGAACCGTGCTGAAACTTATGGAACAAAGCGCAGTATAGAGGGATCAGAAAAAGACGGCATCGATCGCGCATGTCGGCTCGTGAATTTCGGGACAGTGCGTGAACCTTCCGAGAGGATTTCGTGTCAACATCCTCTTGCGACAACAACAGGAGGAGGCAGGTGATGAGAAGACTGTTGCAGTTATGGGTTGCCCTGTGGCTGGCGGCGTTCGGCCTGACGGCCGCGGCGGCGGATCCGCTCGACGGCGTGGTGCCGCTGGTCAAGGACGACCTCGCCGCCGTGGCGCAAGCCAAGGCGCAGCCGGACCGGCATGTGCTGGTCTTTTTCGGCGACCAGCTGAACTGAGGGGCCTGCCGCTACACCGTGGGTGTGCTGCGCAATCCCGAAGTCATGGCGAAGTTCATGAAGCACTATGTCGGCGTGCATGCCGATTTCAGCGAGTTGCAGCTCGACGAGGACGACCCGCGCCATGTGACGATCCAGCGCTTCAATCCGCGCAAGTTGCGGCCGGTGCTGGTGTTCCTCGACGCGACAGGCAAGGAGGTCGCGCGCCATGTCGGCCGCGTGAACTCGAAGGAGGACGCCCTGCTGCTCGATCGCTTCATCTCGGAAAAGCTGTACCTCAAGACCGATTACAAGACATTCCGCGCTGCCGCGCCCTAGGCGGGTAGCTCCGTAAAACCTGTTTCTGCCCGGTCCGGGTGAAACCATGAATCCAACCAACGCTCTCGCCCAACTGCCTTCCGTCGATCGCCTGCTTGCCCACGCGGCGGTCATTCCCCTGATTGACAGGCATGGCCGCGCCCTCGTCACCCGGCTCGTGCGCGAAACGCTGGCGGCCACGCGCGAAGCGGTACGTGCCGGCGCGTCGATGCCCGATGAAATCGCCCTGGCCGCCAAAGTCAGCGCTGGCGTGACGGCACAAAGCCAGCCCAAACTGCGCGCCGTCTTCAACCTCACCGGCACCGTGCTGCACACCAACCTCGGGCGCGCCGTCTTGCCCGAGGCGGCGGTCGAGGCACTGGTCAGGGCCGCGCGTGCGCCCTGTGCGCTCGAGTACGACATCGACACCGGCGGACGCGGCGATCGTGACGACATCGTCAATGAGCTGCTCTGCGAACTCACCGGCGCCGAAGCGGCGACCGTGGTCAACAACAATGCGGCCGCGGTGTTCCTGCTGCTCAATACGCTGGCGCAACGAAAGCAGGTTGTCGTCTCGCGCGGCGAACTGATCGAGATCGGCGGCGCCTTCCGCGTGCCCGACATCATGCAGCGCGCCGGGGCGAAGCTCGTCGAAGTGGGCACCACCAACCGCACCCACCGCAAGGATTTCGCGGAAGCGATCAATCCACGCACGGCGATGCTCATGAAGATCCACGCGAGCAACTACGCGATCCAGGGTTTCACCCACGCCGTGCCGGAAAACGAGTTGGCCGAGTTGGCGCATGAACATGGCCTGCCCTTCGTCGTCGATCTCGGTTCCGGCACGCTGACCGACCTCGCGCGCTGGGGACTGCCGCACGAGCCGACCCCGCGCGAGGCCATTGCCGCCGGGGCCGACCTCGTCACTTTCTCCGGCGACAAGCTGCTCGGCGGCCCGCAGGCCGGCCTGCTGGTCGGTCGCAAGGACCTGATCGCAAAGCTCAAGAAAAATCCGCTCAAGCGCGCGCTGCGCGTCGGCAAGCTCACGCTGGCGGCGCTCGAGGCCGTGCTGCGGCTCTATCGTGATCCCGACCGGCTCGCCGAGCGCCTCACCGCATTGCATCAGCTCACCCGGAATGAAGCCGCGATCCGCGCTGCCGCCGAGCGTTTGCTGCCGGCCGTGCAGCACGCGCTGGCCGGGCTGCCGGTCACGGTGGATATCGTCGCGCTCAAATCGCAGATCGGCTCCGGCTCGCTGCCGGTCGACCGCCTGCCTTCGGCCGGTTTCGCCATCCGTCCGGAGGGCAGGAAGAGCGGCGTATTGAATCGCATCGAGGCGGCGCTGCGGGCGCTGCCGCATCCGATGCGTCCGATAATCGGCCGCATCGAGGACGGTGCGCTGTTGCTCGACCTGCGCTGCCTGGCCGAGG
>CAZTWA010000127.1:0-7768 GCA_964617225.1 uncultured Methyloversatilis sp.
ACCCCTACACCATCCAGATCGAACCGCACGATGCGATGGCCGAGCTGTTCGACGCCATCGCACGCTGCAACACCATCCTGATCGATGCCGACCGTGACATCTGGCAGTACATCTCGATGGGCTATTTCAAGCAGAAGACCAAGGCCGGCGAAATCGGCTCCTCGACGATGCCGCACAAGGTCAATCCGATCGACTTCGAAAATTCCGAGGGCAACCTCGGTATCGCCAATTCGCTCCTGCGCCACCTCTCGGACAAACTGCCGATCTCGCGCCTGCAGCGCGACCTGACCGACTCGACCGTGCTGCGCAACATGGGCGTGGCGTTCGGCTACGTCGTACTGGCGCACGACTCGACGATGCGCGGCCTCAACAAGCTCGAGGCCAATCCCGCGCGCCTCACCGAAGACCTTGACGCGTGCTGGGAAGTGCTTGCCGAACCGGTGCAGACCGTGATGCGCCGCTACGGCGTGCCCAATCCCTACGAGCAGTTGAAGGAACTGACGCGCGGCAAGGGTATCGAGCCCGCAGCCTTGCGCGCCTTCATCGATGGCCTGGCGATTCCTGCCGGGGAAAAGGCGCGCCTCAAGGCAATGACCCCCGCCAGCTACATCGGCATGGCGGTCCGGCTGGCGAAGGACATCTGACGATGACGTTTGCCGAAAACCTCAAGCAACTGCCGAAAGTCTCACATCTAGCCGCGCTGCAGCTGATTGGCGCAGACGGCAGCATCGTCGCCACCCTCGAGAACAAGCCGGGCCAGGCCGGCTCCCTGGCGGTGTACAACCATCTGGCGCAGCTCTATGGGGCCATCACCGTTGATGCCGCGAAGAAGGGCCTGGAACTCTACGCGGAACATACTGCTGACGCCCAGGTCCATCCCGGCAAGCACCCGAATATCGACCGGTTGGTGACTTTAGTCACCGAAGGCGGGCAATTCCGCGTCAAGCAAATTTTCTCTACGGGAATGGAATAAACTCGACTCGCGATGCGTATACAGGGTGGGTATCACCCATTGAGAAAAAACGCGCGTTTCCAACCCTCAAGGAGATCAACCATGAACAAAATCCTCAAGTCCGCCGTTGCCGGCATCGCGCTGGCCGCTGTCGCCGGCACCACCTTCGCCCAGGCCGTCGGCAAGATGGAAGACCAGATCCGCTGGCGCCAGTCGGCCTACCACACCATGGCCTGGAGCATGACCCGCATCAAGGCCAACGTCGAAGGCACCTACAACAAGGATCAGGTCGCCGAGGCCGCCAACGTGATCCAGGCGATCGCCAATTCCAAGATGGGCGCTTTGTATCAGCCGGGTTCCGACAAGGGCAAGGGCTGGAAGGAGACCCGCCTGAAGTCCGAGTTCTTCGGCAGCAAGGACCTCGGCCAGATCGCCCAGAACTTCGGCAAGGAAGCCAACGAGATGGCGAAGGTCGCCGCCGGTGGTGATGCTGGTGCGGTCAAGGCCCAGTTCGGCAAGCTCGGCGAGGCCTGCAAGGCCTGCCACGACAAGTTCCGCCAGGAAGATTGATCAGGCACTTGCAATAGACGGAAGGGCCACCCGCGGGTGGCCTTCCCGTTTTGAAAGTCAGCCTTTGCGTGACGGCACCTTCGAATACCGTAGCTGGCGTTCGAGTCTGGCAGAATTATCAAATCGCTGTGTCTCGTCCGCAATGAAGCCCTATCTGCTGCTCCTCCTTGTTCTGTTTTCTTCAGTCGCCCGAGCGGAGAAAGTACCCGCTCCGGACCTGACGCCACTTTTTGCGGCGACCGTGTGGGATCTGGCCGGCCAACCCTATGCATTGGCGAAGCTGCGGGGCAAGCCCCTGGTCGTCAATTTCTGGGCGCGCTGGTGCGGCCCCTGTCGCGTCGAGATTCCCGAACTGATCCGTGTGCAGCAGCGCTTGAAGGATCGTGGGCTGGTGGTCGTCGGCATCGGACTCGAAACCAGCCCGGACACTGTGCGGGAGTTTGCGCAGGCCTACGAAATGGACTACACCGTGTTGCTTGCGAAAGACCTGGGGATCGCCCTGATGCAGGCCCTGGGCAACCCGGCCGGCGGTCTGCCCTACACGCTGGTCATCGCTGCCGATGGTCGGCTGGTGGCAAAAAAACGCGGCTTGATCAGCAAGACCGAACTGGATGCCGCGCTCGCGGTCTTGTTCCCATGACCCCACGGCGCCGTTTTCTTTCTGCCCTCACTGCGCTCGGTGCAGCGAGTTACGTGCAGGCAGCGCTGCCGCGGCTTCTGCCGCCGCCGGAGAAGCGCCGCCGCGTGGTGATCGTCGGCGGCGGGTGGGGTGGCCTGAGCGTCGCCCGCCACTTGCGCAAGCAGGCGCCTGAGCTCGACGTCGTGTTGGTGGAACAACAGGCCGCCTTCTGGTCCTGTCCGCTTAGCAACAAATGGCTGGCCCGGTTGATCGATGCGCGCTTGCTGCGTCACGACTATGCGGCAGCCGCCAATGCCTATGGATATACCTTCATTCGCCAGCAGGTCGAGGCGGTCGATCGCGACAAGGGCCGCATCCTGACAGCCGGTGGCAGTCTCGACTATGACTGGCTGGTGCTGGCGGTCGGCATTCGCTATGACCCATCGAACTGGCTTGGGGATGACCGACGCGCCATCGACCATGCCCGGCAACATTATCCGGCCGGCTTCATCGGGGAGGATGAGTTTGCCGCGTTGAAGCGCAAGCTCGACGGCTTCGCGGGAGGTGATCTGGTGATGACCATCCCGCCGCTGCCGTATCGCTGCCCGCCGGCTCCGTATGAACGTGCGGCAATGATCGCGTGGTTGCTCAAGTCGCGGCGCATCAAGGGACGCTTGATCGTGCTCGATCCGAATCGGATTGCCCCCGCGTTCCGGCGCGTGTTTGAACGAAACTATCCCGAGCAGGTCGACTATCGGCAAGATGCGCACATCAAGTCGGTCGATCCGTTCGGCAAGACAATCGAGACCGAATTCGATGAAATTCGTTTCGACGATGCGATCCTTTGCATGCCGCAGCAGGCGGGTACGCTGATCTGGCAAGCCGGCCTGATCGGCCGCGAAAAATCGGGCCAGCCCACCGGTTGGGCCGACGTCGATCCGCTGCATCTGCATGCGCGCGACGATGCGCGCATTTTCGTCATTGGCGATGCGGTCGGTCCGGTTTCCCTGCTCTTCGGCCATTACCCGAAAAGCGGGCAGATGGCCAGCAGCCAGGGGCGTATTGTCGCCCACGAGATCGCCGCTCGTGCCAATGGCCTGGAACCTCCCTCCATGCTTCCGGACAGTCTGTGTTATGTCGTGTCCGACTTCGACCCCATGATGATGCTCCGCATCGACGCCAGCTATCGGGTGCGTGGCGACGGGGTGATCGAACAGAAAGTGCGACAAACCAGCGACCCGAACCCGCGCGGCGAAGATATCGCCTGGGCCAGCTCGAAGTTTGCGGAGTTTTTGGCCTACCCGCCGGGCTGACACGGATTTGTGCGGGCTCAGGCCGCTCAGTGCCTCGCCCACACGCTGGTTTTTCCTTTGGGGCCGATCAGCACGGTGTTGAACAGCTCGCGGCGCACTTCCCGTTCGGCCCCATCATTGTCGAGAATGGTACAGCCTTGCTCACAGGAGGGGGCGAAGCGTTCCCGGCCAGGCGCTCCACGCGGCAACCCGGGTACCGCCAGGCCAAGCGCCTTGGGCTTTTCAACGAGCAAGAGCTTGATATCCTCGGCCGGTACGTGACCTTCGATGACGTAGCTGCCGACCACCGCTGTCGGTACCGATTCCAAATCCGCCGGCACCTTGTAGCGACGTTTAACGGCCATCATGTCCTCGGTGCCATGAAACGACACCGTGAACCCATGTTCGCGCAGGTGGTCGGCCCAGTCGATGCATGCGAGGCAGACTTTGGGTCCGTAGACCTTGATGGGTGGCAAAGGGTCTCCGGCGATCGCCTGAATGGAAATGCTCGATATCCCGAGCGCGATGAGCCATACGTTCAGCATGGCTTGCCCACCTTGCAGCCCTTGAGAATCCACAGCGAGATGATGCCCGCCACTTCATTCGCCATGGCCTTGCGGGCCATCGACGTGGTATCGCGGCCAGCATTGCTTTTCGCATACGGATCGGCCCCGGCTTCAAGCAGCAACTGCGCTTGCGGTGCTCGCTGGGTATACGCAGCCATGTGCAAAGGCGTCAATCCGTCATGGTCTTTCGCATTCGCATCCGCACCCGCGGCAATCAGGACTTTCAGCGAGGTAACATCCGGATTGGTCGCCGCCAGATGCAAGGGGGTGGCCCCGTTAGGGGTTCGTGCATCGCGCATCGCCGGATCGGCCTTGAGGATGGCCTGAACGTCCGCTCCGTTGCCGAGCCGGGCCGCGTCATGGATCGGCCGATCGTGCGCACCCAGTGTTTGTGCGCTAGCGCCATGGATGGCGGTGAAAGCGAACAACATCGAGACGACTGTCAAGCTGGCACTTCGTTTGAACATGCTTGTCTCCTGCAGACAAATCGCACAGAAATTGAGGCCTCAATATAGCTTATTCAAACATAAGTCACACTGATGGATAGCAAAGAAATGCCTCCCTGATTTGCTTCCGGGAGTCCTTGGGGTCTGGTCAACGAGTGTCGGCCATGTCGAGCTGCGAATAAAAGTCAGCTCTGGAGAGACGGCACACTGTGATTTCGCCGGGTTGGTGCGGGTGGCGCTAGAAAGCCGGCGCAGCCGAGGGAGGCGGGGTAGGTGACGGGGAAGGCAGCAGTGCACCCGACGCAGCCCAGACCGCGGCCGCAGCGATCACAATCGCGACGACGAACGCGACGGCATTGCCACCTTGCGCCGATTGCTCGGGAACTCCGTCCGCCCACCCCGAAATCATCGGCTTCACGAGATTGTGCTGCTTCACGCGGGCGTAGAAGATGATCGTGCCGACGTGTAGCGCCACAAGCGCCATCAGAATCTTTTCGAGCAAGTGGTGGATGCCGGTGATTTCGCCACTGGCCTCGCTGCCGATCAGCGGGGCGAGATAGCCTTCGAAGGCGATGTCGTCGTTGGCGAACAGGCCGGTCGCGGCTTGTATCGCTAGGATGCCGAGCAGCGCGAGCACCGAGAGGGCGCCGAGCGGGTTATGCCCGAGGCCCTGCCACTGTCCCCGCAGGTAGGCAAAGATGGCGCCCGGCCCGCGCACGAACTGGAAAAAGCGCGCGTAGGTCGAGCCAACGAAGCCCCAGACGATGCGGAAGACCAGTAGGCCGATGATCGCGAGGCCGAGGCGGCCGTGCCAGACCATCGCGTTGCCGCCGGTCTTCGCAGTGACGAAGGCGGCCACGACCAGGACGACCAGAGACCAGTGGAACAGTCGCGTTGGCAGATCCCAGACGTAGGCCTTCATCCTTGCGGAATCCTCAAACGCAGGCACCGTCTTCGGTGGCGCCCTCGGGGCGTTCGGCCTTCTTCTTGATGAACTGCTCGCGCGTCACGCCCAGCCACATCACCAGCGGGCTGGCGACCAGCACGGACGAATAGATGCCGAACAGGATGCCGATGGTCAGCGCCAGTGCGAAGTAGTGCAGCGCCGCGCCGCCGAAGATCAGCATCGAGGTGACCATCATCTGCGTGCAGCCGTGCGTGATGATGGTGCGCGAGATGGTACTGGTGATCGCATGGTTGATGACTTCGGGCGTCGTCAGGCCGCGCTTCTTCTTGAAGGTTTCGCGCACCCGGTCGAACACGACGACGGATTCGTTCACCGAATAGCCCAGCACGGCGAGCACCGCCGCCAGCACCGGCAGCGAGAATTCCCACTGAAAGAAGGCGAAGAAGCCGAGGATGATGATGACGTCGTGCAGGTTGGCGATGATCGCCGAGACGGCGAAGCGCCATTCGAAGCGGAAGGCCAGGTAGACGACGATACCGATGACGACCAGCAGCAGGGCGAGCGCACCATCCTCAGCGAGTTCCTTGCCGACTTGCGGGCCGACGAATTCGACACGCTTGATCTGCGGCGCGTCGCCGATCGCCTGCAGGCTCGTACCGACACGCTCGCTGACCTTGGCGGTTTCACCATCCTTGCCCAGCGGTACGCGGATCAGCACGTCACGCGAGGAACCGAAATTGAGCACCTGCGTGTCGGTGAAGCCGTCGGTCTCGAGCTGCTTGCGAATCTTGTCAAGGTTCGCGGGCTGGCTGTAGCCGACTTCGAGCAGCGTGCCGCCGGTGAATTCGATCGACAGGTGCAGGCCCCGGGTTGCGAGGAAGAACACGGCCAGAACGAAGGTGACCAACGAGATGATGTTGAACACCAGCGCATGGCGCATGAAGGGGATGTCTTTTTTGATGCGGAAGAATTCCATGGTCCGTTCCCCTTACTTCGTTTCCACGCCGGGCTTCCAGACCTGGCCGATGCTGACCGATCCCAGCTTGCGGCGGCTGCCGTAGATCCAGTTGATCAGCGCACGCGACACCACGACCGAACTGAAGATCGAGGTGAGGATGCCGAGGCAATGCACGACCGCGAAGCCGCGCACCGGGCCGGAGCCGAAGATCAGCAGCGCGATGCCGGCGATCAGCGTGGTGATGTTGGAGTCGAGAATCGTGCCCCAGGCGCGCTCGTAGCCGGCCGTGATCGCCGCTTGCGGTGTTGCTCCATTCCTTAACTCCTCACGCACGCGCTCGTTGATCAGCACGTTCGCGTCGATGGCCATGCCGAGCGTCAGCGCCACGGCGGCGATGCCCGGCAGCGTCAGCGTCGCCTGTAGCAGCGAGAGGAGGGCGACGAGGAAGAGCAGGTTGGCCGACAGCGCGGTGACCGAAACGAAGCCGAACAGCAGGTAGTAAAGTGTCATGAACGCGGCGATCGCAGCGAAGCCCCACAGCGTCGAGTTAAAGCCCTTCTCGATGTTGTCGGCGCCGAGTGACGGGCCGATGGTGCGTTCCTCGATGATCTCCATCGGCGCGGCCAGCGAGCCGGCGCGCAGCAGCAGCGCGACATCGTTGGCTTCGGTGGTGGTCATGCGGCCGGAAATCTGCACGCGGCCGCCGCCGATCTCGGTGCGGATCACCGGGGCGGTGACGACCTCGCCCCTGCCCTTTTCGATGAGCAGGATGGCCATGCGCTTGCCGACGTTCTCGCGTGTCACGTCCTTGAAGATGCGCGCGCCGGCGGAATCGAGGGTCAGATGTACCGCCGGTTCCTGTGTCTGGTTGTCGAAGCCGGCCTGGGCGTCGGTGAGCCGTTCGCCCGTCAGCACGACCTGTTTCTTGACCAGCAGGCCACGGCCGCCACGCTCGATGTAGTACTCGGTGCCGGCGGGCGGCTGGCCGTTGGCGGCCAGTTGCATCACGCTGGGGTTGGCGCTGCCCTCGTCGTCGACCATGCGGATTTCGAGCGTGGCCGTGCGGCCGAGGATGTCCTTGGCCTTGGCGGTGTCCTGCACGCCGGGCAGTTGCACGACGATGCGGTCGGCGCCCTGCTGCTGGATCACCGGCTCGGCGACGCCGAGTTCGTTGATCCGGTTGTGCAGCGTGGTGATGTTCTGCTTGATGGCGAATTCCTGGATGCGCTTCTGCGCCGCCGGCTTGAGCGTCGCGACCAGCTTGAAGTCGGCACCGTCTTGCGCTTCGGCGAGGTCGAGGTCGGGCTGGCTGATGAGCAGCACTTCCCGGGCCTTCTCGCGCGTGTCGGCGTCGCGGAAACGGATCGCCAGCATGTTGCCTTCGCGCTGGATGCCGCCGTGGCGGATGTTCTTGTCGCGCATCAGGCTGCGCAGGTCGGCGCCGGTCGAGTCGAGCCG
>CAZTWA010000128.1:0-7698 GCA_964617225.1 uncultured Methyloversatilis sp.
CACCTGATCGGCCAGTTCGGCGTCGGCTTCTATTCGAGCTTCATCGTCGCCGACCAGGTGACGGTGCGCACGCGCCGTGCCGGCGAGGCGGCTGGTCAAGGCGTGGAATGGATATCGGACGGCGGCGGCGAGTTCAGCATCGCGATGATCGAGCGCCCGGTGCGCGGCACCGAGATCACCCTGCACCTGCGCGAGGGCCAGGACGACCTGCTCTCGAGCTTTAAGCTGAAATCGATCATCCGCAAGTATTCCGACCACATCGTCCAGCCCATCGTGATGAAAGGCGAGAAGTGGGACGAGGAAAAGCAGGCCCAGGTCGAAACCGACGAGGAAGAGACTGTCAACCAGGCGTCCGCCCTGTGGGCCAAGCCGAAGAGCGAGGTCAGCGAGGACGACTACAAGGCCTTCTACAAGCATGTCGGCCACGACTACGACGAGCCGCTGGCCTGGACGCATGCCCGCGTCGAGGGCAAGAGCGAATACACCCAGCTGCTGTACATCCCGGCCCACGCCCCCTTCGACATGTGGGACCGCAACGCCCGCCACGGCATCAAGCTCTACGTGCGCCGCGTCTTCATCATGGACGACGCCGAGCAGCTGATGCCGCTCTACCTGCGCTTCGTGCGCGGCGTGGTGGATTCCGCCGACCTGCCGCTCAACGTCTCGCGCGAGATCCTGCAGGAAAGCAAGGACATCGAGGCGATCCGCAAGGGCTGCACGAGCAAGGTGCTCGGCCTGCTGGCCGATCTGGCGGAGAATGACAAGGACAAGTACGCGACGTTCTGGGGCGAGTTCGGCAAGGTGCTCAAGGAAGGCGTCGGCGAGGACTTTGCCAACAAGGAGAAGATCGCCAAGCTGCTGCGCTTCGCGTCGACCGAGGCCAACAACGCCGAAGAAACCGTGTCGCTCGCCGACTACCTCGGCCGCATGAAGCCCGAGCAGGAAAAAATCTACTACGTCACTGCCGAGACCTTCAACGCGGCACGCAACAGCCCGCATCTCGAGGTCTTCCGCAAGAAGGGCATCGAGGTGCTGCTGCTGTCCGACCGTGTGGACGAATGGGTGGTGTCGCACCTCACCGAGTTCGAGGGCAAGGAACTGGTCTCGGTCGCCAAGGGTGGCCTCGATCTCGGCAAGCTCGAAGACGAAGCCGAAAAGCAGGAACAGGAAAAGGAGGCCGGTGAGTTCAAGGAACTGACCGACAAGATCGCCAAGTCGCTCGGCGATCGTGTCAAGGAAGTGCGCGTCACGCACCGCCTGACCGACAGCCCCGCCTGCCTCGTCGCCGACGAGCACGACGTTTCTGGCAACTTGGCGCGCATCCTCAAGGCTGCGGGCCAGAAGGCGCCGAACGCGCAGCCGATCCTCGAGATCAACCCGAAGCATCCGGTGGTGCTGCGCCTGAAATACGAGGAAGCCAAGTTCGATGACTGGTCGGCCGTGCTGTTCGAGCAGGCCATGCTCGCCGAGGGCGGCCAGCTCGATGATCCGGCCACCTTCGTCAAGCGCATCAACGACCTGATGCTCAGCATGTCCCTGGGCGGCAAGTAACACCCCCTGCAGGCCAAGGAACGGGACGTCCGCATGGGCGTCCCGTTTTTTTGTCCACGAAATGCGAAAATCCTGCCTGACAGCTCACTCTTCAGCGGAACCGAAACAATGTTGCCCAAACTCTCTGCCTTTCCCGGCGTCGCCGGCCCGATCGTGACGATCGTCATCGATGGCTATGGCCTCGCGAAAAACGACGTCGGCAGTGCGATCGCCGCGGCGCGCAAGCCCACGCTCGATCGCCTGTTCGCCAACTATCCCAACGTGCGCCTGCGCGCCCACGGCAAAGCCGTCGGCATGCCCTCGGACGGCGACATGGGCAACTCAGAGGTCGGCCACAATGCCATCGGTGCCGGCCAGGTCTATGCGCAGGGGGCCGCGCTGGTGGCCGACGCCATCGCGTCCGGGTCGATCTGGACGGGCCAGGCCTGGCGCGAGATCGTCGTCGGCGCCAAGGCGGGTCGGGGCGTGATCCATTTCCTCGGCCTGTTTTCCGATGGCAATGTGCATAGCCACATCGACCACCTCAAGGCCTTGGTGGCCCGCGCAAAAGACGAGGGCATTCGCACGGTGCGCATCCATGTCCTGCTCGATGGGCGCGACGTGCCGGAAACCAGCGCGCTCGACTACGTCGAGCCCTTCGCGGCTTTCCTGTCCGGGTTGAGTGATGCGCAGTTCGACGCGCGCATCGCCTCGGGGGGCGGACGCCAGGCCATCACCATGGACCGCTACGAGGCCAACTGGGCCATGGTGGCCAAGGGCTGGCGCACTCATGTGATGGGTGAGGGTGATCAGTTCCCGGACTGTGCCACGGCCGTCAGGACGCTGCGCGAGCGCCATCCCGGCACGATCGACCAGGACCTGCCGCCTTTCGTCATCGCTGCCGATGGCAAGCCGATTGGCACGATCGGGGACGGCGATTCGGTCGTCTTCTTCAACTTCCGCGGTGACCGCGCGATCGAGATCAGCCGCGCCTTCGAAGAGGCGGCATTCGACAAGTTCGAGCGCGTGCGCTTCCCGAAAGTGACCTACGCCGGCATGCTGCAGTACGACGGCGACCTGAAGATCCCGCAGCGCTTCCTCGTCAATCCGCCCGCGATCCGCGACACGACCGGCGAATGGTTCGCGAAATCCGGCATCAAGCAGTTCGCCTGCTCGGAAACGCAGAAGTTCGGCCACGTCACCTATTTCTGGAACGGCAACCGCTCGAACAAATTTGACGGCGAAACCTGGCAGGAAGTGCCGAGCGACGTCGTGCCCTACGAGCAACGCCCGTGGATGAAGGCGGCCGAAATCACCGACGCGATGATCGCGGCGCTGCAGACCGGCCAATACCACACCCTGCGCTGCAACTACGCGAACGGCGACATGGTCGGGCATACCGGCAACTTCCGCGCGGCGACGATGGCCATCGAGGCCGTCGACCTGGCGCTCGGACGCCTGTTGAAGGCCATCGATGCGGCCGGCGGCGTCGCGCTGGTGACGGCCGATCACGGTAACGCGGACGAAATGGTTGAGCTCGACAAGAAAACCGGGCAACCGAAGACCAACAAGGACGGCAGCTTCAAGGCCAAGACCGCGCACACGCTGAACCCCGTGCCGCTGATCCTCTACGACAACGTCAGCGGCGGACGATTGGGATTGAAGCAGACCGAGACGGCGGGATTGTCGAACATCGCCGCGACGACAGCCAACCTGCTCGGTTTCGAGAAGCACGCAAGTTGGGACGAAAGCCTGCTGACCGTGAAGTGACCCGCAGCATGCGACTGACCGGCCTCCCGCCCCTGATCGGGTCGGCGGCCCGTGTGCTGATCCTCGGCTCGTTTCCCTCCGCGGCTTCGCTCGCCGCGCAGCAGTACTACGCCCACAAGCAGAACCAGTTCTGGAAGATCCTTGCTGCGGTCATCGGGAAGCCGCTGTTCGAGATGGACTATGAATCCCGCACAGCCGCGGTGCGGGCCGCCGGCATCGCGATCTGGGACGTCTATGCGAGCTGCGAACGCGCGGGCAGCCTCGACAGCGCGATCCGCAACGGCACGCCCAACGATTTCGCCGGGCTGCGAAAGTCAGCGCTGGCGGGACGGCACGACTTGCCCCGGATCTGTTTCAATGGCCAGGCAGCCGGCCGCTTTGCGCCGCAACTGCAGGCACTGGGCTTCGCAACCCTGATCCTGCCCTCGACCAGCCCGGCCAATGCGACGTGGAGCTTCGAGCGCAAGCTGGCGGCGTGGCGGGAGGGACTCTCGCCGGGCGAGGGCGGCTAGCCGCCCGCGGGCTGCAGCCAGCGCAGCAGCGTGGCATACAGCACGTCGGGATCGACCGGCTTGGCGATGAAGTCGTCCATGCCCGCTTCGAGGCAGCGCGCCTTGTCCTCGCTGTAGGCGTTCGCCGTCAGGGCCAGGATCGGGATGCGGCGGCCCCGGCTGCGGGCGCGGATCGTCCGGGTGGCATCGAGCCCGCCCATGACAGGCATCTGCATGTCCATCAGAATCAGGTCGTAGTCGTTGGCATCGGTCATCGCAACGGCCTGAGCCCCGTCCTCGGCAGCGTCAACCTGCAGGTCGGCGTCGGCGAGCATGAGGCTGCTGATCTCCCGATTCACGGGTTCGTCCTCGACCACGAGGATGCGTCGCCCCGCGTACAGGCGCTTCAAGTCTGCGCCGGCATCCGAACTGACGAATGGGACGGGCGCGCGTGCCTTGCCCTTCTTGAGGCGGCACGTGAACCAGAAGGTGCTGCCCTGGCGGGGTGTGCTCTCTACCCCGGCTTCGCCACCCATCATCTCGGCCAGTTTTCGGGTGATGGCCAGTCCCAGCCCGGTGCCGCCGTATTTGCGCGTGGTCGAGTTGTCGGCCTGTTCGAATGGCGAAAACAGGCGGGACAGGGATTCCGGTTCGATGCCGATTCCCGTGTCACTCACCTCGAAACGGATCAGCGCGTCGTCCGGCGTTTCTTCGACCGCCATCGCGCGGAGTGTCACGCTGCCCCGGTCGGTGAACTTGATCGCGTTCGTCGCGTAGTTGAGCAGGGCCTGCTGGAGGCGTGTCGGGTCGCCCATCAGGTTGGGCGGCAGCGGCTGGACCGCGCTGGCGAGCCGCAGGCCCTTGGCGCGGGCGCGGTCATGCAGCATCGAAATGACGTTGCCGAGCAGGCTTTCGACCTGCACGCCGGTTTTCTCGAGGGAGAACTTGCCGGCCTCAATTTTCGACAGTTCGAGGATGGTATTGATGATGCCGAGCAGGTGTGCGCTGGCGTGCTCGAGCTTGCCGAGTTGCTCTGCCTGTTTCGCCGACAGGCCGCCGCGGCGGATCAGGTGCGCCATGCCGGTGATGGCATTCAGCGGGGTGCGGATCTCGTGGCTCATGTTGGCGAGGAAGGCGCTCTTGGCAACGTTGGCGGCCTCGGCGGCATCCTTGGCAAGTGCCAGGTCGTGCGTGCGCACTTCGATGAGTTCCTCGAGGTGGTGGCGGTGCCGCTCGAGTTCGTCCTCCGTGCGCTTGCGCTCGGTGATGTCGTGGCCGATGCCCAGTACCCCGATCAGCCGTCCACGCGAATCCCGCATGGGGGTCTTGGTGGTCTCGAGCAGTTCGCGATGGCCGTCGCTGGCAAAGGGGATCTCTTCCTCATTGACCGTCAGTCCGTTCTTTTCCATCGCCATGCGGTCGTTTTGCCGGAAGGCATCGGCCAGGGTGGCAGCGACGAAATCGTAGTCGGTCTTGCCGACGATCGCTTCGCGCGGGGCACCGAAAAAGTGTTCGAAGCGCGTGTTGCATCCCAGATAGACACCCTCGGTGTCCTTGAGCCAGACCAGGTCGGGCAGGGTGTCGATCAGCGTGCGCAGGAAGCCGCGTTCCTTCGCCAGGTCGACATACTGCTCGCAGGCCTGGATGGCGACCGCGAGCTTGGCCGCGATCGGCGCGATTTCGCGCTGCAGGGGCTCGGGGAGGGGAACGCTGCGTTCGAGTAGCAGCACGCCAACCTCGGGGAGCACCCAGCGGTGGACGAAACGGCCCTCGCGCTCGACGACCGCTACCGCCTGCTGTGCATGGTTGTGCAGCAGGCTGTCCAATTGCGCCAGGCTGGCGCTCCGTGGCAGGGTGTAGAGGGGTGTTGTCCGGCCATTGCGGATCGCGATCACGCTGGCCATGGTGCAATCTAGCCGTCGCAGGAAGAGTGGAAGGCTGCTTTTCAGCATCGTCGCCATGTCCAGGCTGGCGCCGATGGACATCGCGATTTCATGCAGGATCTCGAACTGGTAGAGCTTGTCGTGTTCCATCGTCAGAACATGCCGACGACCGCGGTCTTGTTGTAGAAGTCCAGGTAGTCCTTGCGGCTGTTGGCGATCTCGCCGATGGTGAGGGCGCCAATCAGCGGCAGTTGCGGTTCATGGACGGCCTGCAGTTCCAGGGGGAAGCGGTCGTCGAGGAACAGCACGCGGGAGATGCAGTCGATGAACAGCTCGGCATGGGCCGGATGGTCGCCGAGGGCGGTGCGTGCCATGGCGTGGGCCTGGGCTGCCGCCGCGAGCAGGCTGGCCTGGTCGCCATGCAGGACGCGCACGAACGATCCCTCCAGCACTTCGCCCACACATACCAGCGCGTCTCCCTGCGTCATCAGCGGGTCGCGCACCACCATCTCGGTGCCGAGCTTGGCAATGCCGAAGGGATAGGCCTTGGCGATCGAGAAGAAATTGTCGGGCGTGAAGCGCTGCCCCGAATGTGCTTCGACGATCTCGCGGTAGACCGCGTAGGCCGGCTTCCAGTCGAGGCTGTGAATGATGTTGCCGCTCGATTCCGTAACCTTGAAGGCCGCCGATACGGGCTGCCAGCCGTGCGCCACACCGACGCCGCTCGGCAGGTCGAGCAGGGCGAGCACCGCGCCATCCTGCACCAGGCCGCGATTGCTGAAGATACAGGGCTTGGGTTGCAGGCTCAGCGAGCCGCAGCCACCGCCGAGGTAGTTGATCTCGAGGCCAAAGGCGTTGAAGAGTGCGTCGATGAGGGCCCCGATCCGCGAGGCGAAGCCATCGACGAAGACGAACAGGCACTGCGCCTTGTCGCTGGTGACGTCGGGAAAGGCTTCCAGCAGGGCTTCGTCGAAATCGAGATCGGCACGCGAGACGGTGTCGATCAGCGCGATCTTGGGGCGGGCGGGAAAGCCCACCGCGATAATGCCTTGGGACAGGTGTTCCTGGCCGTACACGATCTGGGGAAATATCCCGCCGAAAACCGGCTTGCCAAGGGACTTGAGGCAGCCATCGACGTTCGCGTTCGTGAAGCCGTTCTCGTCGCAGGCGAGTACCAAAATACCACCGACGGCGGGGTCGGCATCCAACTCGGCGAGCAGCCGTCCCAGCGCGGCTGGCGTTCCTTCTTGTTCAAACGCAATCCGCATGCATGTTTCCTTGAGTGAGCGCAGAAATTATAGACCTCCCGGCCAATGACTCAGGGATCAGATGCCTATCAGTACATGCCGATATACCGTCTGGTTTGATGCTACGGGCGGCCTGAGGCGTGCCGTCCCGGCACCGCTCGCGGACGCTGCGCCACCGCCTGCGGCGGGTCCCCCTTCGCTGCGAGCGGCTTCAGCGCTGACTTTGGCGGTATAGTCGCGTTTCATGGATGCCAATGCCAAACAGAAATCCGAGAAAGCCGGGGAGCGCCGGCTGACCCTCCTCGAAGTCGTCGATGCGCTGATCGAGGCCGGCAAGGTGCCGCGCGCCGAGGCCGAGAAATTTCGCCAGGAACGCCGTTACTTTCGCGGGGCCGCGCATCCGATTTCGGTGATTGCCGAGCAGCGCTGGAAATCCCCCGAGCCGCCGCATCGCCTGCTTGACCTCGAGACGCTGACCGAATGGCTGGCCGGCTGGGTGGGGTTGCAGTACTACCACATCGATCCGCTCAAGGTGAACCTCGCCGCCGTCACCGACGTGATGAGCTCCGCGTACGCGAGCCGCTTCCGCATCCTGCCGGTCGAGGTGCGCGCGACCGAGGTGGTGATCGCCACCGCCGAGCCCTACATCCGCGGCTGGGAGGACGAGCTCAAGCCGATCCTCAAGAAGGACATCCGGCTGGTCATCGCCAATCCCGAGGACATCGCGCGCTACCAGGTCGAGTTCTACAACCTGGCGAAGTCGGTGAAGGGCGCGCT
>CAZTWA010000129.1:0-7640 GCA_964617225.1 uncultured Methyloversatilis sp.
CCATGCCGGGTGTCTTGCCCGTCGCTTCCGGCGGCATCCACGTCTGGCACATGCCCGCGCTGGTCACCATCTTCGGTGACGACTCGGTGCTGCAGTTCGGTGGTGGCACGCTCGGCCACCCCTGGGGCAACGCCGCCGGTGCCGCCGCCAACCGCGTCGCGCTGGAAGCCTGCGTCGAAGCGCGCAACAAGGGTGTCGCCGTCGAGAAGGAAGGCAAGACCATCCTGACCGAAGCTGCCAAGCACTCGCCCGAACTGAAGATCGCCATGGAAACCTGGAAAGAGATCAAGTTCGAGTTCGACACCGTCGACAAGCTGGACGTCGCCCACAAGTAAGCCGCCCCACGCGCAACCCAATCGAAAGGAAATGCAATGTCTGAAGTGATGGATTACAACTCCCGCCTCTCCGATCCCGCCAGCCGGAAATTCGAGACCTTCTCCTACCTGCCCGCGATGGACGCGGCCAGCATCAAGCAGCAAGTCGAGTATCTGGTGAAGAAGGGCTGGAACCCGGCCATCGAGCACATCGAGCCGGAGTACCTGATGGATTCCTACTGGTACATGTGGAAGCTGCCGATGTTCGGCGAAACCGACGTGGATCGCGTGCTGGCCGAGGCCGAAGCCTGCCACCAGGCCAACCCCAACAACCACGTGCGCCTGATCGGCTACGACAACTTCAAGCAGTCGCAAGGCGCGGCGATGGTGATCTTCCGCGGCAAGACGGTTTAAGTCTGTGGAGCATGGCGCGCTACAAGTGTTGCGCGCCATGCGCAGACACAGCTGCCCAACCGTCAAGGAGTGAATCAATGAGCAATCCCATCGATCAATACCGCATCACCCAGGAACCCTACTATCGCGCCGTCGCCGACGAGGTCGAGCTGTTCGAAGCGGCCTACGCCGTGCGCATGCCGATGATGCTCAAGGGCCCGACCGGCTGCGGCAAGACCCGTTTCGTCGAAGCCATGGCGTACAAGCTCGGCAAGCCGCTGATTACTGTCGCCTGCAATGAGGACATGACGGCCTCCGACCTGGTGGGCCGCTTCCTGCTCTCCGCCCAGGGCACCGAGTGGCAGGACGGCCCGCTCGCCATTGCCGCGCGGCACGGTGCGATCTGCTATCTCGACGAAGTGGTCGAGGCGCGCCAGGACACCACGGTGGTGATCCACCCGCTGACCGACAATCGTCGCGTACTACCGCTGGAAAAGAAGGGCGAGCTGGTGCATGCCCACCCCGATTTCCAGATCGTGATTTCCTACAATCCCGGCTACCAGTCGCTGATGAAGGACCTGAAGCAATCCACCAAGCAGCGTTTCGGCGGCCTCGATTTCACCTATCCCGAGCACGCCATCGAAACCGAAATCGTGGCGCATGAATCCGGTGCCAGTGCCGACATGGCCGGCAAGCTGGTGTCGATCGCCGAGCGTTCGCGCAACCTCAAGGGTCACGGCCTCGACGAAGGCCTGTCCACCCGCATGCTGATCTACGCCGGTTCACTGATCGCCAAGGGCGTGAATCCGCAGGCCGCCTGTCGCGTTGCGCTGGTACGGCCGATCACCGACGATCCCGACATGCGCGATGCGCTCGATGCCGCGGTAAGCACCTTCTTCTAAAGGCGGTCCGCCATGTCGTTCAATCTTGCTGACTACGCCGAACTCCTGGAAGACCTGTCGCCGCACAGCCAGGAGGCGTTGCGGGCCAACTGGCACGAAGCGACCAAGGTGTTCTCGCCGCGCGGCCTGGATAATTACCTGAAGGGCGCGGCCGCCATTCGCGGATTGGGCAAGGGTGACTCGCTGGTCGAAACCTGGATCGAGGAAGCGCCAATGGTCGCCAAGGAAGTCGGCGAGGATGTCGTCGGCGACTTGGCCACTGCGTCCCTCGAACTGGCCTCGCGTACTTCGGGCGCGGTGATCGAGCTGCTGCTCGCCACCTCGGCTATCGCCGCCAATCGTCTGGGCGATGCCGAACTCTTCATCAAGTACCTGCAATTCATCAATACCCTGATCGCGCAAGCGCCGCGCGGCGTGCGGCCGATGCTGGACAAGCTGGAATTCCTGTTCCAGCACCTCACGCTCGGCGGCCTGCGCCGCTGGGCGCTGTGGGGCGCGCATGCCCACCGTACCCACTACGAAGAGCAGATCCGTTATTTCAGCCTCGATTCCAAGGAGTCGCTGGCGATGCTGCAGAAGGAGCGCAAGGGCACGCTGCTGGTGGACGTGCAGCGGCGCATCAACATGTATTTGCGCGCGCTGTGGGCCCGCGATTTCTTCATGCGCCCCACGTCGGGCGATTTCGAAACCCGCGAGGGCTACCGGCCGTATATCGAGGACTACCTGCTGCACCTGCCGGATGCGTTTGATGATTACGAGGGCGTCAGCGGCCTCGAACTCTATCGCGCCACCGCCGCCCATTGCGCCGCCCACGTGGTCGAAACGAAACAGCCGATTTCAGCCGAGGCACTCAATCCCATGCAGATGGCGGTGATCAGTGTCATCGAGGATGCGCGCGTGGAAGCCCTCTCGATCCGGCGCTTTCCCGGCTTAAAGCAACTCTGGAGCAAGTTGCACACGGCCACGCCCGAGATGAAGGACAGCATGGGCGATTATCTCAATCGTCTTGCCCGCGCCCTGCTCGACGACAGCTATCAGGACGACGATGCTTGGATCGTCGAGGGGCGTACGCTGTTCGCCCTCGCGCAGGACAGGCTCGACAGCAACCATACTTCATGGGAAATCGGCGTCCAGCTCGCGCACGGTTTCAGCCAGAGGCGGATCCCGTTCAATCCACGCACCGATCTGCTCACCGCCCCCTACCGCGACGACAACCGCTACTTCTGGGAATTCGAGGAATTCGATTTCAACAAGGCCGCCAGTGCCGGCTACGAGTCCGTCAAGCAGGTCCGCAAGGTCGTCAACGTGATGGAAATGGCCAACGAGATCGATGTCGAGACGGCCGGCGACGATGCCGAGGAGATCTGGGTGCTCGGCACCGAGCTGTTCCCGTATGAAAACATCGGCGACCAATACCCGGGCGGCGGCAAGAGCTTCAACGCGCTGGAAGGCAAGGAGCCGGTCTCCGATCCCTTCCATTATTCCGAATGGGATTACCAGATCCAGCTGGAACGACCCGCGTGGGCCACCGTGCTGGAAAAGCGGGCGAAGTCTGGCGACCTGCAGATCATTGAGGGCATCACCGCCCAGTACAAGCGCGAGATCCACCGCATGAAGTTCCTGCTCGATGCCATGCAGCCGCAGGGCGTGCAGCGCATTCGCCGGCTCGAGGATGGCGACGAGATCGACATCAACGCGGCGATCGCGAGCTTCACCGACATCCGTCTCGGCAACCAACCCGATCCGCGCATCATGATGCGCAGCGTGCGCAAGACGCGCGACTTCTCGATCCTGGTACTGCTCGACCTGTCGGAATCGACCAACGAAAAAGTGCAGGATCAGGCGTACTCGGTGCGCGAGCTCACCCAACAGGCTTGCGTCCTGCTGGCCGATGCCATCGACAAGGTCGGCGACCCGTTCGCCATCCATGGCTTTTGCTCGGATGGCCGCCACGATGTCGAGTATTACCGCTTCAAGGACTTCGACCAGCGCTGGGATGAAATTCCGAAAGCGAAGCTCGCCGGCATGACCGGCCAGCTCTCGACCCGCATGGGCGCGGCGATCCGACATGCCGGCCACCACCTGCACCTGCAACGTTCGGCCAAGAAGTTGCTGATCGTCATCACCGATGGCGAGCCGGCCGACGTGGATGTCCGCGATCCGCAATACCTGCGCTACGACACCAAGAAAGCGGTGGAAGAGGTGGCAAAGTTCGGCGTCACCACCTACTGCATGAGCCTCGACCCGCGCGCCGACAACTACGTCTCGCGGATCTTTGGCCAGAAGAATTACATGGTGGTGGATCATGTGCAGCGCCTGCCAGAAAAACTTCCGCTCCTGTACGCCGGCCTGACCCGATAGGAAAGATCATGGAAAACGTGTACGAAGGCTTGAACAACGACAAACATGGGCTCACGCAATTGGGTCGCATCGTGCTGGATGGCTGGCTGTTCGGCCTGATTCCGGAAACCGAGGATTGCACCGGTTGGAGCGGCGGCCGCATGCAGGACCTGATGGAGCGCGTGCAGAACGAATGGGACAAGGTCGCCAACCTGCCCAGCCGCCTGCCGCCGGAGCTGCTCAAGCGCCATGGCGAGTTGTACGAGCGGGCGATTCAGACGGCGCGTGCCAAGGGTTGGGATCCGGAACTGGGCGAGGACGAGTGAAGAGGCCGGCTGACCATGTACGAACGCCTGCGCGACTGTCCCGCCCTGAACGAATACCCCTCGCGCATCCCGGCTGCGGCATGGAATGTCTGGCGGCGCTACTGGATGCACAACCCGCGGCAGACCTGCTTCGGCCTGGAGAGTTTGCCGCCCATGTCCCTGCTGCTCGACGAGCGCGAATGGGTGCTGGTCGACTCCAGCCTTTACGACATGCCGGTTATCTGCTGGACAGACTTTCAGGATGCGGGACGTACCGCCTTGCACGAACCGGTACCCTGCACCGTGCGTGACTATCACCAGGGCGCAGCCAAGATCCGCAACCAGGTATTGCTGCTGATGGCCGAGGAACTGGCAGCGCGGTTGCACGATGAGGCGAGGAAAACCCCATGAACGGACACGGTGGGAATCTTCTGCTGGCGGATTCGCGGAATGGCATGTGAGCCGTGCGGTCAGCGCCGACTTTTACTTTCGCTGGTTTGCGTGTTGCCCGCTAACATGGCCGGCGCCTCGGCGATGAGGAAGGAGCGAAAAGTGTCGGCAACGGGCAGCAGCAGTTTTTCGGCGCGCTGAACGACATACCAGCGGCGAATGATGGGTGTGCCGATGACGGGCAGGACAACCAGGCGGCCCACCTCGCATTCGAGACTGACCGTGTGCGCGGAAATGAACGCCAGACCCAATCCGGCCATGACGGCCTGCTTGAGCGTTTCGTTGCTGATCAGTTCCATGCAATGCTGGGGTACGACGCCGGCATCGGCGAAATAGCGTTCCATCGTGGCCCGCGTTCCCGACCCGGGTTCGCGAATGACAAAAGTCTCCTCGTTGAGCAGGGCAGGATCGATCTGCTTTTTCTTGGCGAGCGGATGGTCGGGGGCGGCGATGATGACGAGCGGGTGGTCGGCGAAAGCTTCCGCCACGGTCGGAAACTCTTGGGGCGGTTGGCCCATGATCGCGAGGTCGATTTCATTTTCGGCCAGCTTGCGCACGACGGTTTCGCGGTTGTAAACCCCGAGTTGCAGCTCGACTCCGGGTTGGCGCCGCCGGAATTCGGCCAGCAGCCGCGGTGCGAAATACTTGGCGGTGCTGATCACGCCGATCGACAGGCGGCCACCCCGCACGCCCTTCAAGGCATCAAGCGCCTCGCCGGCCTCGCGCAACTGCTGGGCGACGCGCCGAGCATGGCGCGCAACCTCTTCACCGGCTTCGGTCAAAAAGACCTTCTTGCCGACCATTTCGGTGAGGGGCAGGCCGGCCTGTTCCTCGAGTTGCTTGACCTGCATCGACACCGCAGGCTGCGTGAGATGCAACTCCTCGGCCGCGCGCGAGAACGACAGGTGACGCGCCACGGACTCGAACACCTTGAGCTGGCGCAGGGTGACATGTTTCATCTCCGTTACTCCTGATCACAGTGCCGTACTGCCGGCGCTGACTTTTATTATGGCGCCAATCTTATCATTCCGATAAGAAAACGTGACTGTTGCTTATGGGTTGTCGCCGCTATCTTCGCGCCCCATGAAAAACGACACGCCCACACTTCAAGCCCTGATATTCGATGTCGATGGCACGCTCGCCGATACCGAGCGTGACGGCCATCGGCCTGCCTTCAATGCAGCCTTCGCTGATGCCGGGCTCGACTGGCATTGGGATGAGGCGCTCTATGGCGAACTGCTGGCCGTCACCGGCGGCAAGGAGCGCATGCGCTTCTTCTGCGAGCGGTACGCGCCGGATTTCCTAAAGCGCCCCGATGCCGATGACCAGATCAAGGTGTTGCATGCCGCGAAGACCGCGCATTACGTGCGCATCGTCGAATCGGGTTCCATCCCGCTACGGCCGGGTATCGCGCGGCTGATCGCCGAAGCGCGCGCCGCCGGCGTGCGGCTCGCCATTGCCACCACCACCTCACCCGAGAATGTCGAGGTACTCCTGCGCGCCAGCCTCGCGCCCGACGCGATGCAGTGGTTCGAAGTGATCGGTGCCGGCGACGCGGCGGCGAAAAAGAAGAAGCCGGCCCCGGATGTTTACTTCTGGGTGCTGGAGCGGCTCGGCTTGCCGGCCACGGCCTGCCTCGCGCTGGAGGATTCCGAAAACGGCGTCAAGTCGAGCCTCGCCGCGGGCATTCCGACACTCGTCACCGAGAGTGAATACACGCGCGGCCAGGACTTTTCGGGCGCGCTGGCCGTGCTGCCCGATCTGGCCGGGACGACGCTCGGCGAGTTGTTCAACATCTTCGAGAACAGCTTATCGTCGGCATAAAAAAACGTGACTGTTATTTATGGTATGACCTTACTAACATGCCGGTCATTCGAGCGATACAACACTAAGCGCAACACACCACACTACACACAAAGGAGAAGGGACCATGGATCAATCCGGACGCTACGCTGACCTGAGCCTCAAGGAAGAAGACCTCATCAAGGGCGACAAGCACATCCTCGTTGCCTATCACATGCAGCCCGCTACGGGCTACGGTTATCTGGAAGTCGCGGCCCACATCGCCGCCGAGTCTTCCACCGGTACCAACGTCGAGGTTTCCACCACCGACGACTTCACCAAGGGCGTTGATGCGCTGGTGTATTTCATCGACGAAGCCAAGGGCGTGATGAAAGTCGCTTACCCGAACGACCTGTTCGACCGCAACGTGACCGACGGCCGCGCCATGCTGGTGTCGTTCCTGACGCTGGCGATCGGCAACAACCAGGGCATGGGCGACGTGAAGCATCTGCAGATGCAGGATTTCTATGTACCCTGGTCCATGCTGCGCCTATTCGACGGTCCGGCCAAGGACATTACCGACCTGTGGGACATCCTCGGTCGTCCCCGTGAAAATGGCGGCTACATCGCCGGCACCATCATCAAGCCGAAACTGGGCCTGCGTCCCGAGCCGTTCGCCAAGGCCGCCTACCAGTTCTGGCTCGGCGGCGACTTCATCAAGAACGACGAACCCCAGGGCAACCAGGTGTTCTGCCCGGCCAAGAAGGTCTACCCGCTGGTGTACGACGCGATGAAGCGCGCCCAGGACGAAACCGGCCAGGCCAAGCTGTTCTCCGCCAACATCACCGCCGACGACCATTACGAAATGCTCGCCCGCGCCGATTACATCCTGGAAACCTTTGGCCCGGATGCCAACAAGGTGGCCTTCCTGGTTGACGGTTATGTCGGCGGCCCCGGCATGATCACCACCGCCCGTCGCCAGTACCCGCAACAGTACCTGCACTATCACCGTGCTGGTCACGGCGCGATCACCTCGCCGTCTTCCGTGCGCGGTTACACCGCCTTCGTGCTGGCCAAGATGTCCCGCCTGCAGGGTGCTTCCGGCATCCACGTCGGCACCATGGGCTACGGCAAGATGGAAGGCGGCGCAGACG
>CAZTWA010000130.1:0-2129 GCA_964617225.1 uncultured Methyloversatilis sp.
CCATCCACGACATCGCCGACCAGACCAACCTGCTGGCGCTCAACGCCGCCATCGAAGCCGCGCGCGCCGGCGAACAGGGCCGCGGTTTCGCCGTCGTCGCCGACGAGGTGCGCAAGCTCGCCGAACGCACGACCACGGCCACCGGCGAAATCAGCACGATGATCGGCGACATCCATCACATGATCGACCAGACGGTCACCACCATCGGCGAAGGCGCGCAAACCGCGGCGGCGGGCGTCACCAAGGCGCGCGAAGCCGGCAGCGCACTAGGCGAGATCGTTTCCGGATCCGCCGAGGTCACGCGGCTGATCGACGAAATCGCGCAGGCGACGGACCGGCAGCAGGGCAGCGTGCACCAGGTGGGCGAAAGCATCACGCGCATCGCCGAACTGATCGGCCAGATCCGCGACGCCGCGCACGACGGCACGCAGCGCGCCCAGGCGATGTCGGGCATGGCGGAATCCCTCGATCAAAGCGTGGCCGGGTTCAGGATCGAAAAATAGAAACCCCTGATTTCCCCCTGAGCGTCGACCGGCTCGTCAAGCGTTATGGTGACAAGGCCGCAGTCGATGGCCTGTCATTCCATATCGAGCGCGGCGAATGCTACGGCCTGCTCGGTCCGAACGGCGCCGGCAAGACGACCACGCTGCGCTGCTGCCTCGGCCTGACGGCACCGGACAGCGGCGCGGTGCGCGTGCTCGGCGAACCCGTGCCTGCGCGCGGGCGCGAGGCGCGTGCCCGCATCGGCGTCGTGCCGCAGTTCGACAACCTCGACCCGGATTTCAGCCTCGCCGAAAATCTGCTCGTCTATGGCCGCTACTTCGGCCTGTCTGACGCCACCCTGGCCGCGCGCATCCCGGAGCTGCTCGAGTTCGCCGGACTCGCCGGCAAGGAGCGCGGCAATATCCGCAGCCTGTCGGGCGGCATGAAGCGCCGCCTCACGCTGGCGCGGGCGCTGGTCAACGATCCCGACCTGCTGGTGCTCGACGAACCGACCACCGGCCTCGACCCGCAGGCGCGCCACCTGATCTGGGATCGACTCAAGCGACTGCTCGCCGCCGGCAAGACCATCCTCCTGACCACGCACTTCATGGACGAGGCCGAGCGCCTGTGCGACCGGCTCGCCATCATGGACGCCGGCCGGCTGATCGCCGAGGGCGCGCCCCGGACATTGATCGCCGAGCGCATCGAGCCACAGGTCGTCGAGGTCTACGGTGATGGCGCGGAACGCTGGGCAGCCACCGAGGCCGGCCGTTTCAGCCGTCGCTGCGAGGTCAGCGGCGAGACCGCCTTCTGCTACGTCGAGGACGCCGCGCCCCTGCTGGCGCATCTGGCCGGCCAGCCGCAACTGAAATCGCTGCACCGGCCCGCCAGTCTCGAGGATGTGTTCCTCAAGCTCACCGGCCGCGAGCTGCGAGACTAGCGATGCGTCTCTACTTCCCCGATCTCTCGCCGCGCGCCTTCGCCATCTGGCGTCGCAACTTCCTCGTCTGGCGCAAGCTGGCCCTGCCCTCGCTGCTGGGCAACCTCGCCGATCCCATGATCTACCTGTTCGGCCTCGGCTACGGACTCGGCGGACTGTTGCCGCAGGTCGGCGGCGTTTCCTACATTGCCTTCCTCGCCGCCGGCACGGTCTGCGCCTCGACGATGAACGCGGCGTCCTTCGAAGCGCTCTACTCTGGCTTCTCGCGCATGCATGTGCAGCGTACCTGGGAGGCGATCATGAACGCCCCCGTCTCGCTCGACGACGTGCTCGCCGGCGAATGCCTCTGGGCCGCCGCCAAGGCCAGCCTGTCCGGCGTGGCGATTCTCGCGGTCATCGGGGTACTCGGCTACGTCGACGGCCCGCTCGCCCTGTGGGCACTGCCGGCGATCTTCCTCACCGGACTGTGCTTCGCCGCGCTCGGGCTGGTCATCACCGCCGTCTCGCCGTCCTACGATTTCTTCATGTACTACTTCACATTGTTCATCACGCCGATGGTGCTGCTGTGCGGCGTGTTCTTCCCTATGGACCAGCTGCCGACCGCGGTTCAGTCTGTCGCCGTCTGGCTGCCGCTGTCGCACTCCGTCGAGCTGATCCGGCCGCTGGTTTTCGGCCAGCTGCCCGCCCACCCCCTGCTGAACATCGC
>CAZTWA010000130.1:2229-4645 GCA_964617225.1 uncultured Methyloversatilis sp.
TTTCCTGTTTGACGCCGGCCCCGCTGTCGGTGGATACTGCGCGCAGCGGTCAGGAAGGCAATCCCCTCCGCACTGCAACACTCGGTCGGCACGGGCTTACCCGCCACGCGCCGCGCCAGTCACGACAACGCACGACACGATCACGCGAGGAGTGAAATGAGCCAAACTGCGCCATTGGTACCATTGCGGCTGCATGTGCCCGAGCCCACCGGACGGCCGGGACAACACACCGATTTTTCCTACCTGCATCTTTCGCCCGCCGGCGCCGTACGCCGACCGCCGATCGACACCCAGCCCGTCGACACCAGCGACCTCGCCTTCGCGCTCATTCGCGTGCTCGACGCTGACGGCCATGCCATCGGCCCGTGGGTGCCCGACCTGTCGCCCGAGCAACTGCGCTTCGGCCTGCGCACGATGCTGAAGACGCGCATCTTCGACGCGCGCATGCTGATCGCCCAGCGGCAGAAAAAGCTCTCCTTCTACATGCAGTGCCTCGGCGAGGAAGCCATCGCCGTCGCCCACGCGCTGGCGCTCGAACCGGGCGACATGAACTTCCCTACCTACCGCCAGCAGGGATTGCTGATGGCGCGCGACGTGCCGCTCGTCGAGCTGATGTGCCAGCTCTTTTCGAATGAGCGCGACCCGATGAAGGGCCGCCAGCTGCCGGTGCTCTACTCCTACCGCAAGTACGGCTTCTTCAGCATCTCGGGCAATCTCGCGACACAGATGCCGCAAGCCGTCGGCTGGGGCATGGCGTCGGCGATCAAGGGTGACACGAAGATCGCGTCTGGCTGGATCGGCGACGGCTCGACGGCCGAGGCCGACTTCCACACCGCGCTGACCTTCGCCCACGTCTATCGCGCGCCGGTGATCATCAACGTGGTCAACAACCAGTGGGCGATCTCGACCTTCGAGGCCATCGCCGGCGGCGAGGGCACCACCTTCGCCGCGCGCGGCATCGGCGCCGGCATCGCTTCGCTGCGCGTCGATGGCAACGACTTCCTCGCCGTCTATGCCGCCTCGCGCTGGGCCGCCGACCGCGCGCGCGGCAACCTCGGCCCGACGCTAATCGAATGGGTCACCTACCGCGCCGGCGCGCACTCGACCTCGGACGACCCGACCAAGTACCGACCCGCCGACGACTGGGAACACTTCCCGCTCGGCGACCCGATTGTGCGCCTCAAGCAGCACCTGATCGCACGCGGCGAATGGTCCGAGGAGCAGCACGCCGCCGCCCAGCAGGAACTCGAAGCCGAAATCGCCGCCGCGCAGAAGGAGGCGGAAAGCTACGGCTCACTGGCCGACGGCCACGTGCATAGCGCCGCGTCGATGTTCGAGGATGTCTACAAGGACATGCCCGCGCATCTGTTGCGGCAGCGCCAGGAACTGGGGGTCTGATCATGGTCGAAGTGAACACCACACCCATGACGATGATCCAGGCCCTGCGCTCGGCCATGGACGTAATGCTGGAACGCGACGACAACGTGGTGATCTTCGGCGAGGACGTCGGCTACTTCGGCGGCGTATTCCGCTGCACCGAGGGCCTGCAGAAGAAATACGGCACCTCGCGCGTGTTCGACGCACCGATCTCGGAGAGCGGCATCATCGGCACCGCCGTCGGCATGGGTGCTTATGGGTTACGCCCGGTTGTCGAGATCCAGTTCGCCGACTACTTTTACCCGGCCACCGACCAGATCGTCTCCGAGGTGGCGCGCCTGCGCTACCGCTCGGCCGGCGAGTTCATCGCCCCGCTGACGATCCGCATGCCTTGCGGCGGCGGCATCTATGGCGGGCAGACGCACAGCCAGAGTCCGGAAGCCTTCTTCACCCACGTCTGCGGCCTGCGCACGGTGATGCCGTCGAATCCCTATGACGCCAAGGGCCTGCTGATCGCGGCCATCGAATGCGACGACCCGGTGATCTTCCTTGAGCCCAAGCGGCTCTACAACGGCCCATTTGACGGCCACCACGACCGGCCGGTGACACCGTGGTCGAAGCATCCGCTCGGCGAGGTCCCGGACGGGTACTACACGGTGCCGCTCGATTCGGCAGCCGTCTATCGGCCGGGCAACGCGCTCACGGTCATCACCTACGGCACGATGGTGCATGTCGCCGACGCGGCCGCGCAGGAAAGCGGCATCGACGCCGAAATCATCGACCTGCGCAGCCTCTGGCCACTCGACCTCGATACCATCGTCGCGTCGGTGAAGAAGACCGGCCGCTGCGTCGTGGTGCATGAGGCCACGCGCACCAGCGGCTTCGGCGCCGAACTCGTCGCGCTGGTGCAGGAACACTGCTTCTATCACCTCGAAGCACCGATCGAGCGCGTCACCGGCTGGGACACGCCTTATCCGCATGCACAGGAATGGGATTACTTCCCTGGCCCGACGCGCGTCGTCGAGGGCTTCAAACGGGC
>CAZTWA010000130.1:4745-5969 GCA_964617225.1 uncultured Methyloversatilis sp.
ATCGGCGAAGGCATCGCCGAAGTCGAACTCGCGGCGTGGAACGTGCAACCCGGCGACACGGTGGTCGAAGACCAGACACTCGCCGACGTGATGACCGACAAGGCCACCGTGGAGATTCCCTCGCCGGTCGCCGGCAAGGTGATCGCCCTCGGCGGCAAGGCCGGCGACGTGCTGGCGGTCGGCACCGAGCTGATCCGCCTTGAGGTTGAAGGCGCGGGCAACCTGCGCGAAAGTGCTGTTGCCGTACCCGAACCCGAATCGAAGCCGGCACCCGCCGCGACGCTACCAAAACCCGTAGCGGTCGAACCGGTCGCACCACCAGCGCCAATTCAAAAGTCAGCGCCGGCGAGACGGCATACGGAAACAACGGGGCAATTGCGCCAGCCCGGTGACAAGCCGCTCGCTTCGCCTGCCGTGCGCCAATACGCCTGGGATCGTGGCATCGACCTCCAGTTCGTGTTCGGCAGCGGCCCGGCCGGCCGCATCCTACGCGAGGACGTCGATACCTACATCGCCGGCAAGCAGGGTCTGTCCGCACCGACGGCCCAGCGTGCGCGCCTCGAGTGGGAGGAAGCCATCCCGGTCATCGGCCTGCGCCGCAAGATCGCGCAGAAGATGCAGGAAGCAAAGCAGCATATTCCGCACTTCGCCTATGTCGAGGAAATCGACATGACCGAGTGCGAAGCGCTGCGCCAGCAGCTCAACGCCAAGTACGCCGCGACGCGCGGCAAGCTGACACTGCTGCCGCTGCTGATGCGCGCCATCGTGCTGGCGGTGCGCGAATTTCCACAAGTGAATGCGCGCTACGACGACGCGGCCGATCTCGTCACGCGCTACGGCGCCGTGCATCTGGGCATCGCCACGCAGACCGACGGCGGCCTGATGGTGCCGGTGCTGCGCCACGCCGAAACGCTCGACCTCTGGTCGGCCGCCACCGAAGTAGCGCGCCTTTCGGAGGCTGCACGCACGGGCAAGGCAACACGCGACGAACTCACCGGCTCGACGCTGACGATCACCAGCCTCGGTTCGCTCGGCGGCATCGTCTCGACGCCGGTGATCAACTATCCGGAAGTCGCCATCGTCGGCGTCAACCGCATGGTCGAACGGCCGATGATCAAGAACGGCCAGGTCGTGGCGCGCCAGATGATGAACCTCTCCTCGTCCTTCGACCATCGCGTCGTCGACGGCATGGACGCGGCGAAATTCATCCAGTGCGTGCGCGGC
>CAZTWA010000130.1:6069-7473 GCA_964617225.1 uncultured Methyloversatilis sp.
CTCGTCGTCGGCGGTGGTCCCGGCGGCTATGTCGCCGCAATCCGCGCCGCGCAACTGGGCATCCCCACCGTGCTGGTCGAGGGCGAATACCTGGGCGGCACCTGCCTCAACGTCGGCTGCATCCCGTCGAAGGCGCTGATCCACGTCGCCGACGAATTCGAAAAGACGCGGCAATTCGCCGGCGATTCGCCATTGGGCATCACGGTGCAATCGCCCGCCATCGACATCGCCAAGGCGGTGCACTGGAAGGACGGCGTCGTCACCCAGCTCACGAGTGGCGTGGCAGCCTTGCTGAAGAAGGCCGGCGCGCGCGTCGTCCGCGGCTGGGTGCGCATCATCGATGGCAAGACCGTCGAGGTGAAGCCCGCTGACGGCGGCGACCCGTGGCGCATTGGCTGCGAACATCTGCTGCTCGCCGCCGGTTCGGTCGCCACGGCGCTGCCGAACCTGCCGTTCGGAAACAACGTGATTTCCTCCACCGAAGCGCTCGCGCCTGCCACGCTGCCGAAAAAACTGGTCGTCGTCGGCGCTGGTTATATCGGCCTCGAACTCGGCATCGTCTATCGCAAGCTGGGTGTCGACGTCGCCGTCGTCGAAGCGCAAGCGCGCATCCTGCCGGCCTACGACGAGGAACTCACCAAGCCGGTCGCCGCCTCGCTGCGCACGCTCGGCATCGAGGCACACACCGGCTGCACGGTACGCGGCTTGAATGCTGCCGGCAACGCCGTGCGCATCCGCAACCTCGCGGGCGAGGAACGCGAACTGCCCGCCGACCGCGTGCTCATCGCCATCGGCCGCCAGCCACGCAGCGCCGGCTGGGGGCTGGAAGCGCTCGGCCTGGAAATGAGTGGCCGCGCCGTCCACATCGACGCGGAATGCCGCACCTCGATGCGCAACGTCTGGGCGATTGGCGATCTGACCGGCGAGCCGATGCTCGCGCACCGCGCGATGGCGCAGGGCGAGATGGTCGCCGAGCTCATCGCCGGCAAGCGCCGGCAGTTCGTGCCCGCCGCGATCCCGGCGGTCTGCTACACCGATCCGGAAGTCGTCGTCGTCGGCCCCTCGCCGCAGGAAGCGGAAGCCGCCGGCATCGACTGCCTGCACGCGCACTTCCCCTTCGCCGCCAACGGCCGCGCGCTCACACTCGAATCGGCCAGCGGCTTCGTGCGCGTCGTCGCGCGACGCGACAACCACCTGATCCTCGGCTGGCAGGCCGTCGGGCGTGGTGTCGCGGAACTGGCCGCCGCCTTTTCGCAATCGATCGAGATGGGCGCCTGCCTCGAAGACATCGCGGGCACGATCCACGCGCACCCGACGCTCGGCGAGGCAGTACAGGAGGCCGCGCTGCGCGCACTGGGCCACGCGATCCACGTTTAGGGAAAGTCAGGGCGGGCGGAACGGCAC
>CAZTWA010000131.1:0-7444 GCA_964617225.1 uncultured Methyloversatilis sp.
CGGCGCGAAATACAGCACGGTCCAGCCTTTTTCCGGCGTCAGCGACTGCTCGCTCGAAAACAGCCGGAGCGTATCGTCCGAGGTGACCGTGCCCAAGGGTATCCAGTCGTCACCCGTCGCGCCGAGGCGTTCTTTCAGCTGCGTCCAGGTCGCTGCCTCGGCCAGCTCGGCAACCTGGATCTTCCAGCCTTCGGCGAGGCGCTGGTTCAGCGTCTCGTAATCGGCGGCCGGGTCGAAGGCGATGTAGCCGCGCTGTTGGAGGGTGAGGCGCTTGTGTTCATGGCTCGATTCCTGGTGCGTGGCGAGCTGCAGGGTGCGGTGGCGTCCGAAATGCCGGCCCTGCGCCTTGCATACGAGGGCATTGTAGAAATCGTTTTCGGTCGCGCACAGCAGGTGGCTGAGGTGCTGGGTTTCCAGCGTCTCTTCGGCGCGCTCGGAGAGGATCTCGCCGTAATAGACCCCGATGCCTTCCATGCGCGCGGCCTTGAGGCGGTGATAGGCGCCATCCACCAGCAGTACATCGATTTCGAGCTTCTGCAGCACTTTCGCCAGCGCGATGGTCCAGGGCGACGCGCCGACGATCAGCAGCCCGTTGGCGCTCTTCGCGGCCAGCCCGAACCGCCGGGCCAGGCTGCCCAGCGTGAGGCCGTGCGCCAGCACGGTGACGATGATGACGAGGAACACCATGGGCAGCAGCTTCTCGGCGTCCGGGTAGCCGGCCGCCACCAGTGCCGGGCCGAAGATGCCCGCCGTTGCCGCGGCGACGATGCCGCGCGGCGCGACCCAGGCCAGCAGCAGCTTGTCGGCCGTGCGCATCGGCGCGCCCAGCGTCGCGAGCAGGATAGTCAGGGGCCGTACGCCCAGCAGCACGGCGAAGACGAACCCTGCCGTATGCGCGTCGAACTGGTCGAGATGGCGCGCTTCGAGTTGCGACGGAATGATGATGAACAGCACCGACAGCAGCACGACCGTGAGGTTTTCCTTGAACCGTTGCAGGTCCTCGCGCTCGACCAGCTTCGTGTTGCCGACGACGAGTCCCATGACCGTGACGCTCAGCAGTCCGGCCTCGTGCTGGACGAGGTTGCTCGACCAGTAGACCCCGAGCACCAGCACCATCAGGATCGGGGCCTTGAGGTGTTCGGGCACCTTGCCCTGGCGATAGAACCAACCCGTGAGCCAGCCGCCCAGCCCGCCGAGCAGTGCCGCGGCGGCGATGGCAGCGCCGACGGCGTAGAGAATCTGGTTGACGCCGCTGCCGGCGAGCGTGAAGTACTGGAAGGTCAGCACCGCCAGCAGCACGCCGATCGGGTCGTTGACGATGCCTTCCCACTTCAGCAGCGAGGCCGACTCCTTGTTGAGCCGGGCCTGCCGCAGCAGGGGCAGGATGACCGTCGGTCCCGTCACCACGAGGATCGCGCCGAGCACGCAGGCCACCGGCCAGCTCAGGCCGGCCAGATGATGGGCGGCCAGGCTGCCGAACAGCCAGGCCAGGGGCGGGCCGAGGATGGTCAGCCGGCCGATGCCGTGGCCGACGCGGCGAAATTCACCGAGCTTGAGGTCCATGCCGCCTTCGAACAGGATGATCGCCACGCCCAGGCCGATCAGCTCGGCCAGTTCCTCGCGCGGCAACGACAGGTCGATGATGCCGGTGGCGGGTCCGAGCACCAGGCCGGTGGCGATCAGGATGACGATGGCCGGCAGCTGGATACGCCACGCCACCCACTGGCTGGCCAGTCCGGCGGACAGGACGATCAGGAGCAAGGCGGCCGTATGCATGGTCGATAAGGGGGCAGGGGTACCGGGGTGGTCGAGTGGACGCCGCTAGAATGTGCCATTGTTTTACTCCAAATCTCGCCCCATTCAGGCCATGCTGTCCAGACCCCTCGCCTTCCTGCTCCTCGCCATCTTCGGGTTGCCCGCCACTGCCGCATCCCTGGCGGACGCCACGCCGCCGGCCGGCAGCGAGATCCAGCTGTTCGTCGAAAACGACATGCTGGCGCGCACCGACCGCTACTACACCAATGGCATCAAGCTCGGCATCGGCCTGCCCTTCGAACTGCTGCAAAACCCGGCGGCCAACGTGCTGCGCAGCTTCGATCCCGACAACGGCGACGATGTGCAGGTTGGCCTGTTCCTTGGCCAGAACATGTATACCCCGCGCGACATCACGATCGCGACGGCGCAGCCGAACGACCGCCCGTGGGCGGCCTGGCTCTACCTGGGCGGCGTGGCGCAGCGCGCGCGCAACAACCGGCTCGATACGGTGGAGTTCGATGTCGGCGTCGTCGGCCCGGCGGCGCTGGGCGAGGAGGTGCAGAAGACCTGGCACCACCTGGTCGGCGTGCAGCAGCCGAAAGGCTGGGACAACCAGGCCCCCACGGAACCGGCCTTCATGATTTCCTACCTGCAGAAACGGCGCTTCGGCAATGACCACGGCGACGTGATCCTGCATGGCGGTGGCAGCCTCGGCACGGTGATGACGCACGCCCGCGCGGGGTTGACGCTGCGGCTGGGCTCGCGCCTGACCGGCTACGGACCGGACACCATCGAGCCCGGCGGCGCGATGCTGCACGGCACGCGCGCGCAGGGCGCCAAGGGTTATCAGGGCACCTCGTGGGGGGTGTATGCCGGCGTCGATCACCGGCTGGTGGCACACAACATCTTCCTCGACGGCCCGGTATTTCGCGATGGGCCATCGGTCGAGCGCAACCGGCATGTCCGCGACCTGTCGCTCGGGTTCGGCTTCCGCATCGACCAGCTGCGGTTTTCCTGGACCCGCATCCACCGCAGCGAAGAGTTCCGCACCGCGGCTGGCGGCGGCGGCACGCAGCGCTTCGATTCGCTGAACCTCGGTTTCGAGTTCTAGCCGGGGGCCGTTTCGTGCCGTCCCGCCAGCGCTGACTTTCGGGTGCACAGCGTAGAATGCGCGGCTTCCCCCACGGAGCCGCCATCGTGAGCATCAGCCCAGTACAAGACATCGTCGCCGACATGCGCGCCGGCAAGATGGTCATCCTCGTCGACGAGGAGGATCGCGAGAATGAGGGTGATCTCGTCCTCGCCGCCGATTACGTGACGCCCGAAGCGATCAACTTCATGGTCACCCATGCGCGCGGACTGGTCTGCCTGACCCTCAGCGAAGAGCGCTGCCGCCAGCTCGACCTGCCCCTCATGGTGCGCAACAACCGCACGCCGCACGGCACCGCCTTCACGGTATCGATCGAGGCGGCGGAGGGCGTCACCACCGGCATCTCGGCCCACGACCGCGCGCGCACCGTGCGCGTTGCCGTGGCCAAGCATGCCCAGCCGGCCGACATCGTCCAGCCGGGTCACATCTTCCCGCTGATGGCCCAGAAGGGGGGCGTGCTGGTGCGCGCCGGCCATACCGAAGCGGGCTGCGACCTCGCCCAGATGGCGGGTTGCGAACCGGCCGCCGTGATCTGCGAGATCATGAACGAGGACGGCTCGATGGCGCGCCTGCCGCAGCTGCTCGAATTTGCCGCCAAGCACAAGCTCAAGATCGGCACGATCCGCGACCTGATCCACTATCGCGCCGAGAACGACAAGCTCATCGAGGTCGTGGCGGACAAGGAAGTCCTCTGCGCGCAAGGCAGCTTCCGCCTGCGCGCCTTCGCCGACCAGACCAGCGGCGACGTGCATCTGGCCTTGAGCTGTGGCGAGATCAAGCCCGAAACCGAGACGCTGGTGCGCGTGCATGAACCCGTGTCGGTGCTCGACTTCATCGACTGCGGCAACACGCGCCACAGCTTCAGTGTCGACCAGGCCTTGCGGACCATCACCAAGGCAGGCAACGGCGTCGTGGTGCTGCTGCACCGGCCGGAAGCCGGCAAGGACCTGCTCAACACGCTGCGCGCCAACGGCGTGCGCCCGGCGCAGAAGTGGGATCCGCGCCTCTACGGCATCGGCGCGCAGATCCTGCGCGACCTGGGTGTCGGCAAGATGCGCCTGCTCGCCAGCCCGCGCAAGATGCCCAGCATGGCCGGCTTTGGACTGGAAATTTGCGGCTATCTCACGCCGGAGGAGCTGTCATGAGCTTTACCCCGAGAACGAATGACGCCACGCCGGTCGCCCGTTGCGACGACCTGCGCGAGATCGAGCCCAACCTCGCCGGGGCCGGACTGCGCATCGGCATCGTCATGGCGCGCTTCAACAAGAGCGTCGGCGAAGGCCTGCTGTCGGGCTGCTGCCACGAATTGACCCACCTCGGCGTGACGGACGTGATGCTCGCCAGCGTGCCTGGCGCGCTGGAAATCCCGCTCGCGCTGCAGACGATGGCGCAATCGGGCAAGTACGACGCGCTGGTGGCCCTCGGCTGCGTGATCCGTGGCGAGACCTATCACTTCGAGATCGTTTCGAACGAATCGGCGCGCGGCGTCACCGACGTGCAACTGACGACCGGCATCCCGATCGCCAACGCCGTGCTGACCGTTGAAAACGACGATCAGGCCGAGGTGCGCATGACCCAGAAGGGCATGGAAGCCGCACAATGCGCCGTCGAGATGGCGAACCTGATGAAAGCGGTGAAGTGACCGCGGCCGCCGACAAGCCGTCCCGCCCGGCGCACCCGTCCCGGGCACCCACGAGCCCGCGCCATCGTGCGCGCGAGTTCGTCGTCCAAGGCCTCTACCAGCACCTGATCGGCGGGCAGGATGCCGCGGCCATCATCGTGCAGGCCGAGTCGGTCGCCGGGTTCGACAAGGCCCATCGCGCGCTCTACGACAGCCTGCTCGACGGGGTGCTGAACGACCAGCCCGCGTTGCAGGCCATGCTCGAACCCCACATCGAACGGCCCTGGGCGGAAGTATCGCCGATCGAACGTAGCATCCTGCTGATCGCGGCCTGCGAGTTGCGCGACCACCCCGAGACGCCCTATCGCGTCATCATCAACGAGGCGATCGAGCTGACCAAATCCTATGGCGGCACCGACGGACACAAGTTCGTCAATGGCGTACTCGACAAGCTGGCGCCGGAATTGCGCCCGGTTGAAGTTATCGCCAAATGAGCGCGGCAAAGTAATATTCGGGCATGCCATCCGAATTTGCCCTGATCGACCGCTATTTCCGCCGCCCGGCGCGCCACACCGTCCTCGGCGTCGGCGACGATGCCGCCATCGTGCGTCCCGCGCCCGGTTGCGAACTGGTGGTCTCCACCGACATGCTGGTCGCCGGCACGCATTTCCTGCCCAATGCCGAACCGGGTGACCTCGGCTGGAAAACGCTGGCGGTCAATCTCTCCGACATGGCGGCGATGGGCGCACTGCCGCGCTGGGCGGTACTGGCTGCCGCGCTGCCGGCCGCGACCGAAACCTGGCTCGAGAAATTCACCCAGGGCTTCTTTGCCTGCGCTGAAGAGTTCGGCGTTGACATCATCGGGGGCGACACGACCAAAGGGCCGCGCAATCTCTGCGTGACCATTTTCGGGGAAGTCCCGTCCGGGCAGGCCCTGTTGCGGTCAGGCGCCCATCTCTATGAAGAGATCTGGGTCTCGGGCATGCCTGGCCGCGCCGCACTGGGTCTGGCCCACTTGCAGGGGCGCGTTGAACTCACCGAGCCCGCGCTGTCCGTCTGCCTCGCCGCCCTGCATCGTCCCCAGCCCCGCGTGGAACTCGGGCTCGCCTTGCGCCGGCTGGCCTCGTCGTGCATCGATGTTTCCGATGGATTGCTGGCCGACCTCGGGCACCTGCTCGAGGCATCGAGCCTCGCCGCCACCTTGCGACTCGAGACACTGCCCGCGCCGGGCATCGAACGCGATGCCTATCTGGCCGGTGGCGACGACTATGAGTTGATCTTCACCGCGCCGGCGATCAACCATGTCGACATCGTGTCGCTTTCCGAGGAACTCGACCTGCCGCTGACCTGCCTCGGCAAGACCGAAGCCGGGCCGGCCGGGCAGCTGGCCATCTTCGACGGTGCCGGGAGTCCGGTCGAGATTACGCAGCGCGGTTTCGACCATTTCGCCTGATTCCCCGCCCATGGCCAAGGCATCCGCACCACCCACCGCCTTTTTGTTTCGCCATCCGGCGCACCTGATCGCTTGCGGCTTTGGCAGCGGCCTCTCGCCCTTTGCGCCCGGCACGGCTGGCACGCTGTTCGCGTGGATCACCTATCCCGTGCTGCGCGGATTCTTTCCCGATGATCCGGCCCTTGCGGTCTTCCTGCTGCTGGCCTTCGCCCTCGGCGTGACCGCCTGTCATATCACCGGCCGGGCGCTTGGCGTCGTCGATCACGGCAGCATTGTCTGGGACGAAATCGTGCCCTTCTGGGCCGTGCTGCTGCTCACCCCAGCCGGCTGGCTCTGGCAACTGGCTGCTTTCCTTTGGTTCCGCTTCTACGACATCATGAAGCCGGCGCCCGCCAACTACTTCGACGAAAAGGTGAAGAACGGCTTCGGCGTCATGATGGACGACGTGATTGCCGGTGCCTACACGGTGCTGACCCTCGCGTTGTTCAAGGCCATCGTCGACCGATTCATCTAGATGGATAGCGAACTGATTGCTCTGTCAGAAGCCGTTGGCGCGATCTGTCGTGAGCGCAATTTGCCGGTCGCAACGGCCGAATCCTGCACCGGGGGGTGGGCAGCGCAAGTGATCACTCACACGGCCGGGAGTTCGGCGTGGTTTGACCGCGGCTTCGTCACCTATTCAAATGCCGCAAAGTCGGATATGCTTGGTGTACGTATGTTCACCATTGAAAATTTTGGCGCGGTCAGTCTCGAAACCGCCGGGGAAATGGCCGCCGGTGCGCTCGAGCATTCCAATGCCTTGATTTCGTTGTCGATTACCGGCATCGCCGGGCCGACGGGCGGCTCGGTTGAGAAGCCGGTGGGTACCGTTTGCTTCGGCTGGTGCCTCCGGGATCACAGCGGGGAAATGAAGCCGTCCTGCGAACGCCGACTTTTCTCGGGCGACCGCGAGGCGATCCGGCGTCAATCGGTGATTCATGCGCTGCGCGGCTTGATTGATCGCGCAAGAAACATGCCATAATCCAGACAACTTTAGCAAGGAATACACCATGGACGACAACAAGGCGAAAGCGCTCCAGGCAGCGTTGGCGCAGATCGAAAAGCAGTTCGGCAAGGGTTCCATCATGAAGATGGGCGAAGGCCTGGCCACCGACGACATCACCACCGTCTCCACCGGTTCGCTCGGCCTGGACATCGCACTCGGCATTGGCGGCCTGCCACGTGGCCGCGTCGTCGAAATCTATGGCCCGGAGTCCTCGGGCAAGACCACGTTATGCCTCCATGTCGTTGCCGAAGTCCAGAAAGCGGGTGGAACCGCCGCGTATATCGACGCCGAAAACGCGCTCGACCCGTCCTATGCCGCCAAGCTGGGTGTGAATGTGCCCGACTTGCTCATCTCGCAACCCGATACCGGCGAGCAGGGCCTCGAAATCACCGACATGCTGGTGCGCTCCGGCGGCGTCGA
>CAZTWA010000132.1:0-7419 GCA_964617225.1 uncultured Methyloversatilis sp.
ACGATGAACAGCATGGCGAACACCATTTCGTTGATCGCGCGGCAGGCATCCATGATGCGGCGCATCGGCTGGTAGATCCAACTCGGCACGATATTCTCGGCGGACAGCAAGCCGCAGGGGATTGCGCAAACGATCGCCAGTACCGTGCCCCAGATGGCGATATGCACTGTGACGATCATCTCTTGCAGATAGATCCGCCAATCATGGAAGTTCGGCGGAAAGAATTCCTGCAGGAAGATGCCCATGTTGCCCGAATCGCGGATCAGGTCGAGCGGGCGCATGTCCGCGCCCTGCCAGGACCAGATCAGCAGGACGAAGAACACACCCCAGGCGATCGTGGAAGTCAGGTGCGCGGGGGGCGGCGCGAGGGGCACGTCGCGCACGCTGGGGGTCGTCAAAGCCATGGATTAGAAAAAAGATGCGCCGGGGAATCCTGCGACCCACCGGCGCTGAGGAGGAGCAATTACTTCATGAGTTTTGCAAGTTCGGTCAGCTTGGCGTCGATCTCGGCAAGCTTCGCCTTCTTGTCCGCTTCGGCCATGTTCGCGTCGCCTTCATACTTCTTGCGATCCTTGAACAACTCGAGCTGGCGGATCGGCAGGAGCTGGGCGTCCGTCGAGGCCTTGAAGCCGGCCAGGCGGTACATGTTCTTGAGGATCTCCTTCTCGCGCTCATCCTTGCCGTAGCCAACGACGAAGCTCTGGATCTTCTTCTTCATGTCGCCCGACAGGTCCTTGCGCCAAACGAAGGGGTCGCGCGGGATCAGCGGCGATGTCCAGAGGATGCGGATCGGCTCGAGCTTCTCGGGCGATTTCTCCTTCATCTTCTGCGTCATCTCGCTGTTGCTGGTGGCGACATCGACTTGCCGGTTGAGCACCGCCAGGAAGTTACCTTCGTGGTTCGAGGAACGCATGACCTTGAAGTGCGTCTTCGGATCGAGGTTGTTCAGGGTGAAGACGTAGTAGGTGGGAACGAGGGTGCCGGAAGTGGATTGCGGGTCACCGATGCCGAAAGTCATGTCCTTGCCGTTCTTCAACACCTGGTCGAGCGAGGTGATGCCACTGTCCTTATGGGTAATCAGATAGGAATAGTAGCCGGGCGTGCCGTCGAGGTCGATGAACTGGGCGAATACCTCACCGCTGGCGCGGTCGACCGCGTCGATGGCCGACTTGTTGCCGTACCAGGCGATCTGCACCTTGTTGAAACGTTGCGCCTCGATGATGCCTGCGTAATCGGTGGCATAGAAGCCATTGACCTTGACACCGACCGCCTTCGACATGTCCTCGAGGAAGGGCTCCCACATCTGTTTGAGGGCGCCCGCCTTTTCCGTGGCGATGATGCCGAAGTTCAGTTCCTTGACGTCGCTGGCTTGTGCCAGGCCGGCCACCGTGATGGCCGTCGCGGCCAGCAGTGATTTGATCGTGAGTGACATGGGGACTCCTTTGTAGTGGGATGACGAGTGAAAACGTGGGTCAGGCAGCGAGCAGAGGCAGGCGGGCAGGGGCTTCGCGCAGCTTGAGGGCGGGACTGTCGAGCATCATGCCGAAGAGTTCCTCGGCATCCGCCCCGTAAAGCTCGCCGAGCAGCTGGGGCGTCAGCGCCGCCGACGATCCGTCGTATACAACCTTGCCGCGATGCAGGGCGATGGTGCGTGGGCAGTACTTGATGGCGAACTCGACCTGGTGCAACGACACCACCACGGTGCAGCCCCGCTCCCGATTCATGGCCGCCAGCAGCTCCATGACGTTGCGCGCGGATTCCGGGTCGAGCGAAGCGATCGGTTCGTCGGCGAGCACCACCTTCGCACGCTGCACCAGGCAGCGGGCCAGTGCCGCGCGCTGTTGCTGGCCACCCGACAACGTCGCCGCGCGTTGCCAGGCGAATTGCTCGATGCCCACCGCTGCCAATGCCTCCAGGGCCTGCTGGCGCTCGCCGAGCGTGAACCGCATCGTCAGTCCGCGCCACAGGCTGGTGCGATACAGCAGGCCCGTCAGCACGTTGGTCAACAACGACAAGCGGCCGACCAGGTTGAACTGCTGGAATACGAAACCGATTTCGGCCCGCAGCCGCCGGATGTTCTTCGCGATCCGGCCGTTGCTCTGGATGTGGTGACCCATGACCTCGATCTCGCCGGCATCGGCGGCGAGGAAGCCGGCTACATGGCGCAACAGGGTCGACTTGCCGGAACCCGATGCGCCAATCAGCGCCACCATTTCGCCGGTATCGATGCGCAGGCTGATCTTGTCCAGCGCCTTACAGCACGGAAAAGTTTTCTCCAGATCACGGATTGCGATGGCGACGGTCATGTCCTTGCGCGGTCAAGTTTCTGAGTGGCGTTACACGAAGCTGAAATATTTCGTCAGCAATATCCCGGGCATGCATTGCCTCGGTCAATCAACGCAACATTCTTTGCCGCGAATATTTCGCGTTGATGGCAATTTGATGAACGAACCGTGACACGCCTCACATCCACCAGGAGTACACGCATGAACTTTCGCAAGGAATCTTTACGCATCGGCGGCGAACGCCTCGACCGGCCCCGCGTCATCGAGGTTCACAACCCCTACACCAATGAATGCGTCGGCACGGTACCGCAAGCCGCGGTGGACGATGTACGCCGCGCCTTCGCGATCGCCCAGGCCTATCGCCCGCGCCTCTCGCGCTACCAGCGCTACGAGATCCTTCGCCGCGCGGCAGACATCGCTATCGCGCGTGCCGAAGAAATCAGTGATGTGATCACCGCCGAATCCGGCCTGTGCCGGAAGGACAGCCGCTACGAGGCCGGTCGCGTGCGCGATGTGCTGGTATTCGGAGCGCACGCCGCGCTCGACGACGACGGCCAGATCTTCAGTTGCGACATCACGCCGCACGGCCGCGCGCGCCGCGTCTATACGCAGCGCGACCCGCTGATGGGCGTCATCTCGGCGATCACGCCGTTCAACCACCCGATGAACCAGGTGGCGCACAAGATCATCCCGTCCATCGCCACCAACAACCGCATGGTGCTGAAGCCTTCCGAGAAGGTGCCGCTCTCCGCGCTGCTGCTGGCCGACATCCTCTACGAAGCTGGCCTGCCGCCCGAGATGTTCCAGGTCGTCACCGGTGATCCGGCCGAGATCGCCGACGAGTTGCTGGCCAACCCAGCCATCGACATGGTGACCTTCACCGGTGGCGTGCCGATCGGCAAATACATTGCGGCAAAGGCTGGCTATCGGCGCATGGTGCTGGAGCTGGGCGGCAACGACCCACTGATCGTCATGGACGACGCCGACCTCGAGGAAGCGGCCAGTCTCGCCGCCGCCGGCTCGTACAAGAACTCCGGCCAGCGCTGCACAGCCGTCAAGCGCATCCTCGTGCATCAGGCCGTCGCCGACGAGTTCGTCGCCCTGCTGCTCGACAAAACTCGGCGCTGGCAATACGGCAACCCAGCGGACGAAAGCGTCGAAATGGGCACGGTGATCGACGAGGCAGCCGCGAAGCTCTTCGAGTCGCGTGTCAACGAGGCCGTCGCGCAGGGTGCGCAGCTTCTACACGGCAACGAGCGCCGCGGGGCGCTCTATTCGCCCACGCTGCTCGACCATGTACGGCCCGAAATGACCGTCGTCCGCGAGGAAACCTTCGGTCCGGTCTCGCCGGTGATCCGCTTCGGCTCGCTCGACGAGGCCATCGCCATCGTCAACGGCACGGCCTTCGGCCTGTCGTCCGGTGTCTGCACCAACCGGCTCGACATCATCACGCGCTGCGTCAATGAACTCAACGTCGGCAGCGTGAATGTCCGCGAGGTGCCGGGCTACCGGCTCGAACTGACGCCCTTCGGCGGCATCAAGGATTCCGGCCTCGGCTACAAGGAAGGCGTCATCGAGGCAATGAAGAGCTTCACCAACGTCAAGACGTACTCGCTCCCCTGGCCGACGGCTTGATCTCCACGCCGGTTGCCCTGCTGGTTCTCCTGTCGGCGCTGATGCATGCCGGCTGGAACTTTGTCGTCAAGGCCAGCGCCGACCGTTTCCTCGACTACACCGGCCTCGCCGTAGCCGGTGCCGTGGTCGCGGCCTGCGTGCAGCCCTGGTTGCCCCTGCCCGCGGCGGCAAGCTGGCCGTGGTTGCTGGCCACCACCTTCATTCATGTCGGCTACTACCTGCTGCTGATGCGCGCCTACCAGCACGCCGACCTCTCGCTCGCCTACCCGCTGATGCGCGGTTCGGCGCCCGTGCTGGTCGCGCTGGCGGCGCCACTGGCGGGCGACACACTGACACCGGGGCTGTGGTTGGGCATCGCCCTAGTCGCCGGCGGCATCGCGCTGCCGGTCGGAGTCGGCATTCGGCGCGGCGGCATCGCGTCGAGCGGATTGTTCTACGGCTTCGCCACCGCCGGGGTCATCGCGCTGTATACACTCGTCGATGGCATCGGCGCACGCCTTTCGGGTAATGCGATTGCCTACACGCTCTGGCTGTTCTTCATGAATGCCTGGCTGGTACTCGGCGTGGCGGTCTGGCGCCGCGGCCGTGCGGCGCTCGCCCATCTGCGGCGTCGCTGGCTGTTCTCGCTGCTCGGTTCGGTTCTGACGATGGGTTCTTATGGCATCGTGCTGTGGGCGATGACCGTCGCGTCGATCCCGGCGGTTGCCGCCTTGCGTGAAACCTCGGTCATCTTCGCGGCAATTCTCGGTGCCTGGCTGCTCAAGGAGCGCATGGGGCGCTGGCGCAGCGCCGGGGCGCTGCTCGTCGCGCTGGGCGCGGCGAGCATCCGCTGGAGCTGACCGGTACCCTTAATTGCATGCTGCCTGGCGTATTGCAACGTAATCGTAACAATCAGCGGCTAGGCTGGTCAGTTACCTGCATCTATACCGTTCGTACAAAACCACCGTCGTGACCCGAAAGTCGAGATCAATAGCCATCCATGTCGATTGGTGGCCGCCGCTGCTTGTCGTTTTCATCATGATCAGCCTGTGGGCCATGCTGCTCCAGCGCAATAGCGACGATGACAGAGCCGCGATCCAGGACACCCTCGTCAGCCAGCACAATGTGACCCAGGCATTGGCATTCCATACCGGCCGGATGCTCGACCGGGTACGTTTTATCGGGCGAAAAGTTGCATCCACCAATAACGATGCGGGGACAAGGGAACAGTTGCGGGGCCTGATTGACCAGGACAGTGGGCTGGTGCGCCTGATGGTCTTCGACTCGCATGGCGAATTCCAATATTCCAGCGGGTCAAGTCCGGAAGCCTGGGAAAGCAAGGCTGCGCAGGATTTCGCCGCCAGAGGCCCGGCGGGAGACCAAGAAGTGTTGGCCGTCGGCCCTCCCCCTGACCCGAGCCAACGCAGGGACTGGAGCCTGCCCATTATCTTCCGGCCAGCACAGCAGGCCATGGCATCCGGAATGTTCGTCATGGCGACCATCGATACTCAGGATTTCGTCCGCCATTTCGAACGGATGCAACTCGGCAAGAGCGGCGAGATCATCCTCGTCACCGATGACGGTCAGGAAATACTTCATTTGCACGACGGGCGCATGGATTTCCTCGACTCGATCGCCGGAACCGAACGTTTTCGCCGTGCATTCGCAGCGGCTTCGGGTTCGGTGAGTGAGCGGATCCACAATGCCTACGAACGCGTCTATGCCTTCCGCCAGGTGCCGGACAGCCCGGTTGCGGTGCTCGTCAGCCGCACGCAATATGACATTCTGAGCGACAACCAGTCGGCCCAGCGCAGCTACTGGCTGACAACCTTCCTGATGACCGTGTTAATGCTGTTTTTTACGTTGTTCTGGTGGTTTGCCATGCTGCGCAAGCGAAAGTTAATTGCCAGACTGGCCCATTCGCAGGAGGAAAACGCACGGCTCATCAAGCAACTTGAGCAGGAAAAGCAGGCTGCCTACCAGTTGGCGACCCACGACAGGCTAACGGGCCTCGCCAATCGGATGCTGTTCACTGAAATTGCCGGGCGCTACCAGGCGCGGGCCAAGCGCATTCGAGGGCACTTTGCCATTTTGTTCATTGATCTCGACCGGTTCAAGCCGATCAATGACACCCATGGTCACCGGGCTGGCGATGCCCTGCTGATCGAGGTGGCGCGCCGCCTGCAAGCATGCGTCAGGCAAAACGATCTCGTGTCGCGCTTCGGCGGCGACGAATTCGTCGCCCTGCTTCAGGATGTGCATGGCAGCCAAGATTCGATGCATGTGGCGAAAAAAATCATCGCCACCCTTAGTGAGCCCTATACCGGCATCGTGAATGAAGATCTCTTCATCACGCCCAGCATTGGCATTGCCCTATTTCCCGAAGATGCGGATGACATCGACGCCCTCCTCAGGGAAGCGGATGGCGCCATGTATCAAGCCAAGGTACAGGGTCGGGCAACTTACGTTTTCGCCGACCCGGCGCTGAATCGCCGGAACAGCCTGAAGAATCAGATTCAGGCCGCCTTGCCTGCTGCGATCAAGAATGGTGAGATCGAATTTCATTACCAGCCCAAGGTTTGTCTCAAGGATTTTTCCATCGTCAGCATGGAGGCTCTGGCGCGCTGGCACCATCCCCTGATGGGCAACATTTCGCCGGCCGATTTCGTGCCGATCGCCGAGGAAAGCAGCCTGATTCACGAACTTGGCGAATACCTGATCGACCGAGTCTGTGCTCAGCAGGCCGCCTGGCAGCGTCAGGGTCTGCCCATCGTGCCTATCGCAGTCAACGTATCCCCTCGCCAGTTGCGCTCGCCGCGGGTATTCCAGTATGTGGAAGAAGCGCTTTCAAGGCACGGCATCGATCCCGGCTATCTCGAGATCGAGATCACTGAAACGGGATTCATCGACATTGACGATGTTCTGGTGTCCCAGCTCAACCGCCTAGATTCGATGGGCATCCCCCTCGCCATCGACGACTTTGGCACCGGGTTCTCCGGCCTCAGCCACCTGCGCGCCCTGCCAGTGAAGTACGTCAAGATCGATCGCTCCTTCATCAAGGACATCCGCAACGACATCAACGACGCCACGATCGTGAGCAGCGCCATTTCACTTTGTCACAACCTTAATCTGCGTTCGATCGCCGAGGGTGTGGAAACACGCGAGCAACTCGCCCACTTGCGCGCCGCAGGATGCGACCAGGCGCAGGGTTATCTGTTTTCACGGCCGCTGCCGCCGCAAGACATCCCGGCATTGCTGCTTAACCGCAGGTTTCATGGCATCACGATGGACGAACCGGAAATGCGCACGGCAGCCTGATTGATCTTGCCTGGCACCTCGAGGTGAGCAAGCGTCTTGCTGATGGCGACTTACCCCAGAGCACGGCTTGCCAAAAAACACGCGCCGCAAGCGGCGCGTTGTCGCTTCCTGCCTGATCGCGAATCAGTGCTTGGCGCTCATCCATTGAGCCGCCTTGCCGTCGCTGGTCAGCTTGCATTCGACGGCCACGCCGGAGATGGTG
>CAZTWA010000133.1:0-4176 GCA_964617225.1 uncultured Methyloversatilis sp.
AAACGAACCAATCAGGTGTTTATCTTCGATGTACCAACCAAACTCGACATGATCGGCAGTTTGCTGAAACAGATTGATCGTCCGGTAAGGCAAGTACTCATTGAAGCCCGGATCGTAGAAGCGGATACGAATTTCACCAAATCATTAGGCGTACGAATCGGTACTCATGACCATCAAGGCATGAATGTTGGGCATAGCGTACTGGGGCAGAGCGGACTGCGTTTTGGACTGGCTGGGTCTAGCAAGGATGCTTACGCGCATCTGCCTGAGTTGGGGCGATATCCCGCTACGGCTATCGTGACTGACGTAGATGCGACGACAGGTGAAATCACTTACACAAGAGAAGTGCCGACCCCGGTGATTGGTGACAGCCAACTTGTTAATTTACCGGTTGCGAATCCTGCTGGTCAGCTTGCTTTGACACTGATGAACTCGGCCAAGACGCAGTTACTGACCCTCGAATTATCTGCGTTGGAGGCTGATGGCAAGGGCAAGACGATTTCCAGTCCACGCATCATGACCATGGACCAGATGGAAGCCACGATCCAACAGGGTATCCGGATACCCTATCTTGTATCAAGTGCTTCGGGAGCGACTTCGATTGCCTGGCAGGATGCCAACCTCTCACTGAAGGTCAAGCCGCATATCACGCCCGATGGACGCGTCATGATGAAGCTGAAAATCACCAAGAACGCATTGGGCCCTCAAATCAGCACCTTCCTGGGCTATTCGATCAAGACGAAGGAAGTTGATTCGGATGTGCTTGTCGATAATGGCGGTACGGTGGTCATCGGCGGCATTTACGAGCAGGAGGAGCGGGACAGTTCGACACGCATTCCCTTCCTTGGCGACCTGCCGTATGTGGGCTTCCTGTTCAAGACAAAGACTAAAACCGATAACCGCGTCGAGTTGCTGGTGATGATCACGCCAAAGATCATCGACAATGCTTTGGCGATGAGGTAAATACCCCGGTAACACCCTGAAAGCGCTGTATTTGCAGAATTTGATTGACGACGCGAAGCCGGGTGGCTCGGTATTCCTCATCGGCATGATGGGGTCTGGCAAGACAACCTTGGGCAAGCGTCTTGCCCGGGAAAGCCATAGGGAATTCATCGATCTCGATCGCGAAATCGAGCGCCGTAATGGTGTTTCTGTGGCGACGATTTTTGAGATCGAGGGCGAACCCGGTTTCAGGTTGAGAGAATCGCAACTGCTCGCCGAACTGTGCCAGGAACCAGGACTTGTTATTGCCACCGGTGGCGGGACTGTGCTGAACCCTTTCAATCGAGCACGACTTCTGGCCTCAGGTTGCGTTGTATATTTACACGCAGCCGCCAGCCTGCTGTATTCCCGGACGCGTAACGACCGCAGCCGTCCCCTGCTTCAGGTTGCCGATCCTTTGGGGAAAATCAGGCAGTTGCTCTGGCAACGTGATCCCCTGTATCGGGAAGTCGCAGATATCATCATCGAAGCTGGACGGGACCCCGGAGCCGTGGTCGATGAACTCAAGATTGGAATTACCTCCGTATGCCGACACTGACGATCAATCTCAAGGAAAGAAGCTATCCGATCCTGATCGGCAAGGGGCTTTTGGACGAAGCGTGGGCAGCCGTTCCTGCGGAGCGGGTTGGCAAAAGAGTTTGCATCGTCAGCAACGAAACGGTAGCGCCCTTGTACCTCGACCGCGTGCGTTCGGCACTCGCGAAAGTCAGCGTTGGCACGACGGCACTCATCCTTCCGGATGGCGAAGTTTTCAAGAATGGCGAAACGCTGAACCGGATTTATGACCATTTGCTGGCGGAGCGTTGCGACCGCACCACGACGATTATCGCGCTGGGCGGCGGGGTGATTGGCGATCTCGCAGGTTATGCCGCGGCGACGTACCAGCGGGGCGTGCCCTTCATCCAGATTCCCACGACTTTGCTGGCCCAAGTCGATTCTTCAGTGGGTGGGAAGACCGGGATCAACCACCCCCGTGGCAAGAACATGATTGGCGCTTTCTGGCAGCCCCGCTTGGTCGTGGCGGATACGGAAACATTGAATACGCTGCCTGATCGAGAACTCTCGGCGGGCATGGCCGAGGTGATCAAGTATGGCCTGATCCGTGACCTGCCCTTCCTGGAATGGCTGGAAGCAAACATGGACAGGTTGATGGCACGCGATCCGGAGGCATTGTCTTATGCGATCGAACGTTCCTGTGCGAACAAGGCAGAGGTCGTGGCTGCTGATGAGCTTGAAACGGCCAAGGAGGGTGGGCGCGCCTTGCTGAACCTGGGCCATACCTTCGGCCATGCGATTGAAACGGGTGTGGGCTATGGCCAGTGGCTGCATGGTGAAGCCGTTGCAGCCGGGACGATGATGGCCGTAGAGCTTTCGAGCCGGCTGGGCTGGCTGAATGATCTTGATTTGGTGCGTGCCAAGGCGCTCTTTCAGCGCGCGCGATTGCCGGTCGTTGGACCCGTGTTGGGAGCGGATCGCTATCTGGACCTGATGGGGCATGATAAGAAAGTCATTGCTGGAAAGCTCAGGCTGGTGCTGCTGAAACGCATGGGTGAAGCGATTACATTTGCGGACGCACCGCAAGCGGAAATTCGCGCGGCCATCGATGCCTGCTGTTCCTGAACTCGCCAGTTTCGCGGTCAGCGAAGCGAATACACCAGGACGGGCTGTCCCGGAACCCCGCCCGAAGGAGCGGGGGGAGTTCGAGCGGGACCGTGATCGCATAATTCATTCCACCGCCTTCCGGCGACTGGAATACAAAACACAAGTATTTGTTAACCATGAGGGCGACCTGTTTCGCACGCGCCTGACACATTCGATCGAGGTTGCCCAGATTGCCCGCTCGGTTGCCCGGGCGCTTCGGGTGAATGATGACCTGACCGAGGCTATCGCGCTGGCTCATGATCTCGGGCATACCCCCTTCGGCCATGCCGGCCAGGATGCGCTGAATGAATGCATGGCCGAGCACGATGGCTTCGAGCACAATCTGCAGTCACTGCGGATAGTCGACAAGCTCGAAGAGCGCTATGGCGCGTTCGACGGCCTGAATCTGATGCTCGCAACCCGTGCCGGCATCCTCAAGCATTGTCCGCCGGCCAAGGCGCGGCAACTGGGTGTGATCGGACAGCGCTTCTTGGAGGATCGTAGGCCCTCCCTTGAGGCGCAGATCTGCAATCTGGCTGACGAAATCGCCTACAACAACCATGACGTTGACGATGGGCTGCGCTCCGGCCTGATTACCCTCGAGGAACTGGAGTCGATTGGGTTGTTCGCGCGACACGTTAACGAAGCGCGCACTGAATTTCCCCAACTGGCCGGACGCCGCCTGATTCACGAAACGGTGCGTCGCATGATCGATGCGCAAGTCACCGACTTGCTTTGCGAAACGGACGCAAGGATCCAGAGTGCGGGGGTCACAACGCTGGCCGACGTAGAGCAGGCACCCCCTTTGGTTGGATTCTCGAGTCAAATGGAAGCCGAGAACCGGGAACTCAAGAATTTCCTGCGTACTCGCCTCTATCGCCATTATCTGGTCGTGCGCATGACCAGCAAGGCCCGCCGCATCGTGCGCGATCTCTTTGACGCCTTCGTCGCCGATCCCCGCTTGCTGCCAGAGCAATATCAACACAATGCACAAAAAGAGGGCGCACATCGGATCGTCGCTGACTACATTGCCGGCATGACCGACCGCTATGCAGTGAAGGAGCACCGTCGCCTGTTTGCCGTGGGCGAGATTTGACCTTTCACCCCGCAGGAGTATTGAGCGGCAAGGGGAATCTCGGTATATTTCACGGTTCGCCTTTGGCATCCGATGCGCCGGGTGGGCTGCGCCTGCCCCGGCATTTTTGACGGCCGCACGTCCAGGAAAACACTGATGGAACTTCCCAGCCGACAGGGTCTCTACGACCCCAACAACGAGCGAGACGCCTGTGGCGTTGGCTTCGTTGCGCATATCAAAAACCACAAAAGCCACGCTATCGTCGAGCAGGGCCTCCTGATTCTGAAAAATCTGGAGCATCGCGGCGCGACCGGATACGACCCCTTGCTGGGGGATGGCGCGGGCATCCTGATCCAATTGCCTGACAGTTTCTTCCGCGAGGAGATGTCGCGCCAGGGCGTGACGCTCCCGGCTGCGGGTGAGTATGGCGTGGGCATGGTATTCCTGCCGCGCAACTC
>CAZTWA010000133.1:4276-7374 GCA_964617225.1 uncultured Methyloversatilis sp.
CAACCCGGCAAGATGCTTCTCATCGACCTCGAGCAAGGCCGCATCATCGACGACGAGGAAATCAAGCACACGCTCTCATCGGCCAAGCCGTACCGCCAGTGGATCGACAAGTCGCGCCATTATGTCGACGAGATGCCTGCGGTGAAGGCGCCGATCAAGCTCGACGCGGCCCTGCTCGATCTGCAGCAAGCGTTCGGCTTCTCGCAGGAGGACTTCAAATTCATCCTCGAGCCGATGGCGATCAATGGCGAAGAAGCCACGGGCTCGATGGGCAACGACAGCCCGCTGCCGGTGCTGTCGAACCGCAACAAGTCGCTGTTCAACTACTTCAAACAACTGTTTGCGCAGGTGACGAACCCGCCGATCGACCCGATCCGCGAAGAGATCGTCATGTCGCTGATTTCTCTGGTCAGCCCGAGCCCCAACCTGCTTGATATCAGCGAGAGCGAACCGACGCCGCGCTTGGAAGTTCATCAGCCAGTGCTTTCTCCGGGCGACATGGCGAAGCTCAAGCAGATCGGCAAGCTGACGCAGGGCGTGTTCTGTTCGCGCGTGGTTGACATCACGACACCGGTCAAGGGCGGCACGGCGGGAATGAGCCAGGCGCTCTACCAGGTGTGCGTCGATGCCGAGCGTGCCGTCAGCGAGGGCTGCAATGTCCTGATTCTGTCCGACCGCAATGTTGATGCGACGCGTGCGGCGATTCCTTCCTTGCTCGCCTGTTCTGCGGTTCACCACCATCTGGTGCGGGCCGGCCGCCGTACATCCTGCGGCTTGGTGGTCGAAGCGGGTGATGCGCGCGAAGTGCATCACTTCGCGCTGTTGGCCGGCTATGGCGCACAAGCGATCCATCCCTGGCTCACCTTTGCGAGCCTCGATGCCATTGCGCCGGGCCTGCCCGGCAAGCCCGATGCCGCCGAATGCCAGAAGCGCTTCATCAAGGCCATCGGCAAGGGCCTGATGAAGGTGATGTCCAAGATGGGCATCTCCACCTACCAGTCTTATTGCGGGTCGCAGATCTTCGAAGCCATTGGCTTGTCCTCCGAGTTTGTCGGGCGCTACTTCGCCGGCACGCCGACGCGCATCGAGGGTATCGGCCTCAAGGAAGTCGCGCTTGAAGCGCTCAACATGCACGCGGCAGCCTTCGGCAGCGATCCGGTGCTCGCCAACGCGCTCGATGTCGGCGGTGAATACGCCTGGCGCGTGCGCGGCGAAGAACACATGCTGACGCCCGACGCGATCGCCAAGCTGCAGCACTCGACGCGCGAGAACAAGTTCGAGACCTATCAGGAATACGCCAACATCATCAACGACCAGAGCAAGCGCCACCTGACGTTGCGCGGCCTGTTCGAAATCAAGCCGGTGGGGACCGCGATCCCGCTCGAGGACGTCGAGCCGGCCAGCGAGATCGTCAAGCGTTTCGCGACGGGCGCGATTTCGCTCGGCGCGATTTCCACCGAAGCGCACACGACGCTGGCCATTGCGATGAACCGCATCGGCGGAAAGTCGAACACCGGCGAAGGCGGCGAGGATCCGAACCGCTTCCGCAAGGTCGGCGCGGGTGAGACCGTCGCGAGCGTCATCGGTGCGAGCCGCGTCGAACGCGACATTCCGCTCAAGGAAGGCGACTCCCTGCGCTCGTCGATCAAGCAGGTCGCCTCGGGCCGTTTCGGTGTCACGATCGAATACCTGGCGAACTCCGACCAGATCCAGATCAAGATGGCACAGGGCGCGAAGCCCGGCGAAGGCGGCCAGTTGCCCGGCCACAAGGTGTCCGAGTACATCGGCTTCCTGCGTCACTCCGTGCCCGGCGTGCAGCTCATTTCGCCGCCGCCGCACCACGACATTTATTCCATCGAGGATCTGGCGCAACTGATTCACGACCTGAAGAATTCCAACCCGAAGGCGGACATTTCGGTCAAGCTGGTTTCCGAGGTTGGCGTCGGCACGGTGGCTGCGGGTGTGTCCAAGGCCAAGGCCGACCACGTGGTGATTTCCGGCTTTGACGGCGGCACGGGTGCTTCGCCGCTGTCGTCGATCAAGCATGCTGGCACACCGTGGGAACTCGGTCTGGCCGAAACGCAGCAGACCCTGGTACTGAACCGTCTGCGTGGCCGTATCCGCGTGCAGGTCGATGGCCAGATGAAGACCGGTCGTGACGTCATCATCGGTGCGCTGCTCGGTGCCGACGAGTTCGGCTTCTCGACCGCGCCACTGGTCGTCGAGGGCTGCATCATGATGCGCAAGTGCCACCTCAACACTTGCCCCGTCGGCGTGGCCACGCAGGATCCGGTGCTGCGCAAGCGCTTCACCGGCCAGCCGGAACACGTGGTTAACTACTTCTTCTTCGTCGCCGAGGAAGCCCGCCGCCTCATGGCGCAGATGGGCATCCGCAAGTTCGAGGATCTGATCGGCCGCTCTGACCTGCTCGACATGCGGGCGGGCGTCGAGCACTGGAAGGCGCGCGGCCTCGACTTTTCGCGCATCTTCTTCATGCCGATGGTCGCCAAGGAAGTGGCACGTTCCCACTGCGAAGTGCAGGACCACAACATCGCCAAGGCGCTCGACCACGAGTTGATCGAGAAGGCCCGGCCCGCGCTCGAGCGCGGCGAGAAGGTATCGTTTGCGGTACCGGTGAGAAACCGCAACCGCACGGTCGGCACGATGCTCTCCTACGAGATTGCCAGCCGTTATGGCCTCAAGGGACTGCCGGACGAAACCATCCACATCCGCATGACCGGCACGGCAGGCCAGAGCTTCGGCGCCTTCCTCGCACGTGGCATAACGCTCGAATTGTCGGGAGATGCCAACGATTATGTGGGCAAGGGGTTATGCGGTGGCAAGATCGTCGTCAAGCCACAGGACGGCTTCAGCGGCAAGCCGAGCGAGAACATCATCGTCGGCAACACCGTGCTCTATGGGGCGGTCGAGGGCGAGGTCTTCTTCCGCGGCGTCGCGGGCGAGCGATTCGGCGTGCGCAACTCCGGCGCGACCGCAGTCGTGGAGGGGACCGGCGACCACTGTTGCGAATACATGACCGGCGGCACCGTGGTCGTGCTCGGCATGACGGGACGCAACTTCGCGGCCGGCATGTCGGG
>CAZTWA010000134.1:0-7286 GCA_964617225.1 uncultured Methyloversatilis sp.
CAGGGCGCGGTGCTCATCAACAAGCGCTGCGGCGGACACCCGCTCGCCAATCCCGTGCTGATTTCCGTCGTCGTACTGGTCGCGTTGCTGACGGCGACCGGCACGCCCTACCCCACTTATTTCGACGGCGCACAGTTCGTGCATTTCCTGCTTGGTCCGGCCACCGTTGCCCTGGCGATTCCGCTCTACGCCCAATTCGACCGCCTCAAGCGCATGGCGATGCCGCTGCTGGTCGCCCTGCTCGCTGGCTCGGTCACGGCCGCGCTGTCGGCGGTACTGATCGGCAAGGTGCTCGGCGCCAGCGACGCAACGCTGTTTTCGCTGGCACCGAAATCGGTGACGACACCGATCGCGATGGGTATCGCCGAGCGTCTGGGCGGTTTGCCGTCCCTCACCGCCGTACTCGTCATCCTCACCGGCATCCTCGGCGCCGTTGGCGCACAGGGGTTGTATGCGTTCATGAAATGCCGCGATCCTGCCGTGCAGGGCTTCGCGCTCGGCGTGGCCTCGCATGGCATCGGTACGGCACGCGCCTTCCAGATCAGCGAGCAGACCGGTGCGTTCGCCGCGCTGGCGATGGGCCTGAACGGCCTCCTGACCGCCCTGCTCCTCCCATGGCTGATTCCGCCGCTGTTGCGCTGGATCGGCTAACCGGAACAGGAAGATCATGCCGTACGCGTTAGCACCCCCGCAGCGCGACCCCAATGTTTATCAGCATTTCCGAATATATTCATCTAGAAAATATTTCGATAAATTTGCTTGATCGATCCGGTAGCCCCTGTAATAATCCGGCCACAAGCCCGTGCCATGGGTATGGGTTAAAAAAACGGAGGAGGCTTCAAACACGGGGCGATGCAGAACCAGCATACCTGGCTGCTTCGAGGGGATAGGTTGTCCCACCCGTCACCGAATCTCTTTCCGCGGTCCAGTAACTTTGGTTCGCGCGCAATTTTTAGCGCGCCCTGCCTTAGAGAGGAAAGTTGAACGATGGCTGAAGCACAGAACAACAATACGCCGGAATCGACCAACAACGACACCGGCCTGGTCAATCGCCTAAAAAATCCCCCCAAGTGTTCCATGTTGCGCATGATCGTCGTCGGCGTACTTGGCGGCATCATGATCTGGGGCGGCCTCAATATGGGCATGGAATACACGAACCGTTCCGAGTTCTGCACTTCCTGCCATGAGATGACGATCCCTTTCGAGGAACTGAAGAAGACCGTCCACTACAAGAACCGCAGCGGCACCACCGTGCAGTGTGCGGACTGCCACGTCGCCAGCAGCAAAACGCCGACCGACTACCTGTTCAAGTCCTTCCAGAAAATCATGGCCGCACGCGACATCATCGGCCATATCAAGGGCACGGTCGATACGCCGGAGAAGTTCGACGCACATCGTCTGACGATGGCCGAGCGCGTCTGGGAGCGCATGATCGAACGCGATTCCAAGGAATGCCGCAATTGCCACAGCTTCGACACCATGGATCCGGACAAGCAAAAGGATCGCTCCGTCGTCAAGCATGAGGGCGCCATCGAAGACAAGAAGACCTGCATCGAATGCCACAAGGGCATCGCCCACAAGCCGGTCCATATTAAGGATGGCGAAGCGGCGAAAACCGAGGGCTGATCAAGGTCACCCTAACCAAACAACCCACCATATCAGGAGTCAAATGATGAACAAGATTGCATTCGCCGTCATGGGATTATTTGCTGCCGGCAGCGTCGCTGCCGCGCCCGACTGGAGTACCGCAAAACCTGTGAAGATGACTTTGTTCTATCCGGGCCAGGCCAGTCTGGAGTGGGCCCTGGACAAGGTTGAACATTCCGCCGTGCCCGACATCCTCGAAAAGAACCGCACCTGCGCGAAGTGCCACATGGGTGATGCCAACGAGGTCGGCGACAAGATCGTCAAGGGCGCCCCCGCTGGCAACAAGAAGGCCTCGATCGAGCCGAAACCCGTTGCTGGCAAGGCCGGTTTCGTGCCCGTGCAATTCCAGGCGGTACACGATGGCGACAAGATCTACTTCCGCCTCGAGTGGAATTCGCCCAAAAGTGCAGGTGAAGTCATGGACAAGAAAAACGACCTCAAGGCGACCATCATGTTCGATGGCGGCGGTACGGTGGATGGCGCCAACCTGAATGGCTGCTGGGCCACCTGCCATGATGACCTGCGGACCATGAAAACCGCCAAGGATGACAAAAAGACCAAGTACATCAAGGATGCCAATCTGGACGGCGGCAAGTTTTACGATTACATCCAGTTTCGCAGCGGCAAGGGCGAACCGATGATCGACGGTTACATCGCCAACGAACGAGTGCGTGAAGGCGGCAAGAGCCTGATTAAGGCCGAGGGCAAGAAGGAAGGCGACAAGTGGGTCGTCACCTTCGAGCGGAAATTGGCCGCGCTGGGCAAGGGCGATCACGCCATCGTGCCGGGCAAGATGTACAACTTCGGCGTGGCCCTTCATGAAGGTTCCACGAATTTCCGCTACCACTACGTCTCGCTGGGCTATCAGTTTGCGCTCGACGAACAGGGCAAGGAAAAGAACCAGATCAACGTTGTCAAGCAGTAAGCCTTAGCATCAACCAACCGGAGGAGGAAACCGATGAAATTGAAAACAAGCTTGGCCGGATGGGCCCTGGTCGCCGGCTGCACCCTCAGTGGCGCAGCCCTCGCCGCGCCCCCGACGCCCGAGATGATCTCGTTCGCCTGCGCAGGCTGCCATGGTACGAACGGCGGCAGCGCCGGTCTGACCATGCCCAGCCTGGCCAGCCAGTCGAAGTCCGCCATCGTCGACGCCATGAAGAAATTCAAGAGCGGCGAGCGGCCTTCCTCGATCATGGGCCGTCTGGCGAAGGGTTACAGCGACGCCGACTTCGTGGTCATGGGCGATTACTTCTCCAAGCAGAAGTTCCATGCCACGACGCAGATGGTCGATGCGGCCAAAGCCAAGAAGGGTGCGGACCTGCAGGAAGCCAACTGCTCGCGCTGCCACCTGGATGACGGCAAGGACGGCAAGGACGACACGCCGGTGATGGCCAGCCAGTGGCTCGAATACCTGAAGATGCAGGCGGCGCTCTATGACTCCGGCGCACGCAAGATGCCGAAGGACATGGCCGACAAGTGGAACAAGCTGTCCAAGGAAGATCGTGAAGCGCTGCTCCACTTCTTCGCCAGCGTGAAATAAGGGGGACCCAGAGTTATGACACTAGATCGCAGAAGTTTCATCAAGGTGCTGGGTAGCGCCTCCGGCCTTGCGCTCGCAGGCTGTGCCACGCAGGGCCCGGCCGTTTCCGCCGGCAGCGCCGCGGAAATCATGCCCAAGACGACGCGTCGCGTTGTCGTCGTCGGCGGCGGCTACGGCGGCACCATCGCCGCCAAGTACATCCGCATGATGGACAGGAGCATCGAGGTTGTGCTGGTCGAGAAGAACGACCACTTCGTCTCCTGCCCGTTCTCCAACCTCTACCTCGGCGGCCTGCTCCCCGACCTGTCCTCGCTGACCATCAAGTACGACAAGCTCGCGAGCAACCACGGCATCAAGGTCGTGCAGGCCGAAGTCACTGGCATCGACGCCGCGGCGCATACCATCGCGACCACCAAGGGCACGCTCAAGTACGATCGCCTCGTCGTTTCTCCCGGCATCGACTTCCGCACCGAAGAAGTCGAGGGCTACAACGAAAAGACGCCCGAACTCATGCCGCATGCCTGGAAGGCCGGCCCGCAGACCATCCTGCTGCGCAAGCAGCTCGTCGACATGAAGGACGGCGGCACCGTGGTGCTCTCCGTGCCCCTGTCGCCCTTCCGCTGCCCGCCCGGACCCTACGAGCGGACCAGCATGATCGCCCACTACCTCAAGAAGCATAAGCCCAAGTCGAAGATCATCGTCGTCGACTCCAACCCGGACATCGCCTCCAAGGGCGCGCTGTTCCGCAAGGGCTGGGCCAAGTACTACCAGGGCATGATCGACTACCGCAAGGCCTCCAAGGTCACCGCCATCAATGCCGCCAACAAGTCGGTGCTGATCGAGGGTCTCGACGAGGTGAAGGGCGACGTCGTCAACCTGATCCCGCCGCAGCGCGCCGCCAAGATCGCGCAGAAGGCCGGCTTGGTGGGCGAGGACAAGAAGTGGTGTCCGGTCAATGCCAACACCTTCGAATCGACGTTGCGCAAGGACATCCATGTCATCGGCGATTCGAGCATCGCCGGCGCCATGCCAAAGTCCGGCTACTCCGCCAACTCCGAAGCCAAGGTCTGCGCGCAGAACATCGTCAACCTGATGAACGGTCGCGAAGTGGTCAGCCTGTCCGGCATCAACACCTGCTACAGCTACCTCTCCGACACGGAAGCGGTCAGCGTGGCGGCGGTGTACACGGTCAAGGACGGCAAGATCGTCAGCGTGCCGAACTCGGGCGGCGTTTCACCCGACCTCAACACGGCCGAGGCGATCTACGCCAAGAGCTGGCTCCACAACATCCTCACCGAGATGTCGACCTGATCGGGTCGCGCCTCAACGACAAACCCCGCCGCGGCGGGGTTTGTTTTTTGTATTGACTGAAAGTCAGCGCTGGCGGGACGGCACGCCGCCCGCGAGTCTCAGCCCTTGCCCGTGCTCCCGAAGCCCCCCGCGCCGCGGTGCGATTCCTCGAAGCTCTCGACCACGTTGAAGCCCACCTGCACGACCGGCACGACGACGAGCTGCGCGATGCGGTCGAGCGGATTTAGGGAAAACACCTCGTGGCCACGGTTCCACAGCGAGACGAAGATTTCGCCCTGATAGTCCGAGTCGATCAGCCCGACGAGATTGCCGAGCACGATGCCGTGCTTGTGGCCCAACCCCGAGCGCGGCAGGATCATCGCCGCCATGCCCGGATCGGCGATGTGGATCGCGATGCCGGAAGGAATCAGTTTCGTTTCGCCGGGCAACACACGCATCGGCGCCTCGATGCAGGCGCGCAGGTCCATGCCTGCTGCGCCGGGTGTGGCGTAATGCGGCGCGTATTCGCCTTGGGCATCCTTCAGGCGCGCATCGAGAATGCGCACGTCAATGGTTGGCATGGTTCATTTCTCCAGCAGGTTTGCGATGTGGCTCACGATTTGGCGCGCGACGGCCAGTTTGTCGCCCGGGGGCAGCGGATGCGCGCCGGCGGCGTCGAACAGCGTGACGACGTTGGCGTCGCCGCCCATGCCGTCCTGCACGAGATTGCCGACGACGAGGGGCAGCTTTTTGGCCTGCCGCTTGCCCTCGGCATAGGTCGCGAGGTCACGACTTTCGGCAGCGAAGCCGACGCAGAACGGCGCATCCGGCCGGGCCGCCACTTCGGCGAGGATGTCCGGATTGGCGGCGAGTTCGAGCGTCAGGTTGCCCGTGCCTTTCTTGATCTTGTGCTCGGCTGGCGCGGCCGGCCGGTAATCGGCCACGGCGGCCACCGCGATGAAGACATCGGCGGGCAACTGCCGCAACACCGCTTCACGCATCTGCGCGGCACTTTGTACGTCGATGCGCGCCACGCCCGCCGGTGTCGGCAGGCAAACCGGTCCAGAGACGAGTGTCACGGCCGCACCGGCTTCCGCACAGGCGCGCGCGAGAGCATAACCCATCTTGCCGGAACTGATGTTGGTCAGGCCGCGCACCGGATCGAGCGCTTCATAGGTCGGTCCCGCCGTCAGCAGCACGTGCTTGCCCGCCAACCGCTTCAGTTGAAAAAAGGCAATCAGCGCAGCGCACAGCTCGGCGGCTTCGAGCATGCGCCCCTCGCCCACCTCGCCGCAGGCCTGCTCGCCTGCCGCCGGGCCGAGGATGCTCACGCCGTCCGCACGCAGTTGCGCGACATTACGCTGCGTCGCCGGGTTCTCCCACATCTGGCGGTTCATGGCCGGCGCAACGAGCAGCGGGCACCCGGAGTCCGCGCCAGCGGAACCGGCCACGGAGCGCGCGAGGCATAAACTCGACAACAGGTCGTCGGCGCAGCCGTGTGCCAGCTTGGCGATGAAATCGGCGGTGGCCGGCGCAATGATCACGGCATCGGCCCCGCGGGTGAGATCGATGTGCGCCATGCCATTTTCCTGGGGCACATCCCACAGCGCCGTGTAGACGGGCCGGCCGGTCAGCGCCTGGAAGGTCAGCGGCGTGACAAAACGCGTGCCCGCTGCCGTCATGACGACATCGACCACGGCACCGGCCTTGCCAAGCAGGCGCGCCAGTTCGCAGGCCTTGTAAGCGGCCACGCCGCCGGTCACACCGAGCACGATGCGCTTGCCCTGCAGTTCGCCTGTGGATGCGCCCATGACAGATAGAATGTTGAAAATGGAACGCAAATTCTAACCCATGGCCATCACCGACTGGCCTGACGACGAGCGACCACGCGAGCGCCTTATCACGCAAGGCGCCGCGGTGCTCTCCGACGCGGAGTTGCTGGCCATCTTTTTGCGCGTCGGTGTCAAGGGCATGAGCGCGGTCGATCTCGCCCGCACCCTGCTCGCCCACTTCGACAACAGCCTCTCCCGCCTGGCCGCCGCGACACCACAGGAGTTGACGCGCGTGAATGGCATCGGCCCCGCCAAGGCAGCGCAACTCGTAGCCACGCTGGAGTTGGCACGGCGTGGCCTGCGCGCGGAACTGCGCAGCCGCCCCGCACTGTCCTCGCCCGGTGCCGTGCGTGACTGGCTGCGGCTGACGCTCGCGCCCCTGCAGCACGAAGTCTTCGTCGCGCTCTGGCTGGATGCGCAAAATCGCCTGATCGCCGACGAGGAACTGTTTCGCGGCACCTTGACCCAGACGTCGGTCTATCCCCGCGAAGTGGTCAAGCGCGCCCTGGAGCGCAACGCGGCGGCCGTGATCCTGGCCCACAACCATCCCAGCGGCGTTGCAGAACCCTCCGCGGCCGACGAACAACTGACACGCAGCCTCCGCCAGGCCCTCGCGCTGGTGGATGTTCGCGTCGTCGATCACTTCATCATCGCGGGTACGGCCACGCCACTTTCTTTCGCCGAGCGCGGCCTGCTCTAGTTTTGAAAAACCGCTTGCCCGCTGCCCACATTCTCCAGTAGAATGCGCGGCTTTCCGTAATCCGAAGTTCTGGATCTCAAGTTTCTGGAGATAAGTTATGTCCCGCGTTTGCGCAGTGACGGGCAAGGCCCCGATGGTGGGGAACAACGTTTCCCACGCCAACAACAAGACCAAGCGTCGCTATCTGCCCAACCTGCAGTCGCGCCGTTTCTGGATCGAATCCGAAAACCGCTGGGTGCGCCTGCGCGTCTCGAACGCCGGCCTGCGCACCATCGAC
>CAZTWA010000135.1:0-7262 GCA_964617225.1 uncultured Methyloversatilis sp.
GGCAACGGGGTTGCCGCATGCGTTTCCGCGACGTCGAGCAGGGCGCGGACGAAGTCGGCGATCAGTCCGTCGATGACGTCGATCGTATCGCGCAGCCAGAGGCGAATGTCGGTAGCTACCTGGTCGTTGCGCGAACGGCCGGTATGCAGCCGCTTGCCGGCGTCACCGATCAGTGCGGTGAGCCGCTTTTCGATGTTGAGGTGGACGTCCTCGTCGTCGAGGTTCCAGTTGAACGCGCCGGCTTCGATTTCCCCGGCAACCTGCGCCATCCCGTGTTCAATCGCGGCGAGGTCAGCGCTGGAGATGATGCCCTGGCGTGCCAGCATCCTGGCATGGGCGAGCGAGCCGCGGATGTCCTGCGCGGCCATGCGCTGGTCGAAAAACACCGAAGCGGTGTAACGCTTGACGAGATCGGAAACGGGTTCGGAAAAACGGCCGGACCAGGCTTTATCTGACATAGGAAAGACTCATTTGGCTTGCTGCACGCATTCGGAATGCAAGTATACGGGCAAATCAGGCCCGCGCGTCCGGCTGGACGGGCCTAGACGACACTCACGACGAGGGCTGCATCATGCTGCTGCCAGCAAAACGGGATGATGTAGGCCTTGACGCCTTTCGGCAGGGAAATGGCCTGGTTGCGGCCCTGGACGACGACGGGGACCGAGATCAGGAATTCGTTGCCGAACTGGCGACGCGCATTGCCGGAAATCGTGTTGCCGATCTCACCGGCCAGGTCCGCGAGGTTGCGTGACGAGAGATCGGTCTCGCCGCTGCGCGTCAGGATCAGGCGTAGTGCCTCGGCCGGGGCCGTGAAGTAGACGCAACCCTGGCGGTTGCCCGAGATGCCGATCACGCCGGTGTAATCGTAGATGGGCAGAGCTTCCGGGTCGGCAAGATACGGCGTGTAGATTTCGGCTGCGATGCCCGTCTGCTGTTCAAAGTAATGCTTGACGATGCCGACGAAGACGCGCAGTTCCGCTTCCGTCATGATGCTTCCTCGCTGAGTAATTCGCCGATGGCTTCGGTCAGTTCGTCTTCCGTGAAGGGCTTGCACAGAAATCCCTGCGCGCCTTCCTTCAGGGCCTGGATGGCGGTCGCCTTGTCGGCGAGCGCCGAGACGACGAGGATGCGCACGCCGGGATCGAGCGCATGGATTTTGCGGATGCACTCGATGCCATCCATCTCGGGCATGGTCAGGTCCATGGTGACGACCTGCGGCCGGTCTGCGCCGAACATCCGCACCGCGCTTTCCCCGTTCGGTGCCATGCCGACGATTTCGAGGCCGTAGGCGCCCAGCGCCCGGGCGATCTTGTTGCGAATGATGTTCGAGTCATCGACGATGAGCAGTTTCTTCGTCATGCGGCGGCTCCTTCCGGTGCGCCACCGGGAGCGGGCGGGGAGAGGCTGATGCGGAAATGGCAATACTCATTCACTGTGGTGCCGATCCGGATGTTGCCGCCCATGCTGCTGACGATATCGCGTACCGCATCGAGGCCTGCGCCACGACCCGCATCGCCGTCGACTGCCTCTCGCGTGCTCATGCCGGGTTCGAAGATCAGGCCGATGACGCGGCGCGGTTCCAGTGCGGCTGCGGCTTCCGGGGTCAGGCGGCCCTTGTCGATCGCTGCCTGGCGGATGCGTTCAATCGAAATGCCGCGCCCGTCGTCGCGGAAGCCGAGGTCGATGCCGCCGTCGTCGCGGCGTGAAATGTAGATCGACAAGCGGCCCGCCGCGGGCTTGTTGAGACGCTGGCGTTCTTCGGCTGATTCGATGCCATGCACCACGGCATTGCGGATGAACTGATTGACCAGCGTGTTCACCGCATCCTGCAATGGATTCGGCAAGCTGGCGATGTCCACGCCGTTATAAGCGACTTCGACGGCATTGCCCTGGCGTGTCGCGATCTCGGCCGCGAAGCTGCGCCACCGGTGCACGAAGGGCAGTTCGTCGGTGCCGGGCTCCTGTGCCATGCGGGGCGGTTCGATGGTGACGATGCCGCGTGCCTGAGAGATTTGCGCAATCAGCAACTCGATGGCTTCGATCTGCTCGTACAGCGTCTTGACCTGGACGGCGATGGGCAGGAAGTCCTCGCCGGTCAGGTTGTGGCGCTCGTGCATGCCGGTCAGCGTGTCCTCGAGCCGCTCGAAGGCGGCGGCGATGTTCTTCAGGCCCAGCCCGGCGGCATCGCCCTTGATGCGGTGGGTCTGGCGGAAGAGCGCATGCACCTTGCTGCCGCGGGCTTCCATGCCCGTTTCCTGCTTTTGCAGCAGCTGGTTCATGCTCAGGAGGCCTTCCCGGGCGGTCCGCAGGAACTGCTGCAATGCAGCCGGTTCGATCTGGATGATTTCGATCAGCATGCTGATCTGGTCGCGCGTGCGGGCTTCGGTTTCCTTCAGCGATTTTTCGAGGTTGATGCGGTGCGTGATGTCGTTCACCGTCACCAGCAGGTGGGTGATCTTGCCGGCTTCCTTGACGCGGTTGAAACCGAATTCGAGATAGCGGGTTTCGGGATTGCCGGGACCCTGGCTGTAGAGAATCTGGACGCAATTGAGCGGGTTGAGGCCGGTGACCAGCTTTTCCTTGACATCATGCTTGAACAGGAGATCGAGGTATTCGCGGGCGGTGGCCAGCGTTTTCTCGGTGACCATCGGCTGGAGCAGGCTGAAGAAGTTCGCACCGGTGAATTCCGCCGTGCCGATGATTCGCTCCAGCACGCGGGAATGCTGCGAGCCAATAGTGTATTGCGTGTCGAGGAGGAACAGGCCTTCCTGCGTGGTGCGCAGAATGTCTTCGGTTTCCTTGCGGGCGCGCTCGAGTTCCTGGTCGTTGCGGCGCAGGTGCGCAATCAGGTAGAAGAGAATGACGAAGAAGTTGATGGCAGCAAGCACCAGCGTCACGATTTTCGCCGTCTGCAGCGTGGCGGCATTGTTTTTCGCGGTTTCGTCCATGAGTGTCGCCAGACGGGTCATCAGCCTGAACAGGTTGGGTTGGGCCTCGATGACACGGAGGGCAAGCTCCTTGGTGTCGGTCTCCGACGGCGCCGCCTGCTGCGTGACCCCGTGGATGGTTTCCGCCAGGGGGACCCACAAGGCTCTCGCTTCCAGCAGGATCGCCTGCGCCTGGGGCGTGTCGATTGCTTCGACGAAGACCGCGCTGTCGCGCTTGCCGACGGCTTCGCCCCCCTGAGTAAACGCGGTCAGGGTCCGGTCGAAACTGGTCGCTGTTTTATCGAGCAGCGCGGTTTGCTCTTCGCGCAATCCGGCGGGAAGCGTCCCCTCGCCGACATGCAGGGCGGATTCATAAATGATCTGCAACAGCAGGGTCTGGCGGCTGGCCAGTCGCTCGTACGTTGCATCGTTGCGAATTTGCGCGGAAACGACCAGATCAAGGGCGAATAGGCCGGCCTGCATGATCAGGAACAGCGCAATGGCGGACGTGAGGGCGCGATACTTACCGGGGTTGAAACGGAGCACGATCTAGTTCTCCATCAAGTCCTGCATGGAATAAAAAACATATCATAGCCCTGATTTGGGTCGCATCGATTTATGCCGAATCGATCGTTTCGCACCGGCTGCGTGCCGGAGCGGAGATGCTAGACTTTGCGCATGACGATAGGGCAGGGTTCTCGACAGCTTTTCGCGAAAGGAATCCCAAGATGAGGCGAGGTACGCTATTCGCGCTGGGCATGGCGGTCGGCCTGCAATGTGCACCATTCCCCGCGTGGTCCGCCGACGAGACGCTGGAGATTTCCGGCGGAACGACGCCCTGGTCCCAGGCAATCGCACCGCGGCTCCTGGAACTCAAGACCATGGGCATCGAACTCCGGTTTCGGGCCATCGGCACGGGACGCGGGGTGCTTTCCCTGATCGACGGCAAGGTTCCGGTGGCGGCCGTGGGCGATACGCTCGAAGACTCCGTCGCGGCAGCCCTCAAGGCAGCCAAGGCGGAAAACCGGGAAATCAGCGTACCGGTGAATCTTGCCTACACGCGGATCGGAGCCGATGAACAGGTCGTTATCGTCCACAAGAGCAATCCAGTCCGTGAGTTGTCCAAGGCCCAGCTGAAGGCGATTGCCACGGGCAAGGTCGCCAACTGGAAGGACGTGGGCGGACCGGATCTGCCGATCAAGGTCGTCGTGACGGAACCCTCCCTGGCGCCCGGCCAGTTCTTCAGGAAAACCGTGATGGACGGCGAGAACTACGTGCCGGACGCAATCGAGGTGCGCTCTCCCCGGGAGGTCATCACGCTGGTTTCCCGGCATCCCGGCGGGATAGGTGCCGCCGCCGATGTGCATATGAAGGAAGCACCGGGCGATGCCCTGGTCGTAAAAGCACCGGCCATCATGCGGCCCCTGGGGCTGATTACCGTCGGTCCGCCCGCGGGTGTAGCGAAGCGGGTGACCGACCTGTTGAAAAAGTAGCGCCATGCGTGTCGCCGTTGCGCGGGGAGGGGAAATGCGGTGGCTCGCCCGCGTCCCCGATTTCCGCAATCAGGGCGTCTGGTTGCGCCTGCTGCTGGCCGCGAACGGGCTGCTGCTGCTCGTGGCGCTGGCCGGCAACCGTTCCCTGGCGCGTCTGCCAGGCGAAGTCGCCGAACTGGCGGCGACGGTCGAACCGGTGCTGCTGCTCCTGTTGGCGGTGTTGTATCTGCTCGGGCCCTGGCTGCAGCGCCAGGCCCCCGGGCGCGCCCTGCTGGTCGTGCTGCTGCTGACCTTGCTGACAGCCTCCGGCATGGAGGTCTTGCTGGCGCGCCTGCTCGGCGGCGTGGTCGGCTGGCGCGCGCCGCTGGCCACGACGCTGGCGGCGGCCCTGTTGCTGGGCTGGCTCAACCTGCGCGCACGGGCGCAGGCGCCAGCGCTCGCCGAAGCGCGGCTCGCGGCGCTGACGGCCCGCATCCGGCCACATTTCTTCTTCAACAGCCTGAATGCCGTGCTTGGGGTGATGCGCGACGACCCGCGGCGTGCCGAATTGGCGCTGGAGGAACTCGGTGAACTGTTTCGCGCCCTGATGCGCGACAACCGCGAACTGGTGCTGCTCTCCGAGGAGATTGCCCTGGCCCGCAAGTATCTCGACATCGAGAAGCTGCGGCTCGGCGATCGCCTGCAGGTGCATTGGGAAGTCGACGACTGCCCGCCCGAGATGCTGGCCTTGCCGCTGTTGCTCCAGCCGCTGCTCGAGAACGCCGTCTATCACGGCATCGAGCCGGCCATGGCAGCGGGCGAGATCCACGTGCGCATTTCCTCGTCGCGCGATGGGGTGAAAATCGCGATCGACAATCCCGTGCTGGGTACCAAGGAGCACCGGGCGGGCAACCACATGGCCCTCGACAACCTGCGCGAACGACTGATGTTGTTCTACGACCTCGAGGCGCGGCTCGACTGTGGCGAGCGCGACGGGCGGTACTGTGTCTGCGTCGACCTGCCACGACGGACGGCGGCATGAGCGTGCCGGCTCGCATCCTCATCGTCGATGACGAAGCGCCGGCCCGGTCCCGCCTGCGGCACCTGCTCGGCGACATCGCCGGCGAGTTCCCGCACCAGATCGTCGGCGAGGCCGGCGATGGCGTCGCGGCGCTGGAATTGCTGGCCGGGCTGCCGTCCGGGGCAACGGCTGATATCGCCCTGATCGACATCCGCATGCCGCGCATGGACGGCATCGAGCTCGCGCAGCAGCTTGCCGGCCTCGCGCAGCCGCCGGCGATCGTCTTCGTCACGGCGTACGACGAGTTCGCGCTCAAGGCGTTCGAGCTCGCGGCCGCCGACTACCTGCTGAAGCCCGCGCGGGCGCCCCGCCTGCTCGAGGCGTTGCGCAAGGCACGGCGCTTGTCCCCGAACGATGCGCTGCTGCTGAACCTCGCGCCGGCGGGCCGCACGCGGCTGCGCGTCGTCGAACGCGGCATGGTGATCCTCGTGCCGGTCGATGCGGTCCTGTATCTCCGTGCCGAGCAGAAATACGTCACCGCCCGCACGGCCGAACGCGAATATCTGCTGGAAGAGTCGCTGGCCAATCTCGAAAGCGAGTTCGCCGAGCGCTTCGTGCGCATTCATCGCAATTGCCTGGTCGCACTGGATGCCGTCAAGGGCGTGGTGCGCGAAAGCGAAGGGGCCGGCGAAGGCGGCGATCCCCACTGGGCGCTCTGCCTCAAGGACCTGCCCGAGCGCCTGCCGGTGAGCCGGCGCCAATGGCCCGTGGCGAAGGCCCAACTGGGTCTGTAGGAAAGTCAGTCCTGGCGGGACGGCAGCGCCGGTAAGCCCCGGACGGCAAAGGGCAAAAAACTGCCCGGTTGCTGCAATGCACTATTAGAATTAGGGTTAATTCAGCATTCTCTTATTTCCCCTTAGGCCATCATGAAACAGATCCGCAGTCTCCTCGTCGCCAACCGCAGCGAAATCGCCATCCGCGTCCTGCGTGCCGCCAGCGAAATGGGCATCCGCTCCGTCGCCATCTACTCGAACGAAGACCGCTTCGCCCTGCATCGTTTCAAGTCCGACGAGTCCTATCTCGTCGGCGCCGGCAAGAAACCGATTGCCGCCTACCTCGATATCGACGACATCATCCGCATTGCCAAGGAAGCGCATGTCGATGCGATCCACCCGGGTTATGGCTTCCTGTCCGAGAACCCGGATTTCGCCGAAGCCTGCGCCAAGGCGGGCATCATCTTCATCGGGCCGAAGCCCGAGGTGATGCGCCTGCTCGGCAACAAGGTGTCGGCGCGCGAACTCGCCGTCAAGGCCGGCGTGCCGGTCGTGCCGGCCACCGGCGCGCTGCCGCACGATCTCGATGCGGCGAAGCTGCTCGCCGCCGGGGTGGGTTATCCGCTCATGCTCAAGGCCAGCTGGGGTGGTGGCGGCCGCGGCATGCGGGTCATCGAGACCGAGGCCGATCTCGGCCCGGCGATGGAGGTGGCGCGCCGCGAGGCGGCCGCGGCTTTCGGCAATGACGAGTTGTATCTCGAGAAGCTGGTGCGCCGTGCGCGCCACGTCGAGGTGCAGGTGATGGGCGATACGCACGGCCGGCTCGTGCATCTGTTCGAACGCGATTGCACGGTGCAGCGCCGCAACCAGAAAGTCGTCGAACGCGCGCCGGCGCCCTATCTGACCGCGCAGCGCCGCGAAGAGTTGTGCGCGGCCGCGCTGCGGCTGGCGCAGGCCGCCAATTACACGCATGCCGGCACGGTCGAGTTCCTCATGGACGCCGATACCGACCAGTTCTACTTCATCGAGGTCAACCCGCGCATCCAGGTCGAGCACACCGTCACCGAGG
>CAZTWA010000136.1:0-7223 GCA_964617225.1 uncultured Methyloversatilis sp.
GGCCTCCGCGCCAAAACCTACCTCGAACAAAATGGCGCTAAAAAAGTGAAGTAAGCGTCAGGCAATAAAGTAGTAGTTGTTGAGTAATTTGATCTGGTTCAAGGAAATCACCGGGGTGGGTTGTGTAGGATGCAACCCACCCGGTTCAACCCAACGAAAGGAATACGAATGAAGCATCTACTGTTGATCGCCACCGCTCTGGCGGTTTCGATGCCTGCCCTCGCCCTCGATGGCGCCAAGCTGTATCAGGAAAAAACCTGCGTCGCCTGCCATGGAAAAGACGCCAAGACACCGCTGACCCCGGTCTATCCGAAACTCGCGGGTCAAAGCGCGGGCTATGCCGAGCAGCAGATGAAGGACATCAAGAGCGGCGCGCGCAGCAACGGACAGACCGCTGCCATGAAGGGCGTGATGCATCTCGTCAGCGATGAGGAAATCAAGGCCCTTGCCCAGTACCTATCCAAACTGAAATAAGTAACCGATGAGTCAGTTGAGGCATGTCAATGCCTGCAGATTCATTTTGGTAGATGATTAAACAATTGAAATTCATCAAGAGGACAAAGCAATGAAAAAGATTCTGGCTCTGGCCGTTGCGGCCCTGCTGATCCCCGCCACCGCGGCCCTCGCCGGTCCGCCTGCTCCGAAAAAAGAAGGTATCGAGGGCAAGGACTACAAATGGAACGCCCAGGAAGGCGAGAAGATCGAAGCCTTGAAGCTCAAGGGCGACGCCAAGGCCGGCAAGGAAGGCTATGAAATTTGCGGCGCCTGCCACCTGCCTTCCGGTGCGGGCCGTCCTGACGGCACCTTCCCGCAGCTCGCCGGCCAGCACACCACCGTGCTGATCAAGCAGATGGCCGACATCCGCGAAGGCCTGCGCGACAACCCGACCATGTACCCCTTCGCCAAGGAACTCACCGACGCGCAGGAATTGGCCAACGTTTCCGCCTATATCCAGGGCCTGTGCATTCCAGTTGATCACGGCAAGTACGAGGGCAAGGATGCCCAATTGCAGATCGCCGCGGGCAAGGACCTGTACGAGAAGCAATGCAAGGAATGCCACGGTGCCAGCGGCGAGGGCAACAAGGAGAAGTTCTACCCCGTGATCGCCGGCCAGCACTACAAGTACCTGCTGCGCCAAATGACCGAGATTCGTGACGGCAAGCGCCGCAACGCCAATCCGGACATGGTGAAAATCATCAAGCCCTACACCAACGAGCAGCTGGTGGCGATTTCCGCCTATCAATCCAGCCTGTCGATGCCCGGCGCCATGTGCAAGGGCGGCAAGAAGAAGTAATCAACGAATCGCCCCTTGAGGGAGGGGCAATGTTTCGTATCATGCAGTCGGTACCCGCCCGGCGCATCCGGGCGGGGTCCCTCACACACCACAGAGAATTGTCATGCAAGCAAACAATAAAGTTGTCAGCGGCCTGACCCTGATTGCCTTGGTGGCCATCGTCGCCGCCTACTTTTCCCCGATCTGGTGGGTATCGCTCACCGCGCCGAACTATCCGCCCGACGCCTTCCCCGACGGCATCCGCATCCATTTCCATTTCGACGGCGTCTACAACGGCTGCAAGGCGGCACGCAAGGGCAGCCAGCAGGCCGGCGAGATCATCGAGAAGGATCTCGGCCACGACGACGAGCGTTTCAACCCGATCCTCGATGCCAAGAAGGACTTCAACAAGGGCGCGGAAGGCCTCGACTGCGTCCATGAGATGAACACCATCAACCACTACGTCGGCATGTTTCCGATCGCCACCGGCGCGCCGGTCGAGAAGCCGCTGGCGAAGTTCTTCTTCGGCTTCTTCGCGGTGATGCTGCTGGCCTTCGCCTGCGTGCGCCCGAAGGTCCGCATGGCGATCTTGACTATCGGCTTCACCGCCGTTGCCGCGTGGGCCATCGTCGACCAGTATGTGCTCGGCCATCTGGCCAAGCATGTGGCCGAATACGTCCATGAGGCCGGCACCTTCTTCAACGAACCCGACAAGATCAGGCACTGGGGCGACAACGTCACGCTGATCAGCAACATCGTCATCGTCAGCCTGATTGCCATCATGGTCATCGTCGTGCTGGGCGTCTGGAAGATTCGCAACTTCGAACTGCTGCTGGCTCTCGTACCGGGATTGCTGCCGCTGTTCTTCGTCATTGAATACTCGGCCTGGCTGTGGTTCTTCGGCCACAACCTGCACCCGTGGGGCGCCTTCACGGTCAAACCCTTCATGCCCACCGTGTTCGGCGAAGGCAAGGTCGCGCAATTCTCGACGTTCTCCTACCCGTATTGGGGCTATGGACTGTTGATGATCGCGTTTGCTTGCCTGATGCTGGCGCTGCTGCTGCGGCGCAAGCAATTGCGCGAACAAGCCGGGAACTGAGGCGGATACGCAATGATGCGCTGGCGGACAATCGTGCCGGGCATCGCGCTCGGCGCCTTTTCCCTGATCGTGACCGCGCAGGGCGTCGGCAACCTCGTCGGCATCGGCGAAACTTCCGGCCAGCTGGGGGAAAGAGCCGACCTCTCGAATGCCCCGCGCGTCACCATCGACCGCCCCAAGCCTACCTTCCCGCTCTACATGCGCGACAAGCGCATTCACGGCCTGAAGCCCTTTCAGGAACTGGTTGACGCCGCGCCGGAAGGCTCCGTGCTGGAGCCTCCCCCGGGCACCTATTCCGGCCCGGTCGTCGTCAACAAGCGGCTGATCATCGACGGTCGCGGCCAGGTCACCATCGACGCCGGCGACAAGGGCACGGTGTTCTCGCTCGAGACCGGCGACTCGGTACTGCGCGGCATTCATCTCACCGGTTCAGGTGACAACCACGACACGGATGATTCCTGCCTCGATGTGCGTGGCCACAACAACGTCATCGAGAATCTCGTCATCGACAACTGCCTGTTTGGCATCGACCTCAAGCAGTCAAGCAACAGCATCGTGCGCGGCAACAAGATCAAATCGAAGCCTTTCGATCTCGGCGTGCGCGGCGATGGCTTGCGACTCTGGTACAGCAACAACAACCTGATCGAGAACAATCTCGTCACGGATACGCGCGACATGGTGGCGTGGTACTCCCACCGCAACATTTACCGTGGCAACGAGGGGCGTCGCAGCCGCTACTCGATCCACTTCATGTTCGCCAACAACAACATCGTCGAGAACAACCGCTTCATCGACAATGCCGTGGGCATCTACTTCATGTACATGGAAGGCGGCGGCGCGCGCAACAATGTCATCTCGCATGCCACCGGCGCGACCGGCATGGCGCTCGGCTTCAAGGAAGCCTCGGACATCTTCATCGAGAACAACGAGATCATCTACAGCGCCATCGGCGTCGGATCCGACCTCTCCCCCTTCCAGCCCGACACGACCATCCGCTTCAAGGGCAACCGCTTCGCCTACAACGGCATCGCAGTGCAGCTCACCAGCGAGCTGGGCGGCAACCAGCTCGACGACAACATTTTCGAGGGCAACCTGAATGACGTCTATCAGGGCGGACGCGGATCGGGAGACAAAAACAAATGGACCGGCAACTACTTCGACACCTATCAGGGCTTCGACAAGGATGGTGACGGCTACGGCGATACGCCGCACGAGGACTATGCCTACGCCGATCAGATCTGGATGGAAATACCGCCCGCCCGTTTCTTCATGACGTCGCCGGTGCTGGAGCTGCTCGACTTCCTCGAGCGACTCGCGCCGATCACGTCGCCGGAATTGCAGGCCCGCGACCCCAGACCACGCCATGCCAAACCGCAAAGGAATCACGGATGAGCGATGATCCTAAAGTCAGCGCTGACGAGACGGCACCCGCCGAGGAGTCATCTGTCAATGGAACTTCACCCGCACCGCAAAAACCCGGTGCCAAGCCGCCGCTCTCGAAGGAACGCCTGCAACAGGCCCGTCGTCGCGTGCTGCGCACGATCCTGCTAACGGGTGGCATCGTGGGCGCGGGCATTTCCGGCTATCTGCCGCTGGCCTATGCGCAAAAGAAACGCCTGCGTCCGCCCGGCGCGCTCGATGAGAAGGATTTTCTCTCGAGCTGCATCAAGTGCGGCCAGTGCGTACAGGTTTGCCCGGTCGAGGCAATCAAGCTCGCCGACCTCGTCGACGGTTTCGGCGTCGGGGCGCCCTACATCGACGCACGCGAACAGGCCTGCGACTTTTCCTGCGATGCCGTGCAGTGCATCCTCGCCTGCCCGACAGGCTCGCTGACTTACCACAAGCCCGAGGGGTTCGTCGTGCGGCCGGGCGGCCCGATGGCCAGCAAGCCGATCCTGCTGGCGAAGGAAAACGATCCCGAGCCAACGCTCAACCTTGCCGAGCGCATTGGCGTGGCGCGGCTGACGCGCCCCGAATCCTGCCTGGCCATCCAGGGCAAGGGCTTCAAGGGGCAGGCGCGCGGCGCCGGCTTCCAGGGCGAATTGCGCTACATGGACGTCGACCGCTGGAAGCCCATCAAGGTTGCCGACCATCCCTACGACACCGCACTGTGCGACCTGTGCGTGCAAGCCTGCCCGATCAAGGGGGCAATCAGCATCGAAACGGTGTTCGCACCGGACGGCACGCAGCGCAAGTCGCCGGTCGTGCATGAACCCTGCGTCGGCTGCGGTGTCTGCGAGATGATCTGTCCGACCGAGCCCGCCAGCATCGAAATCATTCCGGGTGAAGGGTGGCGCGCATGAACAAGGGGCTCAAACAACGTTTCCTGGACCAGATCAAGGTCATGCTCGGCGCCGAGCCGCAAAAGAAGTTCGACCTCTCGCCACAGGCCAAAGAACTCCATTTCTTCAAGAAAAACAATCGCGATTTCATCGCGGAGAAATTGCACGCCCGCGCCCATGCCGAGCACAAGAATACCTGGCGCAACCGCCGCTGGGCGGTACTGATCCTTGCCAACCTGCTCTTCGTCGTCTCGTTCTACTTCGACATCCAGTTGCTCGAGGGCGCACTCACGGCATCGCGCTTCGTCGGCTTCCACCTGATCGACCTCAACTCGGCACTGCAGGTGATGCTCGCTCACAAGCACATCATCACCAACCTGCTGATCGGCACCGGCACGGTGCTGGTACTGTGGGTGCTCTTCGGCGGCAGGAGCTTCTGTTCGTGGGTCTGCCCCTATCACCTGGTCGCCGAGTGGGCGGAGAACATTCATCTCTGGCTCGTGAAGAAGAAACTGGTCACCGACGCATCAATCGACCGCCGCCTGCGCACGGTGTTCTGGATCGTCTTCGCCCTGCTCGCCGTTACCACCGGCTACACGGTCTTCGAAGCCATCTCGCCGACCGGCATCCTGTCGCGCGCGCTGATTTACGGACCCGGCCTTGCACTGCTGTGGGTACTCGCGCTGCTGGTCTTCGAGGTCTTCTTCGTGCGTCGCGCCTGGTGCCGCTACGCCTGCCCGATTGGGCTGACCTACGGTGCCGTCGGTATCGTCTCGCCCCTGCGCATCAAGTACACCCTTGAAGGCTGCTTCCATGAAGGCGACTGCCGCAAGGTCTGTCTCGTTCCCCATGTGCTCGACACGGTAATCAAGGGACGCGCCGTCCATACCGAGGTGGCGATCGGCCCCGATTGCACACGCTGCGGACTGTGTGTCGACACCTGCCCGACCGGCTCGCTCAAGTTCGACGTCAAGGGTCTTTCCAAATTGATGTAGCCAACAAATAGTGAGTAGAACGCGGAAGTACCCGGATTCACCCACTAAAATCCAGCCATGATTCGTTGCGAAAATCTTTCCAAATTCTTTCGGCGTGCCCGCGTACTTGACGGCGTCAACCTTGACATCGCGCTCGGCGAACGCATCGCCCTGATCGGCTCCAACGGCGCTGGCAAAACCACACTGATCCGCTGCCTGCTCGGTGAATATGTGCATGACGGCAAGGTCACCATCGACGGGCTGTCGCCGCGCACCGACCGCACCGCCGTGCTCGGCAACATCGGCTTCGTGCCGCAACTGCCGCCACCACTGAAGATGCCGGTCGGCCAGCTCATCGAGTTTTCCGCCGCACTCTCCGGCGCCGACCATCAGCAGATCGACGCCATCGCCGGACGGCTTGGCCTCGACGTGAATACCATCCGCTCCCGACCCTTCATCAAGCTCTCGGGCGGGATGAAGCAAAAGCTGCTGATCGCCATCGCGCTCGGCCGCAACGCGAAGCTGCTGATCATGGACGAACCGGCCGCCAACCTCGACCCCGAGGCGCGCAAGATTTTCTTCGACCTGCTCGCCGAGCGGCAGGAGAAGGCAACCATGCTCATCTCCAGCCACCGCATCGACGAAGTCGCCGCACTCGTCAATCGCGTCATCGAGATGGACATGGGCAAGGTGGTGCTTGACGACAAGGTCGCCGACGATGTGTCGCTCTCGGGCCGCTTCGCCTGCCGCCTCGTCGCGCGCCGCGTCGATGCCGCGCTGGCGAAGGCGCTCGGCAACTGGAAGTTCACCGTGGATGCCGATGGCCTGTCCTGGCAGGGCGAAGTCGCCGGCCCCGACCGCCTGCGCTTCATCGGCATGCTCTCGCGCTACGTCGCACTGATCGGGGACCTGTCGCTCTCGGAAGTCAGCGCTGGCGAGACGGCACAGTAATGGCCCCCCACGCTCGCAACCCCGGCTCGCTGCCCCCCACTGGAGGGCACATGCCTCCTTGGGACGGCCCTGCGGAGGCATGGTGAGCATCAATCGCCGTCGCTTCCTCGGCTCCGCCTTCGCACTGTCGCCCATCGCGGCCGCCTTATCCGGTCTGACCACGCTGGGTGGCTGTGGCAGTGACGAAGGCTGGCCCGAAGGCATGCAGCCGATCAAATGGGACCGCGATACCTGCATCATCTGCAACATGGCGATTTCCGACAAACGCTTTGCCGGCGAGATGCGCGGCGGACCGAAGAACACCGTATTCAAGTTCGACGACCCCGGCTGTATCGCGCTCTGCATGCACGACAAGGCTGATAAATTTCCCTGGGTGCGGGACCCCGCCACCAAAATCTGGGTCGCCGACTCCAACATCCGCGGCAACGAAATGCGCTGGCTGGATGCCCGCCAGGCGCATTACGCTTCGAAATTCTCGCCGATGGGCTACAACTACGCAGCTGTCGCCTATCCACAGGCCGGTTCGGTCGACTTCGCCACCATGAGTGAACACGTGGTCGCTCTCGTCAGGAAAAAATCAGGATGAAACAACTCTGGCTCACCGCCCGCCTTGATATCGTCGAAAGCCTGCGCGCGCGCTGGTT
>CAZTWA010000137.1:0-2538 GCA_964617225.1 uncultured Methyloversatilis sp.
TGGATCCGCGAGATGGACATCAACCCGCTGATCGTGGACGAGAACGGCGCCGTGGCCGTCGATGCGCGCATCGCCATCGAGAACATGCCGCTTACCGCCGGCCGCTATGACCACATGGCGATCCACCCGTATCCCTCGCACCTGATCACCGATTACCAGACCGCCGACGGGCATACCGTGACGATCCGGCCGATCCGCCCGGAGGACGCCGACCTCGAGCAGGAGTTCGTCAAGAAACTCTCGCCCGAGACCAAGTACTATCGTTTCATGAATACCCTGCGCGAGCTGTCGCAGTCGCAACTGGTGCGCCTGACGCAGATCGACTACGACCGCGAGATGGCTTTCGTCGCGATGACCGAGATCGATGGCACGGAGGTCGAGATCGGCGTGGCGCGCTATGCGATGAACCCGGACGGCGAGTCCTGCGAGTTCGCCATCGTCGTCGCCGACAACTGGCAGGGCAAGGGCCTGGCACGCCGACTGATGGGCGTGATCATCGACACGGCGCGCTCGCGTGGCGTGAAGTACATGAACGGCGATTTCCTCGCCGAGAACCGCCGCATGATCCAGTTCGTGACCAGCCTTGGTTTCGTGCTCTCGCCCCACCCCGAGGATTCCGGCCTCAAGCGGGGCGTGCTGGTGATGAACTAGATGGCGGTGCCGTCCCGCCAGCGCCGACTTTCGCGCGATGGCGGGCGGTTTCTGGCCTGCCTGGCCGGATGGCTGTTGATCGGTCTGGCGCAGGCCAACCCGCTGCTGGCGGGACTCGAAGCCGCATTGCCGCAGTATCGCCAGCAGGCGGCCGACCCCACGTTGCAGGCCGCGTGGCGGACGCCGCTGCCGTCCGTCGGCCGCAAGCTCGAACCCGGCAAGCCGTATGCCGGCCTGCCACTGCTGGTCAGGCGCCTCGTCGCCCTGGGCGACCTGCCCGGCGACACCCCGCTGCCCGAACGCTATGAAGGCCCCGTCGTCGTCGGCGTGACCGCCTTCCAGCACCGGCATGGACTCGATCCGGATGGCGTCATCGGCAAGGAAACCTTGGCGCAACTCGAGATTTCCCCCGCGGCGCGCGCTCGGCAGATCGAACTGAATATCGAGCGTCTGAAGCTGCTGCCTTACGCGCCGCGCCTTCTGCTGGTGAACATCCCGGAATTTGCATTGCGCGCCTTCCAGCAGGACGCCGAAAGGCTGCGCATGAAGATCATCGTTGGCCAGGCGCTGCAAACCCGCACGCCGATGTTCACCGAGGAGATGCGCTTCATCGAGTTCAGCCCGTACTGGAACGTGCCGCCGTCGATCGCGCGCAAGGAAACCATTCCGCGGCTGCGCAAGGATCCGGACTATTTCGAGCAACAGGGCTTCGAGTTCTACAGCGGCCAGACCGGCATCGATACCATGCTGAACGACGAAAATCTCGAGGCCGTGCTGCAGGGCAAGCTGCGCATCCGCCAGCGCCCCGGGGCGAAGAATGCGCTGGGCGGAATCAAGTTCGTCTTTCCGAACAACGACCACATCTACATGCACCACACCCCGGCGACACAACTGTTCAAGAAGGCGCGCCGCGATTTCAGCCACGGCTGCATCCGCGTCGAGGAGCCGCTGGCACTCGCCTTGTTCGTGCTGCAGGACGAACCGGAGTGGGATGCGCAACGCATTCAGGCGGCCATGGAGAAGGGAAAATCGGCCACCCTGCGCCTGCAGTTTCCCCTGCCGGTCGTCATCGCCTATCTCACCGCCTTGCCGGGCGACGATGGGCGCATCCGCTTCTTCCCGGATCTCTACGGGCTCGACAAGTTAGAATAAGCCCATGAAACACCATAAACATCAGCCACATGAGCGCCGCATCTTCCTGCGGCACTCGGCGAAACTGGCCTTGGGGGGCATGCTGCTGCCCTTCGCCCAGAAAGCCCTGGCCAACCTGAGCCCCGCGCTGCCCGACGCGCGCAGCCTGGCCTTCAGCCACACGCATACCGGCGAGCGGATCTCGCTGGTCTATGCCGTGGGCGATCATTACGTGCCGGAAGCCCTGACCGTGCTGAATCATTTCCTGCGCGACCATTATTCGGGCGAAGTCGGTGCCATCGACCCGCAACTCCTCGACCTGCTGCATCGCCTGCAACAGGAACTCGGCTGCAACGACCCCTTCCACGTCATCTCGGGCTATCGCTGCCCCACCACCAACCAGCACCTGAAAGCCACGCGCGGCGGCGGCGTGGCCAAGCGCAGCCTGCACATGGACGGCAAGGCGATCGACATCCGCCTGCCCGGCGTCGCGCTGGGTGATGTCCGCGATGCGGCGCTCGGATTAAAGCTGGGCGGCGTCGGGTTTTATTCGCGCGACCAGTTCGTCCACGTCGACACCGGCCGAGTGCGCCACTGGTAGTTCCGCCCCATGGAACGGTGTCCCTGGTGCGGCGATGATCCCCTGTACGTTACCTATCACGACACCGAATGGGGCGTGCCCTGCCATGACGAACGCACGCTGTTCGAATTCCTGATCCTCGAAGGCGCGCAAGCCGGCCTGTCGTGGATCACGAT
>CAZTWA010000137.1:2638-7200 GCA_964617225.1 uncultured Methyloversatilis sp.
TTCACGCCGGCGGCCGAGGCCCTGTCCAAGGAACTCAAGCGGCGTGGCTTCCGCTTCGTCGGCCCGACGGTGATCTACTCGCACATGCAGGCGACGGGGATGGTGAATGATCATCTCGTCACCTGCCCACGGCATGCCAAGCTTTCCTGAGCTTTTGATCCACTGGGTAGAAGGGGGCGAAAGCTGTACCGCTCAGTGGCATTCGGAGGCGGGCGTAGCGCCACCCAAACGCGTGCAGGTGGTCGACGATACGCTCAGCGCCGATGCCGCCTATCGTCTCGCTTGCGAGGGAACGGCGTTATTGTGGCGTGGCGACTTTCAGAATGCACGGCAGTTGTTGCAGGCCATGGCGCGACGTTTCGACCGCAAGCCGCATCAACCTGTAACTGGCGCCGATGCATTTCATCTGCGGCGCATGGCGCAGGCGCAGCGCGCCCGCACCCTCGGCAGGCTCCTGATTCCCTTCACAGCCGGGCACATCATTCCCTTGCGGCGCGCGCCTGATGTACGGCAGGCCTGTGCAGAAGCCCAGAGCCCAAAGGACGTAGCCTACGTGGCCTCTCTCCGAGAACTGCTCGGCCTGATCGGTGCACACGAATGGCGCAAGAAAGGCATCGCGGTGTCCGCCCTTGGCGGAATGATCCATCCGCACTACGGCGTGTTCGCCCCGGTGCGCAGTGAATATGTAGACCTGGTCGCCGATACCCCTTTGCCTGCAGCACTGTCGTCGCACAGCACCGCCTTCGATATCGGCACCGGCACCGGCGTGCTGGCCGCCGTGCTGGCAAAACGAGGAGTGGCGCACGTCATAGCGACCGACCAGGATGAACGGGCACTGTGCTGCGCCCGCGAGAACCTTGCCCGACTCGGCTTGAACCAGCAGGTTGAGGTCGTCCAGGCCAACTTGTTTCCAGCCGGGCGGGCGCCGCTCGTTCTCTGCAACCCACCCTGGATACCCGCACGGCCCAGTTCGCCTCTCGAACATGCGGTGTACGACCCGGACAGCCGGATGCTGCGCGGCTTTCTTGACGGCCTGGCTGCGCATCTGGAACCCGACGGCGAAGGCTGGCTGATCCTCTCCGACCTGGCCGAGCATCTCGGCTTGCGCACGCGTAGCGAATTGCTGGCGCTTATCGACAGGGCCGGTTTGCAGGTGCTGGGCCGGCGGGACGTACGCCCCAGCCATCCTCGCGCAACCGACCCGACCGACCCTTTGCACGCAGCACGCGCGGCAGAAGTGACTTCACTCTGGCGGCTCGGGCAAGCATGAGTCAGCTCAACTTCTCGCATGGAGAATGATCACCTGGGCAGTTGCCCACGAGATGCCGCGTTGCGGTAGTATTCACCAACCACCCATTGATTATGTTTATGTCAGCATTATCCTCGTCTCTAGCTGTTAATTTTCAGGCCCTTGCCGAGTCAGCGAGCGTGATGACCTGGGTTGCAGGGACGGACAAGCGCTGCATCTGGTTCAACCCGGCGTGGCTGGCCTTCACCGGACGCACCCTCGAGCAGGAAATGGGCGATGGATGGACCGCGGGGATTCATCCTGCGGACTTGGAGCGGTGCCTACGCATCTACAACGCGAATTTCGACGCCCGCACCGCGTTTTCGATCGAATACCGGTTGCTGCATCACAGTGGCGAGTACCGCTGGATCGCCGACAACGGTGCGCCGCTTTACGACTGTGCCGGCACCTTCATTGGTTACGGCGGTTCCTGCTGGGATGTCACGGCGCATCATGAGGCCCTGAAGGCCGTCGAGGACCGCAAGCGACTGCTGCGGGCCATCTACGACACCGCGAACGTCGCGATCCTCGTCTCCGATTCGCACGGCACGATCATCCACGCGAACCAGTCGGCGGCGCGGATGTTCGGCCGGCCTATGGAGAAACTGATCGGCAACGGCTACATCAGCCTGATCCATCCCCGCGAACGCCAGGCGGCCCATGCCAGCCTGCTGAAAATGATTGCCAGCGAGATCAAGGTCGCGGATTTCGACCGCCTTTACTGGCGCCACGACGGCACCGAATTCTGGGGCCATCTGAATGCCAGCCGGCTGACCGACGAGGACGGCAAGCTGCTGGGCATGATCGCCGTCATCACCGATGTGGACGAGCGCAAGAAGGACCTCGAGCGGCTACGCATCGCCGCCACCGTGTTCGACGCCAGCCACGACGGCATCCTGGTCACCGACGCGCAAAACCGTATCGTGTCGGTCAATCGCGCCTTCTCCGACATCACCGGCTATGCCGTCGAGGAGGTCTTGGGCCAATCGCCCGCCATCCTCAAGTCGGGCGAGCATACCGACGACTTCTACGCGGAGTTGTGGAAGACCCTTGCGGCGAAGGGGAACTGGGAAGGCGAGGTCTGCAATCGGTACAAGGACGGCAGCCTCAACACGGACTGGCTGTCCATCGCGCTGCTGCGCAACGACGCGGGTGCGATCGTCAATCACGTCGCCATCTTCTCCGACATCACCGAGCACAAGGCCGCGGCGTCGCGCATGCAGCAGATGGCGCAATACGATTTCCTGACTGGCCTGCCGAATCGCGCCCTGTTCGCCGACCGGATGCAGCACATCTTCGCGAGCGCCGAGCGCTACCAGCGGCAGTTCGCGCTGCTGTTCATCGACCTCGACAATTTCAAGCCGATCAACGATACCCACGGGCACCGCGTCGGCGATGCCGTGTTATGCACCATCGCGCGGCGCCTGACCGAGCACATCCGCTCTTCCGACACGGTGGCGCGCCTGGGGGGCGACGAGTTTGTCGTGCTGGCCCCGGAAATCGAGAATCTTGCGGAAGCGGGCGTGCTGGCTGAGAAAGTCGTGCGCCTGCTCGCCGCTCCCCTGGCGATCGAGGGGATGGAATTCGGCGTCACCGTATCGATCGGCATCGCCACCTACCCGGCAGACGGAGAAAGCACCGAGGAACTCATCGCCGCGGCCGACCGCGCCATGTATGCGGCCAAGAACGACGGCCGCAACACCTGGCGGATGGCGTCGCAAGCCAACGGCAGCGACGCCACCTGAAACGGTCAGGCCTTCACGAAGCTGAGCTTCCCGTCCTTTGCATCGACCCGCACGCGGTCCTTCGCGCCGAACTGGCCTTCGAGGATCGCACGGGCAAGCGGATTCTCGATGCGCTCCTGAATCGCCCGCTTGAGCGGCCGCGCACCGAACACCGGGTCGAAGCCGGCTTCCGCGATGCTCGCGAGCGCCTGGTCGGAAACCTCCATCGCCATTTCCAACCGGGCCAGGCGCTTCTCCAGATACTGCAACTGGATCTTCGCGATGCCGGCGATGTGCTTCTGGTCGAGCGCATGGAACACCACGATCTCGTCGATGCGGTTCACGAACTCGGGACGGAAATGCGTCTTCACTTCGCCCATCACCGCCAGCTTGATCACCTGGTAATCGTCGCCTGACATCTGCTGGATCATTTGCGAGCCGAGGTTCGAGGTCATCACGATCACGGTGTTCTTGAAGTCGACCGTGCGTCCCTGGCCGTCGGTCATGCGACCGTCGTCGAGCACCTGCAAGAGCACGTTGAACACGTCCGGGTGCGCCTTCTCAACCTCGTCGAAGAGGATCACGCTGTAAGGCTTGCGCCGCACCTGCTCGGTGAGGTAGCCGCCCTCTTCGTAGCCGACATAGCCGGGGGGCGCGCCGATCAACCGTGCGACCGAATGCTTCTCCATGAACTCGCTCATGTCGATGCGGATCAGGTGGTCCTCGGCGTCAAACAGGAACCCGGCCAGCGCCTTGCACAGCTCCGTCTTGCCCACGCCTGTCGGGCCGAGGAACAGGAATGAACCATACGGCCGGCTTTCTTCCGACAGGCCGGCACGCGAACGACGGATCGCGTCGGCGACGAGGCGCACGGCCTCGTCCTGGCCAATTACGCGCTCGTGTAACTTCTCCTCCATCTTGAGCAGCTTCTCGCGCTCGCCGGTCATCATCTTGCTGACGGGGATGCCGGTGGCGCGCGAAACGACCTCGGCGATCTCTTCCGCGCCGACCTGGGTGCGTAGCAACTTGTTTTGTGCCCCATGTTCACCTTGGCCAGCACTGACTTTTTCGGCCTCTTTCAATTGCGCTTCCAGTTGCGGCAGCTTGCCGTACTGCAATTCGGCAAGCTTGTCGAAAGCCCCTTGGCGCTGCAAGTCGGCGATCTGGGCGCGCACCTTCTCGATCTCCTCCTTGACGTGCTGGGTGCCATGTACCTGCGCCTTCTCGGCCTTCCAGATTTCCTCGAGGTCGGAGTATTCCTTGTCGAGCTTCTTGATTTCATCCTCGATCAGGGCAAAACGTTTCTTCGACGCCTCGTCCTTCTCCTTGCGCACGGCCTCGCGTTCGATCTTGAGCTGGATCAGGCGGCGGTCGAGCTTGTCCATCGCCTCGGGCTTCGAGTCGATCTCCATCTTGATGCGCGCCGCCGCTTCGTCGATCAGGTCGATGGCCTTGTCCGGCAGGAAGCGGTCGGTGATGTAGCGATGCGACAACTCGGCCGCGGCGACGATGGCCGGGTCGGTGATGTCCACGCCGTGGTGGATCTCGTA
>CAZTWA010000138.1:0-7167 GCA_964617225.1 uncultured Methyloversatilis sp.
CGGCAATGTGCATTTTGTGTTCTCGCCATAAGGGTGTGACAGCGTAAGCAATATCGATCGAGCTGAATGAATATGCGGTCACGGCCAAAAACCTTATAAATGCACTTTGGTCCCAAGACCTGTGATCCGTGACGGGCGCCCCTGCGCAGGCTTAAGATATATATACCAGCAGGCTTGAATTACCTGTCTTCTGACTGAGTTCGGACCATGAAGGGTGACATATGAAATCAACCCGCCATTACATCGCAGGCATCGCAGCCATTTTCCTGCTGTCCGCAGTCAGCCCGCTCAATGCCGCCGGGCCTGAACTTCAGCCACGTTTGCCGTCGGAAAGCGACACGGGCCGTTGGTTTTCGGCGGAGTACTTGTATTGGTCCGGGAAGGGTCAGGGTTCGCCGGTGCTCGCCACGTCAAGCCCGTTGGGTACGCCCCAGGCCCAGGCGGGCATCTTGTCTTCTGCCACGACAACCTCGCTTTTTCGTGTTGGGGATACCACGGATGGCTCGGCTTCCGGCGCACGGCTACGTTTCGGCTTCTGGTCCGATGCCGCGCGTACCAAGGGTTGGGAAGGGAGTGTTTTCGGGATGTCGCACGACAACACCGCTTTTTCCGCCAGCGCAGGTGACTACCCGATACTGGCACGCCCGTTCCTGAATACCGCGACAGGCCAGCAGGATGCTCTTCTGCTGACCTACCCTGGCATAGTAAGTGGTCGCATCGACATTCGCGAGACCTCTCGTCCAATGGGTGCCGACTTGATGTTGCACAAGGAGATCTGTCCTGCCTGCTCAACGGGCAGGGTCTATGGATTGATCGGCTACCGCTATCTGCAACTGGCCGAGAAGCTGGACATCACCACCCACCAACTCGGCTTAAGCCCCTTGATTGCCGGGTTCACTTTCGATGCCACCGATCGGTTCGCGACCACCAACAATTTTCATGGTCTCGATCTTGGGCTGAAAGGGGATGTCGTCAAAGGGCCTTGGATGCTGACATGGCGGGCGAAGGTCGCCGTCGGCATGATATTCAGCAAAACTCAAATCCACGGGGCAACGACTATCACGCCGACTGTGGGTTCCAGTTCTACGCAAGCCGGTGGCCTTCTTGCCCAGCCATCGAACATCGGCACGCATCGCAAGGAACGGGTTGCCCTGGCACCAGAACTGGCTGCGCACCTTTCCTACCGGATCAACCCGAATACCAGAGTCTTCGCCGGCTACCAATTGACCTATCTGAGCAACATCGTGCGGCCGGAAGACGTCATCGACACCACGATCAATCTCAGTCAGCCCGGCACGCCGGCCCGACCCAGCTATACAGCGAGAACTTCGGACTATTGGATGCAAGGAATTAACGCGGGCATTGCTTTCGATTTTTGATTGTGCGCGAAATCGACACCACCAGAATCCATGTCGACCGGGCTGAATTAATAGGCAACCCAGGCTGCAAAAGCTAGGTTCCGGTTCGGCCAAGTTCGGTACGCTGCCATACCGGGTCGTTCGAGGGTCGGCGGGCCCACCAATTTTCAGCCGACGGCCACGTGCCGTCCCATTTGCTGCCCATTTGCCCCTCCATTGTTACTACAATGGGCTATATGGCCAAGCCGGGCGATTCCACCCCACCGCTTTCCCCCACGGGCACCGATGATGATGTGCGCCGGCTGCGTGCACGGCTCGACACCGAAATCGCCACGCGCCAGGGCGTCGAAAAGCGCCTGGCCAAGCTGCAGACCGCCTATTCCCGCTTCGTTCCGCCCCAGCTGATCGAACTGCTGGGCAAGGAAAGCATTCTCGACGTCGACTGGGGCAACCAGGCCGAGAAGAAAATGACCATCCTGTTTTCCGACATCCGCGGCTTCGCGTCGCTGTCGGAAAGGATGTCGCCGCAGCAGTGCTTCGACTTCATCAACGCCTACCTCAGCTTCATGGAGCCGGTGGTCCTGGCCCACGGCGGCTTCATCGATAAATACATCGGCGATTCGGTGATGGCCCTGTTCCCTTCCCGCGGGGATGATGCGCTGCATGCCTCGCTCGGGATGCTCGCCGAACTCAACAATTTCAACGCCCAGCGTTCGATCCTGTTGTCCGAACTGCCCGGCGACCATCCGGAGCGGCGCGGCGGTAGCGACATCCGCATCGGCATCGGCCTGAACTCGGGCCTGCTGATGCTGGGCGTCATCGGCGGCAGCAACCGCATGGAGGTCACCGTGATCAGCGACGCGGTCAACCTGGCCTCGCGCGTCGAGACGCTGACCAAGACCTACCAGACGCCGGTCCTGCTCACCCAGCACACCCTGAACAGTATCCGCGATCCGGCCGATTTCTCGATCCGGTTCGTCGACCGCGTGCGCGTGCGGGGCAAGCACCTGGCCCAGTCGATCTACGAGGTGTTCGATGCCGACCCGGCGCCGCTCAAGGCGGCCAAGCTGGCGAGCCGGGATACCTTCGAAGATGCATTGGCGCACTATCATTTCCGCCGCATGGACGATGCGCTGACGCTGTTCAGCGACTGCCTCGAGCACAATCCCGGCGACACGCCTGCCGCCGTCTACTGGCAACGGTGCCGCCAGGCCAATCGCAACCATCTGGTCGAGGCGGGCGAAAGCGACAACCTCGCCCAATGGCATCCCGAATACCTGATCGGCTTCGCCGGGCTGGACGAAATGCACCAGGTGATCTTCGCCCACATCGTCGCGCTGGCCGAAGCCCTGCAGGAAGATGCCACGGGCAAGGCAGAGCAGTACATCGCCAAGCTGGTCGAAATCACCACTGAGCATTTCGACGTCGAGGAACGCCTCATGGATGCCCATGGCTACCCGCATTCGCCGCGCGCCGAGCATTGCCAGCAGCACATCAAGTTCCGCGAGTTTCTCGATGCGCTATTCGCCGAAATTCGCGACGGCCAGACCTCCACGCTGCGGCTTGCGTTCCGCTGCAAGTTCCTGCTGCTCGACTGGTTCATCAGCCACATCAGCATCACCGACCGCCACCTCGAACGCTTTCTGTCGACCCGGCTGACGCCCGACCTGACCCTCTGACCGCATCCGATACAATCCCACCACCGCTTCACGGGAATCATCATGAACGTCGTCATTGTCGATGACACCCAGATCAACGTCACGCTGATGCAGGCGCTGATCAATCGCATCGAGGGCTGCAAGCCGATCGGCTTCACCGATTCGGCGGCCGGCCTGCAATGGTGCATCGACGGCAATCCCGACCTCGTCATCGTCGATTACATGATGCCCGCGCCGGACGGCATCGAGTTCATCGAACGCCTGCGCGCCCTGCCCGCCAAGGCGGAGGTGCCGATCCTGATGGTCACCGCCGACCACGAAAAGGAAGTGCGCTACCGCGCCCTCGAAACCGGCGCGAACGATTTCCTCACCAAGCCGATCGACCGCATCGAGTTCACCTCGCGGGTGAAGAACATGCTCGCCATCCGCCGGAGCCACGTCGCGCTGGCCGATCGCGCGGCCTGGCTGGCCGACGAAGTCGCCAAGGCCACGGCGGAAATCCGCGAGCGCGAGCGCGAGGCCGTCTTCCGGCTGGCGCGTGCTGCCGAGTTTCGCGACCCGGAAACCGGGGCGCACATCCAGCGCATGGCGCACTATTCACGCCTGATCGCTGCCGGCATCGGCCTCGACGCGGGGCAGCAGGAACTGATTCTCGAGGCGGCGCCCATGCATGACGTGGGCAAGCTCGGCACGCCCGACCTGATCCTGCTCAAGCCAGGCAAGCTGACGCCGGAAGAATTCGCGGTGATGAAGCAGCACGCCACGATCGGCTGGGAAATCCTGCGCGACTCCGCGGCGCCCTCGCTGAGAGTCGCGGCCGAGATCGCCTACACCCATCACGAGAAATTCGATGGCAGCGGCTATCCGCGCAGCCTGAAAGGCGAGGATATCCCGCTGTTCGGCCGCATCGTCGCCATTGCCGACGTCTTCGATGCGCTGACCTCGGCGCGCCCCTACAAGCCGGCTTGGGATTTCGACCGCGCCTGGGATTTCATTCGCGAGAACTGCGGCACGCATTTCGATCCGCGCTGCGCCGACGCCTTCCTTGCCCAGCGCGAAGCGGTCCTCGCCATCCGCGACCAGTTCCGCGACCCGGACGAAGGGCCAGGAATCTAGATCAGGGGCAGCGCGGCACCGTCGCGCTTGAGTGCTGCCCGGGCAGCGCGCCAGTTGGGGTACAGCCGCTCCACCACCCGCCAGAAGCGTGGGCCATGGTTCATCTCGACGAGGTGGGCGACCTCGTGTGCGATCACGTAATCGATGGTCGCCGGGGGCAGGTGGATCAGACGCCAATTGAGGCGGATGCCGCTCCGCGCGCTGCAACTTCCCCAGCGCGTGCGCGCCGAACTCAGGCCCAGCGGGGGGGGGTCATGACCAATCTGCCGTGCCATGTCCGCCAGTCGCGGCTGGAAATGTTCCAGCGCGCGGCGCTGCAGTGCACGCCGCGCCAGCACGGCGAGATCGGCGGTTGGGCGGGCCGCGAGCCAAAGTTCGCCGCCCTGCGCATCCACGTTCCAGTAGCCCCGGTTGCCGCCGGTCGTGACCCGCACGCGCACCTCGCTGCCCAGCACCGGGAGTCGCGCGCCGTCATGGATCGGCAGGTGGCGCTGCACGGCCTTGCCGACGAATTCGTCGAGTTTTTCGATCACCCACGCGGCGTGGCTGCACAGGAAGGCTTCGATCTCGGCCATGCCGACCTGGCGCGGCGCGCCGACGGCGAGGCCGCGTTCGTCGATGCGCATCGCCAGTCGGCGGCGGTCCCGGCGCAGCGTGTAGCCGACGATGCGTCCGCCGAGCACGATGTGGCGCGAGCGGGCCGACAGGCTGTCCGACGGGGGCGCCAGACGGAACAACTCGAGTTGGTCAGGCATCAGACGAGGGCAAACAGGTCGTCGCTGGCCTTGGCCGGTTGGGCGCGCGACAGTTCGCGGCCGAGCACCTGTTCGATGACGGCCGGCGCTTGCTCGATGAGCCGCCAGTGGCAACGCAGCACCTCGCCTTCCCACTTCGCCCAGTCGCCGCGCTTGCCGAAGCTGAGGACGATTTGGACCGCATGCCGTCCCGCCAGCGCTGACTTTTGCGTGAACACGCGCAGTGCTTCGTCGCGCAGCCAGCTTTCCGCCGCATCGCGGATCTGGCGCGGTGTCGCTGCCGGCGGCAGGGGCAGATGCAGTTCGGCGTCGATGCGGATCGGTTCGCGCGCCGCGGTGTCGAGGACCAGCGTCAGCGGCGCGCCGAGATAAACGATCGTGCCGCCCGCGCGCCAGGGCGTGTCCGGGGCGAGGGCGGCGTCAAGCCGCAGGTTCAGTTGCGGGGTGTGCGTCGGCATGGCGATAGCGATGCGGACTGAGTTTGTGCATCTCGGATTCGATCCAGCGCTCGGCCAGGGCATTCACTTCCTCGGCCGTCTTGCCCGTTGGGTCGATGGCCGGGCCGATGCTCACGGTGACCGTACCGGGTGTCTTGAGGAAGGCCTGGCGCCGCCAGCATTCGCCGGAATTCAGTGCCACCGGCACCACGGGCGCGCCGGCCGCGACGGCGAGATAAGCGCCACCGACCTTGTAGCGGCGCTTCTGCCCCGGCGGCACGCGCGTGCCCTCGGGAAACACGATCACACTGTAGCCCTCGGCGAGCCGCTGCTTGCCGCGCTCGGCCACCTGATTGAGCGCCTGCTTGCCCGCGGCGCGGTCGATGCCGACAAAGGGCATCAGCTTCAAGCCCCAACCGAAGAAGGGCAGCCAGTGCAGTTCCTTCTTGTAGACGAAGGACGTCAGCGTGAAGATCGTCTGCAGTGCGAAGGTTTCCCACGCCGACTGGTGCTTGCTGAGGATCACGCAGGGCACCGCCGGGATGTTTGCCGCGCCTTCGATGCGCGTCTTGATGCCGAGCAGATGCTCGATCAGCCACATCACGAAGTGGATCCAGGGCATCACAAAGAGTCGGCGCTGGCGCGTCGGCAGCCAGAACACCAGCAGCAGCCCCGTCACGATCAGCACCGTGGTGATCGACATTACCAGCATGAAGAGGAAGGAACGCAGAATCGTCATGCCGTCATGTCGTGAGATGCGCGACCGCGGAGGCGAGGTCGGGGAAGATGAAGGTGTGGCTCGGCAGGGCGGCATCCGCTTCCGTCTTCTTGCCCTTGCCGGTCAGCACGAGGATCGGCTGCGCGCCGACGGCGACGGCCGATTCCAGGTCGCGCAGGCTGTCGCCCACCACCGGCACGCCGGTCAGGTCGATGTTGTAGCGCGAAGCGACCTCCTTGAGCATGCCCGGCTTCGGCTTGCGGCAGTCGCAATTGTCGGCGTTGGTATGCGGGCAGAAAAACACCGCATCGATGGTCCCGCCCGCATGCGACACGGCCTTGATCATCTTGTCGTGGATGGCGTTCAGCGTATCCATGCCGAACAGGCCGCGGCCGATGCCCGACTGGTTGGTGCACACGACGACGCGATAGCCCCACTGGTTGAGCCGTGCGATCGCCTCGAGGCTGCCGGGCAGCGGAATCCACTCCTCCGGCGACTTGATGTAGAGGTCGGAGTCCTGATTGATGACGCCGTCGCGGTCAAGGATGATCAGTTTGCTGCTGGGCATCACGCACTCAGCCTGGAAATATCGGCCACGCGATTCATGGCCTGATGCAGGATCGCCAGCAGGCCGAGGCGGTTGTTCCGCAGCGCGGTGTTTTCGGCATTGACCATCACCTTGTCGAAGAAGGCATCCACCGGCGTCTTGAGCGCAGCAAGCGACTGCAGCGAAGTGGCGTAGTCGCCGCGCTCGAAAGCCGCGTCGGCCTGCGCCTTCACGGCGTCGAGCGCTGCCTTCAGCGCAACTTCAGCTTCCTCCTTGAGCAGCACGGCATCGACGTTCGCCACCACCGTGCCTTCGGCCTTCTTGAGGATGTTGCCGACCCGCTTGTTGGCCGCGGCGAGGCTGGCGGCTTCGGGCAACGCAGCGAAGGCGCGGACGGCGGCGAGGCGTTTCGGAATGTCGCCGAGCCGTTGCGGGCGCAAGCCCACCACCGCCTCGACCTCCAGCGCCGAATACCCCTGATCGCGCAGACTGCCCGCGAGGCGTTCGTAGACGAAGTCGGCGAGTTGGCCGGCGACCTTCTCATCCGCAACTTGCGCTGCCTTGAACAGCCACGCGAG
>CAZTWA010000139.1:0-7161 GCA_964617225.1 uncultured Methyloversatilis sp.
GCTGCTCGCCGAGGTGCGCCGCGAAGTCGCGGTGCTCTTCCCGCCGGACTGGAACCGCTTCCCCCAGAGCTTCTCGCACATCTTTGCCGGTGGCTACGCGGCGGGCTACTACAGCTACAAGTGGGCCGAGGTGCTGTCGGCCGATGCCTACGCAGCCTTCGAGGAGGCGGTGCCGAACGTCGGCACCGTGCTCGACGCGACGACGGGCGAGCGCTTCTGGCGCGAGATCCTGTCCGTCGGTGGCTCGCGCCCGGCGCTCGAATCCTTCAAGGCCTTCCGCGGTCGCGAACCTTCACCCGATGCCCTCTTGCGTCATAATGGCATGGTCGCAACCGCATAACCGGAGGCTTCCATGAAGGCAAGGCTGTTCCTGCTGGCGCTGCTGCTGGTCTCGGCAGCGCACGCCCAGACCTATCGCTGGGTCGACAAGGCGGGCAAGGTGCATTACGGCGACCGTCCGCCAGCGTCTGCGGCGGGCAGCGTACAGGAGCGCAAGCTGGGTGCGCCGGCGGCCGACAAGACCCTGCCTTATGGCCTACAGCAGGCCGTGACGAATTTTCCTGTCACGCTCTATGTCTCGGCGGACTGCAAGGAAGGTTGCAGTGAAGGACGCGATTACCTCAAATCGCGCGGTATCCCGTTCAGCGAAAAGAGCGTCGCGACGAACGAGGACATCGACGCGCTGAAGAAACTGGTGGGCGGCAGCGAGGCCGTGGTGCCGGTGCTGACTGTCGGCGCGAAACAGGCCAAAGGCTGGCTGCAGAGCGACTGGCAGCGGCTGCTCGACGCGGCCGGTTACCCGAAAGCCCCGGCGCGTTAATCCGTCGCTTCGGCGAGGAGCGACGCCAGCTCCCGGTCGAGGAGCTTCGCATCGCCCGAATTGAGCGCGACGAGGCGACGCAGGTGTGTCACGCTGTCGACATCGATGTTGTCGCAATGCAGCCCGACACGGCGCCCCGCAACGTGGGCAATCGTCGCCGCCATGCTGATCGTTGCATTCGCCGCGAGGTTCAGGCGCAACTGGCAGCGATCGCCCGCCTTGCCCTGCCAGCCTTCCGGCACCTTGAGCAGCGCGCCCTTGAGCGAGATGTCGTAGAGGTCGGCTTCACTGACCTGGCCATGGGCGGCCAGTTGGACGGGGGAATGAAAGTGCGCGCGCCAGAACTGGCGGCGGTTTTTCTGGATGGGCATGTCGCACTCCCTTGGTGGTGGGCTCTCAAGCAAACGAAGGACCGCCCCGAGTTTTCTTGCCCCTTGAGGGGAGATCGCTGCGAAGCGGCGATTTCGGGGTGGGTTCAATAGGTATCATACCTGCCATGAAGATCGCGACATGGAACGTCAATTCGCTGAAAGTCCGCCTGCCGCACGTGCTCGACTGGCTGGCCGCTACACAGCCCGACGCCTTGTGTTTGCAGGAAACCAAGACCGAGGACGGCGGGTTTCCCTTCGACGCCCTTGAAGCGGCGGGCTATCGCGCGATCCACAACGGGCAGAAGACCTACAACGGCGTGGCGATCCTCGCGCGGACAGAGCCGGCAGACATCGTGCGCGACCTGCCCGGTTTCGACGATCCGCAAAAGCGCATCATCGCCGCGACGGTGGACGGCGTGCGCCTCGTTTGTGCCTACATGCCGAACGGCCAGGCGGTCGGCTCGGACAAGTACGAATACAAGCTGAAGTGGCTCGCGGCGCTCGCCCGCTGGCTGGATGACGAGTTGCAGCGCCACCCGCAACTGGCACTGCTGGGCGACTTCAACATCGCGCCCGAGGATCGCGACGTGCATGACCCGGTGGCCTGGCAGGGACAGGTCCTCTGCAGCGAACCCGAACGCGAGGCGTTCCGCAAGTTCGTCGGGTTGGGCCTGGCCGATGCCTTTCGGCTGTTCGAACAGCCGGACAAGGTGTATTCATGGTGGGATTACCGCATGATGGCCTTTCGCCGCAACCAGGGGCTGCGCATCGACCACATCCTGCTGTCGCCCGCGCTCGCGCAGCGCTGCCATGCCTGCAACATCGACAAGGCCCCGCGCAAGCTGGAGCGGCCGTCCGACCACGCCCCGGTGATGGCCGAGATCGCCTGACATGTCGCTCATTGACCTCTATCCCGTCCTGCAGGACTTGCCCGCCCCGTTGCGCGAACGGCTGTTGGCCGAGTCGCAACCGATGACCGTGCCGGCCGGCACCGTGCTCTTCGACGAGCACCAGCCCTGCCAGGGATTTCCCTTTGTGCTCGCCGGCAGCGTCCGTGTCGTCAAGCTGGCGGCGAACGGCCGCGAGTTGCCCCTTTACAAGGTACTGCCCGGCGAGAGCTGCATCATAACGTCGAGCTGCCTGCTGGGGCATGCCGACTACAACGCACGGGGCGTGACCGAAAACGAAACGACCCTGGTGCTGCTGCCGCGCGCGCTGTTCGACAAGATGCTCGGCGAGACCCCCTTTCGCGATTTCGTCTTCGACCTGTTCGCCGAACGGATTTCAGAACTGATGCAGCTCGTCGAGGAGGTCGCCTTCCGCAAGCTCGACCAGCGGCTGGCCAACCTGCTGCTCGGCAAGGGGCGCCAATTGCATACCACACACCAACAACTGGCCGACGAGCTCGGCAGCGTGCGCGAGATGGTCAGCCGGCTGCTGAAGGGTTTCGCCGATCAGGGCCTGGTGCGGCTGGGCCGCGAACAGATCGAGATCCTCGACCCGGCCGGATTGCGCCGGATCGCGGGTTAAAACAGAGCGCAGCGAAGTTTCAGAGTAGGCTAATGCCCGCGTCAGCGGGCGTTACGCCGGAACTAAAAGTCAACCCTGGCGGGACGGCAGGAGAGGGCAGGACTGGGGTGGACGGTTCAATGTGACAATGGTTACTGAACCGAAATACTCGGGAATGCTCTAATTCGTACGCATTCAATAACCCCAAGGAGAACCACAATGAAACTGAACGTCGGCGGCATCGACCGCATCCTGCGCATCGTCGTTGGTCTTGCCCTGGTTGCCTGGGCACTCATGGGCGGCCCTGTCTGGGCCTGGATCGGCGTCGTACCCCTGGGTACCGGCCTGTTCGGCTTTTGCCCGCTCTACCCACTGTTGGGTATGAATACCTGCCCGATGAAGAAGTAATTCTTCAATGTGCGGGTCAGAACGGCGTGCCGCGGCACGCCGTGCTGTTTTTCCGGACATGATTTCTTACCTTGTTTCGCTTCTGTTGGCGGCTTTCTCCAGATAAAATGCGGGCATGTTGAAGCAACGCACCCTCAAAACCCTCGTTCGCACCACCGGTGTCGGGCTGCATTCCGGCTCGAAGGTGACGCTTGTCCTGCGTCCGGCCGCACCGGGCACGGGCATCGTGTTCCATCGCGTCGACCTGACGCCCGTCGTCGATATCAAGGCCGACCCGTTTGCCGTGGGTGATACGCGCATGGCCTCGTGCCTCGAGAAAGACGGCGCGAAGCTGGGGACCGTCGAACATCTGATGTCGGCCCTGGCCGGCCTGGGCATCGATAACCTCCATGTGGATGTCGATGCCGAGGAGATCCCGATCCTCGATGGCTCCGCGGCCCCGTTCGTCTTCCTGCTGCAATCGGCGGGCATCGAGGAGCAGAATGCTCCGAAGCGCTTCCTGCGCATCAAGAAGGTCGTCGAGGTGAAGGAGGGTGACAAGTGGGCGCGCCTGTCACCCTATGACGGCTTCCGCCTCGAGTTCTCGATCCAGTTCAACCATCCGGCAGTCGATAAGTCCGGCACCAGCGTGGCGGTCGACTTCGCCGACCAGTCCTACATCCGCAACATTGCCCGCGCGCGCACCTTCGGGTTCACGCAGGATGTCGAGATGATGCAGGCGCAGGGATTGGCACTCGGCGGCAGCCTGGAGAACGCCATCGTGATGGACGAGTACCGCGTGCTCAACGCCGAGGGCTTGCGCATCCCGGACGAGTTCGTCCGCCACAAGGTGCTCGATGCCGTCGGCGACCTTTATCTCGTCGGCGCGCCCCTGCTGGCCACGTTCAGTGCCCACAAGTCCGGCCACGCGCTCAACAACAAGCTGCTGCGCGCCCTGCTGGCCGACGCGACCGCTTGGGAATGGGCGACCTTCGAGAAGCCGGCGGCCACGCCGGATCGCGTGGCGCACCTGTATCCCGACGTCCAGTTCGCCTGACCCGTCATGCTGCTGCTGCGCATCGTCGGGATCCTCGCAGCGATTGCCATCGGCGCCGGCATCATCGCCTATCTATTTACGCGAGATCGCCGGTATCTGAGCCTGTCCTGGCGCGTGGCCAAGTACGCGCTGATCTTTGCGCTGGTGCTGTTCGCCCTACTGGCATTCGAGCGCCTGATCGTCATGATTTGACCGCACCCTTGCCGTCCCGCCAGCACTGACTTTCAAGCGTTCTTCAGCAGTTTCTCCAGCGCCCGACGCACCGGCGATTCCGGATCCAGGCCCTCGACCAGTGATGTGAGTGAGCGCTTCGACGAAATACCCAGTGTTTTCGGCTGCTTTTTGCGGGAAGGGGACAAAGCGCGGCGGCCTGGTTGCACCCGCACCTCGATTCCGCTAACCTCCTGCCCCTGTTGAATAAATCCGTCGGTAAGCCGGGGTGCGAGTTGCCTAAGCTTTACGGCGACTGCGCCGCTATCGGCGTGGATAACGACTTTGCCCCGACTGAGATTGGCGATGCGTGCCCCAGGTGCCAAATGAAACGGCAACGCAGCGTCGAGGAGGGTTTGCAACTGCCGCAGGCGTTCTGCCTGACCCGCAAGGCGGGCAAAGGGTTCGCTCGCGGCAAGATGGTCTTTCAAGAGGCCGCGCTTGTTATGGGTCGAGTTGCCCGACAGGCGGGTTTTGTGGCGTGGCATCATGGCGTCGGGCCGGGCTTGAGAGAGTCGCAAGGCATTTGCAGGGAGTATACGCGTGCAGATCATTCTGGTTTCCAATCACCTGGCCACGGCCCGCAGCATCACGCTGACACGCCGGCATCTGGTCGTGGGCGTCACCGCCTTCGTCATGATGTTGCTGGCCCTGTCCTCATTCTTTTCCTATCTGACGGTGCGCCATGCCGCAGAAATCCGCTTGCCCTTCCTGCAGGACATGCTGCGGAGCATCAGCCTCGAGGAAGCCGGCAAGACGCGCGATCTGGTACGCGAGAACCTGGCGAACATGGCCTCCCGTCTTGGCCAGATGCAGGGCCAGTTGATGCAGCTCGACACGCTCGGCGAGCGCCTGGCCGGCATGGCCGGAGTCTCAGTCAAGGAGGCCAAGCCCGCTGCCGACAAGAAGGATAAGGACGCTGGCCGCGGCGGCCCGCTCCTGCGCCCGGATTCGTTGAACGAAACCAGCCTGCAGCGCGCTCTGGACGAACTCTCGCGACAGGTCGAAGTCCGCAGCGAAACGCTGACGGCACTGGAAAGCCGCCTGCTCGACGAACGCATCCGCAAGAGCATGCTGCCGACAACCCTGCCCGTTACCGAGGGAGGTCGATCTTCGGGCTTTGGCTGGCGTTCCGACCCCTTTACCGGACAGTCGGCATTACACGAAGGGCTGGATTTCACCGCCGACGTCGGCACCCCGATCTACGCCGCGGCGGCCGGCATCGTCCGCAGCGTGGAGCGTCACCCCGAGTATGGCAACGTGGTCGATATCGACCATGGCGACGATCTGGTGACGCGCTACGCCCATGCCTCGCTGATCCTGGTCAAGGAGGGCGAATTCGTCAAGCGCGGCCAGCATGTCGCGGCCGTGGGTTCGACCGGACGGTCGACCGGTCCGCATCTCCATTTCGAGGTGCGCATCAAGGGTGTGCCGCAAAACCCGGCACGCTTCTTCGACAAGAACGCGACACGGCTCGCCCGCCGGTAGCCAACCGGGGTCCGACCCTGACGGGGGTCAAGGATCGCCTGACCCCGCATGGTAATATTGTGCCTTTCGGCGCGTGCCTCGTCGCATTGCCGCGCCCAATCGCCATCAATGTGGCCATTTAAAGCGTAATTTCCCCATGATTTCCGGTTTCCTCAAGAAAATCTTCGGCAGTCGCAACGACCGCCTGCTGCGCCAGTACTCTTCCATCGTTAAAAGCGTCAATGCGCTCGAAGGCAAGATGCAGGCGCTTTCCGATGCTGACCTGGCCGCCCAGACGCCGGCGCTGAAAGCCCGCGTCGCCAACGGCGAGCCGCTCGACAGCCTGCTGCCGGAGGCTTTCGCCACCGTGCGCGAAGCCGCGCGGCGCGTGCTGGGCATGCGCCACTTCGATGTCCAACTGGTCGGCGGCATCGTCCTGAACAACAACAAGATCGCCGAAATGCGCACCGGCGAGGGCAAGACCCTCATGGCGACGCTGCCGGTGTATCTGAATGCGCTGACCGGCAAGGGCGTGCATGTCGTTACCGTCAACGACTACCTCGCCAGTCGCGATGCCGAATGGATGGGGCGCGTTTACAACTTCCTGGGCATGACCGTCGGCTGCAACCTGCCGCACATGGGGCACGAGGCCAAACAGGCCGCCTACGCCGCCGATATCACCTACGGCACCAACGGCGAATTCGGCTTCGACTACCTGCGCGACAACATGGTCTATGCATCTGGCGAGCGCGTACAGCGCCCGCTCAACTACGCGATCGTCGATGAAGTGGATTCGATCCTCATCGACGAGGCGCGTACACCGCTGATCATCTCCGGCCAGGCCGAGCAGCACACCGAGCTTTACGTCAAGATGAACGCCGTGCCGCCGCTGCTGGAAAAGGGCGTCGCCGCGCAGAGCCAGGAAGAAAAGGACACCGGCGATTTCGTCGTCGATCTCAAGGCGCATTCGGTCCTGCTGACCGAAGAGGGCCACGAGAAGGCCGAGGAGATCCTTGCGCGCATCGGCCTGCTCGCGGAAGGCAGCAGCCTCTACGACCCGCACAACATCCTGCTGGTGCATCACCTGTATGCCGCCCTGCGCGCGCATAACCTGTTCCATCGCGACCAGCAATACGTGGTGCAGAACGGCGAAGTCATCATCGTCGATGAATTCACCGGCCGCCTGATGTCCGGCCGGCGCTGGTCGGACGGCCTGCACCAGGCCGTCGAGGCGAAAGAGGGCGTGGCGATCCAGTCGGAAAACCAGACGCTCGCCTCGATCACCTTCCAGAACTACTTCCGCATGTACAAGAAGCTGGCCGGCATGACCGGCACGGCCG
>CAZTWA010000140.1:0-7153 GCA_964617225.1 uncultured Methyloversatilis sp.
CGTCGAGGGTGAACAGGCCGTGGGTCTTGATCGCCTTGACGATGTCGCCCTTGCAGACGCCGTTGCAGCCGCAGACCTCGGCTTCGTCGGGCATCGCGGCGGCCTTGCTCTGGCCGGCATGGCCGACGTCGCCGACGTGACGGGTACCGCCGATGTCGCCGAACATCAGATGATCACGCAGGTCCGCGACGTTCTGGCCATCCTTGAGCAACTGGAAATACCAGCCGCCATCGGCGGTGTCGCCATAGAGCACGGCACCGGCGAGCCGTTCGCCCTGGATCACCAGTTTCTTGTAGATGCCGCCCGCCGGATCGGAGAGGACGATCTCCTCGCAGCCGGGGCCGCCCATGAAGTTGCCGGCGGAGAAGACGTCGATGCCGGTGACCTTGAGCTTGGTCGAGGTCACCGAGCCGCCATAGAGGCCGATGCCCATTTGCCCGAGGTGATTGGCGCACACCTTGGCCTGCTCGAACAGCGGCGCGACCAGACCGTAGGCCACGCCACGGTGCTCGGCGCATTCGCCGACCGCGTAGACCTTCGGATCGTAGGTCTGCATCGTGTCGGAGACAACGATGCCGCGGTTGCAATGAAGCTTCGCGCTCTTGGCCAGTTCGACGTTCGGCTTGATCCCCGCGGCCATGACCACGAGGTCGGCGGGAATCTCGCCGCCGTCCTTGAAGCGGATCGTACCCACGCGACCATCGGGACCCGGCTTCAGCATCTCCGTCTGCTTGCCGAGGAGGAATTTCATGCCCTTGTCTTCCAGCGACTTCTGCAGCAGGCCGGCGGCGGTGCCGTCGAGTTGGCGCTCCATGATCCAGTCGGCGAGGTGCACGACGGTGACGTCCATGCCACGCAGCTTGAGTCCGTTGGCCGCTTCGAGGCCGAGCAGTCCGGCGCCGATCACCACCGCATGCTTGTGGGTTCTGGCCGTCTCAATCATCGTCTCGGTGTCGGCGATGTCGCGGTAGGCGATCACGCCGGGCAGGTCATTGCCCGGCACCGGCAGGATGAAGGGCGAGGAGCCCGTCGCCAGCAGCAGCCGGTCGTAGTAGGCCTCAGTGATTCCACCTTTGCCATCGTCGGCCACGACCTTCTGCGCCTTGCGGTCGATCTTCACGACTTTCTTGCCCGCATGCAGCGTGATGCCGTTGTCGCGATACCAGGCCAGGTCGTTCAGCACGATGTCGTCGAACGCCATCTCGCCCGCCAGCACCGGTGAAAGCAGGATGCGGTTGTAGTTCGGATGCGGCTCGGCGCCGAACACGGTGATCTCGTAGAGATCGGGCGCGTGCTTCATTAGCTCCTCGAGGGTGCGACAGCCGGCCATGCCGTTGCCGACCATCACCAGTTTGAGTTTGTTCATGCGGGCAATCCTTGTGAGTACGGAAGTGCTCCTGCTCTGCAAGCAGCGTGCCATGGTCATCGGCCATCAAAATCAGGCTGGCGCGCGTTCAGTGCGCTGTCTAGTGGTGCATTGCAATAGCAAGTGGCACGATTTTGGTGCGGCGAGTATTCGAAACCCACCGCATGCACTGAAAAAGCGCCTGGCACGCTCGGTGCTAAGGAACCCTCGTTCAATATTTTTTCAATGGCTTTCCGAGGGAGAAAACAACATGGCTTATCTGGCACCGTCCGAGTTCGTCACCAAAATGGTCGACGCGGGGGAATCGAAAATCTTCATGTCCACCCGCGACACGCTCGTCCGTGCCTACATGGCGGGCGCCATCCTCGCGCTGGCAGCCGCCTTCGCCATCACCGTCACCGTCCAGACCGGCCAGCCGCTGCTCGGCGCGGTGCTCTTCCCGGTCGGCTTCATCCTGCTGTATCTGCTGGGTTTCGACCTGCTCACCGGCGTGTTCACGCTGGCGCCGCTGGCGCTGATCGACAAGCGTCCCGGCGTCACCGTCGGCGGCATCCTGCGCAACTGGGGGCTGGTCTTCGTCGGCAACTTTGCCGGTGCGCTGACGGTGGCGGTAATGATGGCGATCATCTGGACCTTCGGTTTCACCGAGGCGCCCAGCGCGGTGGCGCAGAAGATCGGCGTCATCGGCGAGGGCCGTACGGTCGGTTATTCTGCACACGGCGCCGCCGGCATGCTGACGCTCTTCATCCGCGGCGTGCTGTGCAACTGGATGGTCTCCACCGGCGTGGTCGCTGCGATGATGTCCACGCATGTCTCCGGCAAGGTGATCGCGATGTGGATGCCGATCATGGTGTTCTTCTACATGGGCTTCGAGCACTCGATCGTGAACATGTTCCTGTTCCCGTCGGGCCTGATGCTGGGCGGCAATTTCTCGCTCTATGACTACATGGTCTGGAACGAGATCCCGACCGTCATCGGCAACCTCGTCGGCGGCCTCACCTTCGTCGGCCTGACGCTGTACTCGACCCACGTCAAGACCGCACCGAAGCGCAAGTTCGCGTAATGCGCCTCCCCCCGAAAACCTCGCTTTGCTCGGTTCCCCCCCGAGGGGGCCAAGAAACACTCGGGGCGGCCCTTCGTGTTTCTTGAGTCAAAGTTGTCGCTGACCATCGGTCAGCACTCGGACAAGGGGCGCAAGGAATCCAACCAGGATTTCCACGGCGCGCTCTTGCCCGAGGAACCGCAGCGCAGCAGCAAGGGCATCGCCGTGGCGCTGGCCGACGGCATCAGCAGCAGCGAGGTCGGCCACCTCGCCGCGCAGTTCGCGGTGCATAGTTTCCTCGACGATTACTACAGCACATCGGAAGCCTGGTCGGTTAAGACCTCTGCGCTCAAGACGCTGGCCGCGACCAATGCCTGGCTATATTCGCAGACGCAGCAAGGGCAGGGCCGCTTCGACAAGGATCGCGGCCATGTCTGCACCTTTAGCGGCATCGTCTTCAAATCGACGACGGCGCACCTGTTCCACATCGGCGATGGCCGCATCACCCTGCTGCGTGGTGGCCACGCCGAACCGCTGACGCAGGAGCATCGCATCGTTGTCAGCGAGGACAAGAGCTATCTCAGCCGCGCGTTCGGCATCCATCCGCAGCTCGACATCGACTACCGCGCGGTGGCGCTGGAGGCGGGCGATGTGTTCGTGATCGCCACCGACGGCGTGCATGAATTTATCGAACCGAAGCTCATCCTGGATACGCTGGCAGCCCATGGCGACCATCTCGATGCTGCAGCTGCCGCCATCGCCGCCGCCGCCTTCGAGCGCGGCAGCGCGGATAACCTGACCGTGCAGCTGGTGCGCATCGACGGGCTGCCTTCCGGCGACCGTGGCGAATTGCAGCAGCAACTCGCCGAACTGCCACTGCCGCCGCTGCTCGATGCCGGCGCCGAGTTCGACGGCTATCGCATCGTGCGCGAACTGCATGGCAGCAGCCGCAGCCATGTCTATCTGGCCCGCGATACCGCCACGGACGAGCAGGTCGTCATCAAGATCCCGTCGGTCGACCTGAGCCAGGATGCTGGCCACCTTGAAGCCTATCTGATGGAGGAATGGATCGCGCGCCGCATTGATCACCCGCACGTCCTCAAGCCCGGCAGCCAGACCCGGCAGAAGCATTTTCTCTACGTGGTCACCGAATACATCGAGGGCCGCACGCTGACGCAATGGATGCGCGACCATCCGCAATCCGACCTTGAAACCGTGCGCAATTTGATCGACCAGATCGCCAAAGGCTTGCAGGCCTTCCACCGACTCGAAATGCTGCACCAGGACCTGCGGCCGGACAACATCCTCATCGATGCCGCCGGTACGGTGAAGCTGATCGACTTTGGCTCGGCGCGCGTGGCCGGGGTGGAGGAGGGGGCGCAACGGGCCGAGCGCAGCACCATGCTCGGCACGCCGCAATACACCGCGCCGGAATACTTCTTGTGGGAGGAAGGCACCACGCGCTCCGACCAGTTTTCGCTCGGCGTCATCGCCTACCAGTTGCTGACGGACAGGCTGCCCTACGGCGCCGAAGTGGCCAAGTGCAAGAACGCCGCCGAGCAGAAGCGGCTCAAATACGCATCGGTGCTGCAAGCCCGCCGCGACGTGCCGGCCTGGGTCGATGGCGCCATCAAGAAGGCGGTGCATCCCAATCCCGAGCGGCGCTACGAAGCGATTTCGGAATTCCTCCACGACCTGCGTCACCCGAACCGGGCGTTTATGACCGACCGCGCGCCGCCGCTGATCGAACAAAACCCGGTGCGCTTCTGGCAGTTCGTGTCGCTGTTGCTGTTCATTGCCTTATTGGCTTCCCTAATTCTGAACCGATCATGAAAACCAATCCCTACGCCACCGAAACCCGCTTTGTTACTGTCGGCGACCGACAGATAGCCACCGATCAGGAGGGCTACCTACAGAATCTCGACGAGTGGTCGGAAGCCTATGCCCGTGCGCTGGCCACACAGGAAGGGCTGACACTGACCGACGAACACTGGCAGGTCGTCCATTTCATTCGCGAGCGCTGCGCCGAAAACCAGGTGCAGCCGCAGGTCCGGGATATGATCAAACACTTCACCGTGCTATGGGGGGCGGAACGCGGCAGTAACCATTATCTGCATGACCTGTTTCCCAAGGGTGGCCCGCAGAAGCAGGGGAATCGGCTGGCGGGGGTACGGCGCACCAAGGGAGAGCACTGAGGATTACTGCAGGAAAAAGTCGGCGCTGGCGGGACGGCGTACCACCGTCCCGCAACGCCGTTTACGCCGCCAACGGATGAGACTGCTTGGCGTAGAGGAACTCGATCACCGCCGAGCGGTAATCCATGTACTGCGGATCGTGCGCCAGTGTCAGGCGCGCGCGCGGACGCGGCAGGTCGACCGAGAGGATCTCGCCGATGGTCGCCGCCGGCCCGTTGGTCATCATCACGATGCGGTCAGAGAGCAGCACCGCCTCATCGACGTCGTGCGTGACCATCACCGTCGTCGCGTGCGTCGCCTCACAGATCTTCATCAGCTCGTCCTGCAGGCGCGCGCGGGTGAGGGCGTCGAGAGCGCCGAAGGGCTCGTCCATCAGCAGCACCTTGGGCTCCATCGCCAGCGCGCGGGCGATGCCGACGCGCTGCTTCATGCCGCCGGAGATCTCGCCCGGATACTTGTGCATGGCGTGGGCGAGGCCGACCAGTTCGAGCACCTTGGTCGTGCGCTCTTTCAGTTGCGCCTTGTTCTCGTTGGCGGCGAAGACGCGCTCGACGGCCAGATAGACGTTCTCGAAGCAGGTGAGCCAGGGCAGCAGGCTGTGGTTCTGGAACACCACCGCGCGTTCCGGGCCGGGGCCGGGAATCTCGCGGCCGGCACAGAGCATCACGCCGCTGGTCGGCAAGGTCAGGCCGGCGATCAGGTTGAGCAGCGTGGATTTGCCGCAGCCCGAGTGGCCGATCAGCGAGATGAACTCGCCCTGCTTGATGTTCAGGTCGATGTCGCGCAGGGCGACGAACTTGCCTTTCTTGGTGTCGAACGTCATGCCGACCTTCTCGACTTGTACGAATTTTTCGGGGCTCATGTCAGGACTCCGTATGCAGGCGTTTGGCGAGGAACAGCAGCGTCTGTTCGAGGATCAGGCCGACGATGCCGATGACGAAGATGGCGATGATGATGTGCTCGACCTTCAGGTTGTTCCATTCGTCCCACACCCAGAAGCCGATGCCGACGCCGCCGGTGAGCATTTCCGCCGCGACGATCACCAGCCAAGCCGTGCCGATCGAGAGGCGGATGCCGGTCAACATGTAGGGCAGCACGCTGGGGAAGAGGATCTTGGTGACGATCTTCCACTCGGAGAGGTTGAGCACGCGCGCCACGTTGAGGTAATCCTGCGGCACGCGCATCACGCCCTGGGCGGTGTTCATGATCATCGGCCAGATCGAACAGATAAAGATGGTCCAGATGGCTGCCGGGTCGGCCTTCTGGAACACCAGCAGGCCGATCGGCAGCCAGGCCAGCGGGGACACCGGCCGCAGCAGGCTGATGATCGGGTTGATCATGCTGGCCATCGTCGCGAAGCGGCCGAGGATGAAGCCGGCGGGGATGCCGACCAGGGCCGCGATGCCGAAGCCGATGGCGACCCGCTGCAGCGAGGAGAGGATGTTCCAGCCGATGCCCTGGTCGTTCGGCCCGTTGCTGTAGAACGGGTCGGCGAACAACTTGGCGGCGGCTTCCCAGGTCTTGCCCGGGGTCGGGATGCTGCCGCCGTTCATCGTGGCCAGGTGCCAGATGCCGATCAACAGCAGCAGACCCATGACCGGCGGCAGGATGACGCCGAGCAGGGCGCGCATGGCCGCCGCGTTCTGCTCGGTACTGCTTGGGCCGGCGAGTTGGGAGGGCGCCGGGGGGGGAGGTACGCGCAAGCGTGCCGTCTCGCCGGGGCTGACTTTCAGTTCATCGACCGTGATTGCCGTCATGGCACTCTCCTTCTGCATGGGGTTGTTACGCTTTCACCTTGAAGCCGTCGGCATACTTGGCCGGGTCCTTGCCGTTCCAGACCACGCCGTCGATCAGTTTCGATTCGCGCAGCTCGTTCTTCGGAATGGCGACCTTGAGTTGGGTGGCGGCTTCCTTGTACAAGCCGATCTGGTTGACCTTCTTTGCCACGCCGAGGTAGTCGGGATGATCCTTGAGCAGGCCCCAGCGCTTATGTTGGGTCATGAACCACATGCCGTCGGAGAGGTAGGGGAAGTTCACCGCGCCGTCGTTGTGGAACTTCATGTGGTTCTTGTCGGACCAGCTCTTGCCGAGACCGTTTTCGTACTGGCCGATCATGCGACTGCGGATCACCTCGACATCGGTGTTGACGTAGGCTTTGGCGGCGATGGTTTCGGCGGTCTTGCTGCGGTTGGCGGCGGAGGCGTCGATCCACATCGAGGCCTCCAGCACAGCCATGATCATCGCTCGTGCCGTGTTCGGGTATTTCTGCACGAAATCGGCCGTGGTGCCGAGCACCTTTTCCGGATGGTCGGTCCAGATGTCCTGCGACGTCGCCGCCGAAAAACCGATCTTGTCGATGATTGCGCGCTGGTTCCAGGGTTCGCCGACGCAGAAGCCATCCATGTTGCCGACGCGCATGTTGGCGACCATCTGCGGCGGCGGCACGACGATGGTCTTGACGTCCTTGAAGGGGTTGATGCCGTGCGCGGCCAGCCAGTAGTAGAGCCACATGGCGTGGGTGCCGGTCGGGAAGGTCTGGGCGAAGGTGTA
>CAZTWA010000141.1:0-6966 GCA_964617225.1 uncultured Methyloversatilis sp.
CGGCATCGAGCACGCCGAGCATCACCTGCTTGAGGTTCTTCTGCTCCTGCGAGACATCCTTCTTACCAGGGCGGGGCTGCGGGTTGGTGACGGCCTCGATCTCCGAGAGTACCTGCGCCGTCGACACGCCGTGCGGCAGTTCGTAAACAATCACGCGCCACTGGCCGCGTGCCAGTTCCTCGATGCGCCAGCGGCAGCGCATGCGGATGCTGCCGCGGCCGCCCTCGTAGGCGGCGCGGATATCTGATGGGGTAGAGATGATCTGGCCGCCGCCGGGAAAGTCCGGGCCGGGCAGGGCGGCGAGCACTTCGTCGAGCTGGACGGTCGGCTTGCGAATAACCAGCTTGAGCGCCTCGGCGACTTCGCGCAGGTTGTGCGGCGGAATTTCGGTCGCCATGCCGACGGCGATGCCCGAGGCGCCATTGAGTAGCACGAAGGGCAGGCGGGCGGGCAACAGTGACGGCTCAGTCATGGTGCCGTCGTAGTTGGGCACGAAGTCCACGGTGCCGCGGTCGATCTCGGCGAGCAGCAGTTCGGCGATGGGCGTGAGGCGACATTCGGTGTAGCGCATCGCCGCTGCGCCGTCGCCGTCGCGCGAGCCGAAGTTGCCCTGGCCGTCGACCAGCGGATAGCGCAGCGAAAAATCCTGCGCGACGCGCACCATGGCGTCGTAGACGCTGGTGTCGCCGTGGGGATGGAACTTGCCGATGACGTCGCCGACGACGCGCGCCGACTTGACGTGCTTGGCCGTCGACGGCAGGCGCATCTCGTTCATCGCATGGAGGATGCGACGCTGCACCGGTTTCAAGCCGTCCTCGACCTGCGGCAGGGCGCGGGACTTCACCACGCTCATCGCGTAGGCGAGATAGGCACGCTCGGCGTAGCCGTCGAGGGGCAGCGCGCTGCCATCATCGAAAGTCAGTGCTGGCGGGACGCCGTTAGGCGGCTCGCCTCCAATATTTTGGACGGCAGGAGGTGGCGGTGGCACAGTCGCTGCATCTGCGAAGAGATCAGGTGTTTCGTTGTTCATACATCAGCCTCGGCAAGGTGGCCCTTGGTTTCCATCCAGGCGCGGCGGCCGGCCGCCTCGCCCTTGCCCATCAGCAGGTTGAAGAGTTTCAGGGTGGCGTCGTGCGCCTCGGCACGTTCGAAGACCGGCAGCACGCGGCGCGTCGCCGGGTCCATGGCGGTTTCGCGCAGCTGCTCGGGGTTCATCTCGCCGAGGCCCTTGAAGCGGCCGACTTCGATCCTCTCCAGCGCGACGCCTTCCTTCTGGACGCGGTCCTTGATCGCTTCCAACTCACCATCGTCCAGCGCGTAGAGCCGCTTCGCCGGACGCTTCTTGCCCGAGGCGGGGACATCGACGCGATACAGCGGCGGCTGGGCGATGAAGACGTGGCCGCGCGCGATCAGTGCCGGAAAGTGGCGGTAGAAGAGGGTGAGCAGCAGCGTCTGGATGTGCGCGCCGTCGACGTCGGCATCCGACATGATGACCACCTTGCCGTAGCGCAGGTTGGCTAGATCGGGATTGGCATCGGCCGCGTGGGGTTCGATGCCCAGCGCGACGGCGATGTCGTGTATCTCGTTGTTGGCGAACAGGCGGTTGGCTTCGATCTCCCACGAGTTCTGCACCTTGCCGCGCAAGGGCAGGATCGCCTGTGTCTCGCGGTTGCGCGCCATCTTCGCCGAACCGCCGGCCGAATCGCCTTCGACGAGGAACAGCTCATTCTCGGCGATGTCGGTCGATTCGCAGTCCGAGAGCTTGCCCGGTAGCACGGCGACGCCCGACTGCTTCCGCTTCTCGACCTTCTGCGCGTTCTTCTGGCGCGCGAGGGCCTGCTTGATGGCCAGCTCGGCAATCGCCTTGCCGGCCTCGACGTGCTGGTTGAGCCAGATCTCGAAGGGGTCGCGCACCATGCCGGCGACGAGCTTGACGGCTTCACGCGAGTTGAGCTTTTCCTTTACCTGCCCCTGGAACTGCGGGTCGAGGATGCGCGCCGAGAGCACGAAGCCCATCTTGCCGCAGATGTCGTCCTGCTGCAGCTTCACGCCGCGTGGCAGCAACGCGTGATGCTCGATGAAGCTCTTCACCGCATCGAAGACGCCCGTGCGCAGACCGGATTCGTGGGTGCCGCCGGCGACGGTCGGAATCAAATTGACGTAGGACTCACTGTTGAAATGTGGCGCCCCCTCCGGCCACCAGCCGAAGGCCCAGCCTGCACCTTCGCCCTGCGCGAAGCTTTCGTGATCCGCGCCGGCGTAGTTTTCTCCCGCGAAGAGTGGCGCAACGGCGGACTCATCACCGGCGATTTCCTTCAGGTAGCCGGCCAGACCCTCGGGATAGCGCCAGGTCTTTTCAGCGAGTTTGCCGTCAGCCTGTTCGACCGCGAGCGTGACCTTGACGCCCGGCAGCAGCACCGCCTTGGAGCGCAGCAGCCGCTCCAGCTCGGCCTGCGGCACGCGCGGCGCGTCGAAATATTTCGGATCGGGCACGACCCGGACCCGGGTACCGGTCTGCTTGCCGCAGTCGCCCAGTACCTGCAGTGCCGAGACCTTCTCGCCGCCTGCGCTGAAAGTCACCGCGTGGATCTTGCCCTCGCGGCGTACCTCGACATCGACGCTGATGGACAGCGCGTTGGTCACTGCGACGCCAACCCCATGCAGGCCGCCGGAGAAGGCGTAGGCGCCATTGCCGGCCTTCTTGTCGAACTTGCCGCCAGCGTGCAGACGGGTGAAGGCCAGCACGACGACCGGTATCTTCTCCTCGGGATGCGGGCCGACGGGAATGCCGCGTCCGTCGTCGGTCACGGTGACGGCACCATCGCGTGCCACCGCGACATGAATGTGCTTGGCGAAGCCGCCGAGGGCTTCGTCGGCGGCGTTGTCGATGACTTCCTGGATGATGTGGGCCGGGGAGTCGGTACGGGTGTACATGCCCGGTCGCTCGCGGACGGGTTCCAGCCCCTTCAGGACGCGGAAGGAGGATTCGTCGTAGGTTTGTTTCATGGTGGAGTGCAAGCTTGCCCTGCCGGTACGAGGCGGCAAGGTGGGAATTGAGGCCTTGAAGGGCCTGTGATTAAAAAATGTGGGGGCGGACTTTACGCGAAAACGCATTTCCGCTATAGTGCGCGCCTCGTTCAAGGCGCCCGTAGCTCAGCTGGATAGAGTACTTGGCTACGAACCAAGGGGTCGGGCGTTCGAATCGCTCCGGGCGCGCCAGAACACGAAAGCCGATGACCGCAAGGTCATCGGCTTTCTTCTTTCAGTGCCGCGAATCCTCGAGGTGGCTGACGTCGTCGTGCTCGCGCTGGTTGGCTTCGTGGCGGCGTTTGACCTGCCACATCATGCCGGCGACGAACAGGCCGAATAGCACGATCACCCAGTAGATATGCAATCCGGCCTTGAGCAGGACCGAGTAGATGCCGGTCATGATCAGGATCGACAGGTTCTCGTTGAAGTTCTGCACGGCGATGGAGTGGCCGGCGCCCATCAGGATGTGGCCGCGATGTTGGAGCAGGGCATTCATCGGTACGACGAAAAAGCCTGACAGGATGCCGACGATGACGAGCAGCGGCATGGCCGCCCAGGTGTCGCGCACGACGGTCATGACCAGGATGCCGATGCCCATCGCGATGCCGAGCGGGATGACGCGCACGGACTTGCGCAGGGTAATCATCTTTGCGGCGAGTACGGCGCCGATGGCGACGCCGATGGCCACCACGCCCTGCAGCATGCTGGCCTTGGACAGGTCAAGGTTGAGGGCGGTCTTTGCCCATTCGATGACGATGAACTGCAACGTCGCACCGGCGCCCCAGAACAACGTCGTCACCCCCAGCGAGATCTGACCGAGCTTGTCGCGCCACAGCAGCTTGAGGCAGTGGTTGAACTCGTGGACGAGGTAGATCGGGTTCTTCTTTAGCGGCTTGTGATCGACGCCGGTGTCGGGGATGTAGAGGTTGAATACGGCGGCGACGAGATAGAGCGCCCCGATGATCAGCAGGTTCATCTCGGCGGTGGTGTCGACACCGGTGTCGATGAGGGGGAAGTCGAGGGCGAGGATCGTCTGGGCAATGTCCGGCTTGATCAGCATGCCGCCGATCACCACGCCGAGGATGATCGCCATGACCGTCAGCCCCTCGATCCAGCCGTTCGCGATGACGAGCTGGCGATGCGGCAGGTATTCGGTGAGGATGCCGTACTTGGCCGGCGAGTAGGCGGCGGCACCGAGGCCGACGACGGCGTAGGCCAACAGGGGATGCATGTCGAACAGCATCAATGAACAGCCGAAGATCTTGATGCCGTTGCTGATGAACATGACGCGCCATTTCGGCATCGAGTCGGCAAAGGCGCCGACGAAGGCGGCAAGCGCGACGTAGGAAACGGTGAAGAAGGTCTTCAGCAGGGGCTCATAGGCCGCCGGGGCATGCATGTCGCGCAGGATGGCGATGGCTGCGATCAGCAAGGCGTTGTCGGCGAGCGCGGAGAAGAATTGCGCCGCCATGATGATGTAGAACCCGAGGGTCATGGCCGGCGGTTTATATCACGAAAGTCTTTCGGCACCCGTGACAGTGCCTTTGCGGCGGCGGCTCTGCACGCCAATAGGGGCGATGAATTATTGGCCATCAGGCTTTCTTATGAACCTGATTTGTGCTTGAATTCGCCCCGTCGCTATTAATAACTAATTAACGAGGGGGTGGGTCCATGGCTGATCGCAGGCTTCAGGTATTCCATGCCGTTGCCAAGCAGCTGTCATTCACCAAGGCTGCCGAAGTGCTGTTTATGACACAGCCCGCAGTCACGTTCCAGATCAAACAGCTCGAAGAACATTTCAATACCCGCTTGTTCGATCGCGGCCACGGGCGCATTTCCCTGACGCCGGCCGGCGAACTCGTCCTGGACTATGCCGAGAAGATTCTCGGCCTCTCCAGTGAAATGGACGTCAGGCTGGCCGAAATGACCGGCGAGGTCGGCGGTTCGCTGCTGGTCGGCGCGAGCACGACCATTGCCGAATTCCTGCTGCCGCGCATCATGGGCGAATTCAAGACGAAGTATCCGAACGTGCGGCCGCGTCTGGTCGTCGCCAATTCGGAGAGCATCGAGACGCGCGTCGCCGAGCACACCCTCGACATCGGCTTCATCGAGTCGCCCACGCACCAGCCCAACCTGCAAACCGAAGTCTGCTGCGAGGACGAGATGCAGGTGATCTGCAGCCCGAAGTTCCCGCTGGCGCGCCTCAAGGAAATTACCCCGCAGCATCTGGTGGACCAACCCTTCGTTTCCCGCGAACCCGGTTCCGGCACGCGCGAATTCACCGAGGTCTACCTGCATAAGCACGGCTTCGACGTCGATCGTCTCGTGCCCGTGATGGAACTCGGCAGCCCGCTGGCCCTGCTCGAAGTGGTCGAGACCGGCCTCGGCTACGCCATCGCGTCGCGTTCCTCGGTGATCAATTCCCTGCGGTTGGGCGACCTGGTGTCGATCCCCCTGAAGCCGCGCCTCGTGCGCAAGCTATCGATGGTCTATCCCAAGGAAAAATTCCGCTCCCGCCTCGTCACGGCCTTCGTCACCTTCGCTTCCGAAAGGCTCAAGGAGCACAAGGTTCGGTAATTTCCGCCGGGTCTGGTGACCGATATGTCGCGCCCGATTCGTGCCACCATCGACCTGGCTGCCCTGCGGAACAATTTCGGCGTCGCGCGGCGCCATGCCGATGCCGCGAAGCTCTGGGCCGTCGTCAAGGCCAATGCCTATGGCCACGGCCTGCCCCGCGCGGTTGCAGCCCTCACTGGTTTGGCCGACGGCTTTGCCCTCATCGAACTGGAACGTGCCGTCGCGCTGCGCGAGGCGGGTCTCGAAAGCCCCATCCTGCTGCTTGAAGGCTTCTACACGGCAGACGAACTGCCGCTGTTGATCCGACACCGGCTGATTCCCGTCGTGCATCGTCCCGATCAGGTGCAGCAACTCCTCGCGGCGGGCTGGCCGGCCAACTTGCCCGTCTATCTGAAGATCAATACCGGCATGAATCGCCTCGGCTTCGATGCGGCTGGCCTGGCGGCCGCGCGTCAGGCGCTCGCTGGACGGGGCGTGCCGGCCGTGCTGATGACGCATTTCGCTGATGCCGACGGGCCGCGCGGCGTGGATTGGCAGCTTGAACGTTTCGCTGACATGACCATAGGCATGGACGATGCCCGTTCATTGGCCAACTCCGCCGCGCTGTTGCGCTACGCGCATGCCATCGGGGACTGGGGTCGGCCGGGCATCATGCTCTACGGCGGCTCACCGTTCCCGGATGTCACGGCCGCCGAACTCGGCCTGCAGCCGGTGATGACCTTGCAGAGCGAGGTCATCGCCGTGCAGGATCTCGCGCCGGGCGAAAGCATCGGCTATGGCTGCACCTTCACGGCGGATCGTCCGCTGCGGGTCGGCGTCGTCGCCTGCGGCTATGCGGACGGCTATCCGCGCCATGCACCCACCGGCACGCCGGTGCTGGTCGAGGGGCGTCGCACGGTGACCCTGGGTCGCGTGTCAATGGACAAGCTCTGCGTCGATCTCACGGCTCTGAAAGTCAGCGCTGGCGAGACGGCATCCGCCGTCGGCGTTGGCAGCATCGTGACCTTGTGGGGCCGCCATGGCGAAACTCTGCTGCCTGCAGACGAGGTCGCCACGGCCGCGGGAACGATCAGCTACGAGCTGTTCTGCGCGCTGGCGCAGCGCGTGCCAATCAGCGAAAGCCACTGAAATGGCCAAGGCGAAATCCATTTATTCCTGCACCGAGTGCGGCGCAACCTCGCCCAAGTGGCAAGGGCAGTGCCCCGGTTGCGGACAGTGGAACACGTTGGTCGAATCTGCCGCCGAAACAACCTCTGCCGGCAGCAAGCGTTTCGGCACCAGCTTCGCTCCCCTGGCATCGACCGGCAAGCCACAGGATCTGGCATCGATTCGTCCGCGCGAAGAGCCGCGCCTGCCCAC
>CAZTWA010000142.1:0-6942 GCA_964617225.1 uncultured Methyloversatilis sp.
ACGCATCAGTTGCAGAAGTTATTCAGGTGCAAGCCGAGGCAAGTGTCACCCGGTTGCGACCTTGCTGTTTCGACTGGTACAAGGCGTTGTCGGCGCGTGCGATCAGTTGCTGTTCCGTCTCGCCGGGCAGCCAGCTCGCGACACCGAGCGAGATCGTGATGTTGGCAACGGTTTCGTCGCTACCAACGCGCTTGATGCGGCAGTTCTCGACGATCTTGCGGATCTTTTCGGCAAGGCTCCGGGCGCCGTCGAGCGGGGTCTCGGGCAGGACGACGACGAATTCCTCGCCGCCATAACGGGCGGCCAGATCCTTGCCCTTGACGTTGTCGCGCAGGATCGTGGCGATCGAGCGGATGACCTTGTCGCCGAACAGGTGACCGTAGTTGTCGTTGACGCGCTTGAAGTGGTCGATGTCGGCAATCAGCAGGCTCGGGCCGCTCATGTCGGAAGCCGTGGCGGCGAGGCACTGGGCCAGCGTCGAGTCGAAGCTGCGGCGGTTGGCCAGCCCGGTCAGCCCGTCGATCAGCGCGTCCTCGCGGGCGCGGCGCACTTCGTTGCGCAGGTTCTCGACCTCGCGATGGCTCTCGTCGAGGCGGTTGTTGAGCGTCAGCACGGTTTGTTGCATGTCGCGCGAGTAGTGGAGCAGGTCGGCGATGCCGTGAGAGAGGGTCGGGGTCAGCTTGCCCGCCGCGACGTCGTCGGACCAACTCTTCAGCATCTGGCCGAACTGGCCGGCCTCGTCCGCCGCCTGTGCCGTGGAGGTGGAAATGTCGCCCATGACCTTTTCAAAGCCTTGGCTGATGCGTTGGGCGGCGGCCTCGTCGATTTCGGCGATATGGTCGCGATAGAGCTGATAGACCGCCGCGTCGTCGAGCACCTGGCCATCCCGGGTCAGTTCATCGACTCGCTGGCGCAGGGACGGGTTGATGCCGGCGACGTATTCGTACCAGATGGTGTAGCTGACGGGGTGCAGCCCCGCCGCATGTTGGGTCATCTGCGCCAGGGCGAGGCGCAGGTATTCCGCGCTCTTTTCGATGCTGTCGTGATATTGCACAATTGCTCCTCCCTCTCGGCTGACGGCACACTCTACCGCAGGCCCGTGGCGCAGTATTGCGCAAGGTCTATGACAAATTGCTTGCTATTAAAGCAATAGGCAACTGCCGTCAGGACTGGAGGGCGGGTGTCCGGTGGGGCTGGATGGCCTGCAGCAGCTGGTTGAAGACCTTGGGCGTGCCGCCGATGATATTGCCGGTTTTGAGGTAGTTGCCTTCGCCGGACAGGTCGCCGACGAGGCCGCCGGCTTCCTGGATCAGTAGTGCGCCCGCGGCCATGTCCCACGGGGCGAGGCCGAATTCCCAGAAGCCGTCGATGCGACCGGCGGCCAGCCAGGACAGGTCGAGCGAGGCGGAGCCGGGGCGACGCACGCCGGCGCAACGGCGCGTCATCTCCTTGAAGATGGCCAGGTAGGGATCGACGTGGTCGAACATGCGGTAGGGGAAGCCGGTGCCGAGCAGCGCTTCGTCGAGCTTGACGCACTTGCTGACGCGGATACGCTTGTCGTTGAGGAAGGCGCCCGCGCCCTTGCTGGCGGTGAACAGTTCGTTGCGGTTGATGTCGAAGACCACGGCATGGGACAGCACGCCCTTGTGGGCCAGTGCGATCGAGACGGCATACTGCGGGAAGCCGTGAATGAAGTTCGTCGTCCCGTCGAGCGGGTCGATGATCCACTGAAACTCGGCGTTATCGGCATCGCCGCTGTGGCCGGACTCTTCGGCGAGGATGGCGTGCGTGGGATAGACTTCGCGCAGGGTTTCGATGATGGTGGCTTCGGCGGCGCGGTCGACCTCGGTGACGAAGTCATTCTGTTGCTTGACATTGACCTTGATCTGGCCGAGGTCGAGGCTGGCGCGGCCGATGATGCTGCCGGCGCGGCGGGCGGCCTTGATGGCCGTGTTGAGCATGGGATGCATGGCGGATTGTTCTGATCGAAAAACTGATGGATTCTAAACCCTCGGCCCTGCCGCCGCCCGAAACCTTTGCGCGCGTGCGCGTCGTGCTCACACGACCGAGCCATCCTGGCAACATCGGCGCGGCGGCGCGGGCACTGAAAACGATGGGCTTTTCGCGCCTGGTGCTCGTCAATCCGAAACTATTCCCCGATCCGCAGGCGGAGGCGATGGCCTCCGGCGCCGGCGACGTGCTGGCGGCGGCGCGGGTGGTTGGCAGCCTGGCCGAGGCGCTGCATGGCGTGACGCTGGCGCTGGCGCTGACGGCGCGGCGGCGCGATCTCGCCACCGATCCGGTGTGGGCGCGCGCGGGGGCGGCTGAACTGGCGGCCGTTGCCGCGCAAGACGAGGTTGCGCTGGTGTTCGGCAATGAAACCTCCGGCCTGTCGAACGAGGAATTGGCGCTGTGCGGCCGCTGGGCGACGATTCCGGCGAATCCGGCCTATAGCTCGCTCAACCTCGCTGCCGCGGTGCAGGTGCTGTGTTACGAGTTGCGCGTTGCGCTCAGTACAGCCCAGGGTGCCGTCTCGCCCGAGCTGACTTTCAGCACGGCCGGCACGCTGGCAACCCATGACGAAGTCGAGGGGTTGATGGCGCATCTGCAAAGCGAAGCCGTGGCCAGCGGCTTTCTCGATCCGGACAACCCCCGCCGGCTGATGCACCGCCTGCGGCGGCTGTTTTCTCGCGCGGCGCTGGAAAAGGAGGAGGTCAACATCCTGCGGGGCCTGCTGGCATCGTTCCGGCAGCCGACCGGGAAACAGCACCGATCGAGCTAGCCGCGCTTGATATTGCCATTAGCGATATTAAGTTGACCGGTGTTATCGGGAATTCTAGAATTCCCCCAAAATTTATAAGGCTTCACTGGAATCCATGTTTGCCCGCCTGCGTGACGACATTGCCTGCGTTTTCGACCGCGATCCGGCCGCCCGCTCCACGTGGGAAGTCCTGACCTGCTATCCGGGTTTTCATGCCCTGACCTTGCACCGGTTTTCCCACTGGCTGTGGGGTCATCGGTTGCGCTGGCTGGCGCGCCTGTTCTCGCATTTCACCCGGTTCATCACCGGCATCGAGATCCACCCGGGTGCGACGATCGGCCAGCGTGTCTTCATCGACCATGGCATGGGCGTGGTGATCGGCGAAACCGCCGTCATCAAGGAAGGCTGCACGCTGTATCACGGCGTGACGCTCGGGGGCACCTCCTGGAACAAGGGCAAGCGCCATCCGACCCTCGAGCGCGGCGTGGTCATCGGTGCCGGGGCGAAGGTGCTCGGCCCGATCACGGTGGGTGAGGGCGCGAAGATCGGCTCCAACGCCGTGGTTGTCCGTGAGGTACCGCCGGGCGCGACGGCCGTGGGCATTCCCGCACGCATCGTCGAGCCGGGGCAGGCCGAAGCGCGCCAGGAAAAGGCAGAGAACCTCGGCTTCTCGGCCTATGCCGTGACGCGCAGCGAGAACGATCCGCTCGCCCTGGCGATCCACGGCCTGCTCGATCACGCCGTCGAAACCGACCGCCGCCTCGCCGCGCTGCTCAAGACCATGGAGCACGCCGGCGTCTCGATCGAGGATGATGTCGCCGTGGCCGACAAGTTCGACCCCAATCACCTGTCAAAAATTGTAGATTGAATACTTGACTAATTTAATCGGGAACTATATCTTCTCATCAACAGTCGAAAAACAGACTGCCCTTCCTTAAACGAGCGATACAGACGAGGTATCCCCATGAGACTGACGACCAAAGGACGTTTTGCTGTCACGGCGATGATCGACGTGGCCCTGCGCCAGCATTCCGGCCCGGTAACACTGGCCGGCATCGCCGAGCGCCAGAAAATTTCCCTTTCCTATCTAGAGCAACTGTTCGGCAAGCTGCGCCGCAACCATCTGGTGGCGAGCACGCGCGGCCCGGGCGGCGGCTACACGCTGGCCAAGCCGCTGGGCGCCGTTTCGGTGGCTGACATCATCAGCGCCGTCGATGAGCCACTCGACGCGACGAGTTGTGGCGGTCGCGGCAACTGCCACGACGACCACCCCTGCATGACGCACGACTTGTGGATGAGCCTGAACGCGCGCATGCATGAGTATCTGAACTCGGTGAATCTCGACGATCTCGTGCGCCAGCAGGGCGTCAGAGGCTGCGCCGACGATGCTCACCCCATCTCACTCGGCAAGCCCACTGCCGGACGCCGCATCCCGGTGATGGTTTCCGCCTGATCTCCCCTTTCTCGCCCGCGATGTTTTCCCCCGTCTATCTCGACCACAACGCCACGACGCCGGTCATGCCGGCCGTGCTGGAAGGCATGCTGCCGTATTTTGCACAGCAGCATGGCAACGCTTCCAGCCGGCATGAATATGGCCGGGCGGCGCGGCGCGCGATCGACGAGGCGCGCCAGCGCGTGGCCTATGCGGTGGGTGCCCATCCGACCGAGGTGATCTTCACCAGCGGCGGGTCGGAAGCGAACAACCTGTTCATCAAGGGTGCGGCGGCTCATCTGCAGGCAGGCACTCTCGCGATCTCGGCCATCGAGCATCCCTGCGTGCGCGAACCGGCGAAAGCCCTGCGGCGGCAAGGCTGGCGGGTACGCGAGATCGCGGTCGATGCGGAATGCCGTCTCGCCAGCGCTGACTTTCACGCGGCGCTCGCGGAACAGCCTGCGCTGGTTTCCATCATGCTGGCCAATAACGAGACCGGCGCGCTGCAGGACGTCGCCGCGCTGGCCGCCGCAGCGGCATCGGTCAGCAACGGCCTCGCCTGGTTCCACAGCGACGCCGTGCAGGCGCTGGGTAAGATCCCGCTGGATTTTCGTTCGTTGAATGCCGCCGGCGTGCATGCGCTGACGCTATCCGCCCACAAGTTGGGTGGGCCGAAAGGCGCAGGGGCGCTGGTCATCGACAAGCGCGTCGATCTCGCGCCGCTGATCGACGGCGGCGGCCATGAGCGCGGCCTGCGTTCCGGCACCGAGAACGTGCCGGCGATCGTCGGCTTTGGTTTGGCCTGCGAGTCGGCGGTCGCCGCGCTTGCCGAATCCGCCTTGCGCCTGCGCCAGTTGCGCGGCAGCCTCGAGCGCGGCCTGGTCGCGCAGGGCGCCACAATCTTCGCGGCACACGCCGAGCGGCTGCCCAACACGGTTTACTTCTCGCTGCCGGGCATCGATGGCGAAACCTTGGTGGGCAAACTCGACCGTGCCGGCTACGCGGTGGCGAGCGGCGCTGCCTGTTCCGCCGCCAATCCCGAGCCTTCCCATGTCCTGCTGGCCATGGGGGTCGCGTCCGAAACGGCGCGTGGCGCCGTGCGCGTCAGCCTGGGTCCTCAAAATACCGCGGACGACGTTGCAGGCTTCCTGCGCGCGCTGTCCACCACCCAATCTCAACTGCAATCGCTGACCACCCTGCACGCCACGGTGGGAGGCTGAACCGGAGCACGACAACATGCTGAAACTGCCCGTCTATCTCGACTACTCCGCCACGACGCCCGTCGATCCGCGCGTAGCCGGCAAGATGATCCCCTGGCTGACCGAGAAATTCGGCAATCCCGCCTCGCGTTCCCACGCCTTCGGCTGGGAAGCCGAAAAGGCCGTCGAGGAGGCGCGCGAGCAGGTCGCGGCCCTCGTCAATGCCGACGCGAAAGAAATCATCTGGACCTCGGGTGCCACCGAGTCGAACAACCTCGCGATCAAGGGCGCCGCGCATTTCTATGCGGGCACCAAGGGCAAGCACATCGTCACGGTTGCCACCGAACACAAGGCCGTGCTCGACACCGTCAAGGAACTCGAACGCCAGGGCTTCGAGGCGACCTACCTCGAGCCGCTGCCCAATGGCCTGATCACCGTCGAGCAGTTCAAGGCCGCGCTGCGCAAGGACACGGTCGTCGCCTCGGTGATGGCGGTCAACAACGAGATCGGCGTCATCCAGCCGATCGCCGAACTGGGCGAGATCGCGCGCGCCAACGGCACGATCTTCCACGTCGATGCGGCGCAGGCCACCGGCAAGATGCCGATCGACCTCGCCAAGCTCAAGGTCGACCTGATGTCGTTCTCGGCGCACAAGACCTACGGCCCGAAAGGCGTCGGCGCGCTCTACGTGCAGCGCAAGCCGCGCGTTCGCCTCGAGGCGCAGATGCACGGTGGCGGCCATGAGCGCGGCCTGCGCTCCGGTACGCTGCCGACGCACCAGATCGTCGGCATGGGTGAAGCCTTCCGCATCGCCCGCGAGGAAATGGCGATCGAGAACGAGCGCATCCGCATGCTGCGCGACCGCCTGCTCAAGGGCGTGACGGACATCGAGGAGACCTATGTCAACGGCGACCTCGACCATCGCGTCCCGCACAACCTCAATATCAGTTTCAACTTCGTCGAAGGCGAGTCGCTGCTCATGGCGATCAAGGACATCGCCGTGTCGTCGGGTTCGGCCTGTACCTCCGCCTCACTGGAACCGTCCTACGTGCTGCGCGCGCTGGGCCGCTCCGACGAGCTGGCGCACAGTTCGATCCGCTTCACGCTCGGCAGGTTCACCACCGAAGAAGAAATCGATTTCACCATCAAGCTGCTCCACGACAAGCTCGGCAAGCTGCGCGAACTTTCGCCGCTGTGGGAGATGTACAAAGAAGGCATCGACTTGAACTCGGTGCAGTGGGCTGCACACTGATTTGCCAGGAAAGGAAAGTAGCAATGTCATATAGCGCAAAGGTCATCGACCATTACGAAAATCCCCGCAACGTCGGCTCGTTCGGCAAGGACGAAGACGGCATCGCGACCGGCATGGTGGGCGCGCCCGCCTGCGGCGACGTCATGAAGCTGCAGCTCAAGGTTGGCAAGAACGGCGTGATCGAGGATGCCAAGTTCAAAACCTACGGCTGCGGTTCCGCCATCGCGTCCTCCTCGCTCGTCACCGAGTGGGTCAAGGGCAAGACACTCGACGAGGCCCTGTCGATCAAGAACACGCA
>CAZTWA010000143.1:0-6774 GCA_964617225.1 uncultured Methyloversatilis sp.
TTCATCGCCGACGACGAACTGGTCGAAATCACGCCGAAGTCGATCCGCCTGCGCAAGCGCCTGCTCAAGGCACTTGACCGGAAACGCGCCGGACGTGACGAGTCCGCGGCCTGAGATTTCACCCGCCCTGAAGCGGTGGCTATGGCGCCTTGCCATCGCCGCCGCGATCCTGTCCTTGATCGGGCTGACCACCCATCCGTCGGTCAGCCCGCTGCTGTGCAAGATCTACGGTTGACTTTGCGAAAATCACCCGTATTTTCAAGAGCGTGAAGGCTTGAAACTTTCTCGCGGTTTCGCTAGTCTTAGTCTTGCTTGTTCCACCACAGAAAGGGAATTGTCCATGCAACCGTTCCAGATTGCCCAACAGAGCACCGTCGAATCTGCAGTCCGCCAGAATCGCGTACTGCGCAATACTTATGCCTTGCTGGCCTTGTCCATGGTGCCGACCATTCTCGGCGCGCTATTGGGCATCCAGATGCAGTTTTCCTTCTTCGCCGGCAGCCCGATGATGGCCTTCCTGCTGTTCCTCGGCGTTGCCTGGGGCTTCATGTGGGGCATCGAGAAAACCAAGAACAGCGGCATGGGCGTCGTCCTGCTGCTCGCCTTCACCTTCTTCATGGGCCTGATGCTGTCGCGCATCCTGCAGGTGGCGCTGGGCTTCTCCAACGGCGGCGGTATCATCGCGATGGCCGCCGGTGGCACGGGCGCGATCTTCTTTGTGCTGGCCGGCATCGCCTCGACCACCAAGCGCGATTTTTCCAATCTCGGCAAGTTCCTGTTCGCCGGCGTGATCCTGATCCTGATCGCCGCACTCGCCAACACCTTCTTCCAGGTCCCGGCGGTGTCGTTGGCGATCTCGGCGCTGGCCGTGGCGATCTTCTCCGCCTACATCCTCTACGACATCAACCGCATCGTGCGGGGCGGCGAGGACAATTACGTCACGGCAACGCTGTCAGTCTATCTGAGCATCTACAACGTTTTCGTCAGCCTGGTGCACCTGCTGCTGGCCTTCACCGGACAGCGCGACTGACAAAAGTCAGTCCTGGCGGGACGGCATCCTGCCCATACGGCGACCTGCGGGTCGCCGTTTTTCTTTGCTAGCGTTCGAACAGCGCGATCGATTCAACGTGCGAGGTATGCGGGAACATGTTGGCGATGCCCGCCGCGACCAGTCGATAGCCCTTTTCATTGACCAGCACGGCGGTATCGCGCGCCAGCGTCGCCGGATTGCACGACACATAGACGATTCGCGCGGGTGCGTCGCCGTCCAACGCCTTCACCAACTCGATCGCCCCTTCGCGCGGCGGATCGATGAGCATCTTGTCGAAGCGCCCCCAACCGGTTAACTGGTCCGCCGTCACCTCGAACAGGTTGGCGACGTGGTACTCGATGCGTGAATCGAGGCCATTGAGAACGGCGTTCTCCTTGGCGCGCGCCACCAGCGGTGCACTGCCTTCGACGCCGACAACCCGAGCGCCCAGGCGTGCCAAAGGCAACGTGAAGTTGCCCAAGCCGCAGAACATGTCAGCAACCTGCTCTCCCGGCCGAATATCCAGCAGGCTCATCGCCCGGCGCACCAGGACGCGGTTCACATCGTGATTCACCTGGGTGAAGTCGGTCGGCCGAAATTGCAGCGTGACATCGAAATCAGGCAAGTGATAGCGGGGGCGCAGCGCTTCGGGCGGATGGAACGGCGTGGCGGTATCCGGGCCGCCGGGCTGCAGGTAAAGCGTCACGCCATTCGCATCGGCAAACATACGCAACTTTGTTTCGTCGTCGACGGTCAGGGGTTCAAGGATGCGCAGCACCAGCACGGTCGGCATGTCTCCTGCCGCCACTTCGATCTGCGGCAAGCGTTCGGCAATCGACAGCGCCCCGACCAGTTCGCGCAGCTTCGGCAGCAGGGCGGAAATCGGCGCGGGCAGGACGGCACAGGACGTCATGTCCGCCACGTAGCTGCTGCGCTTTTCGTGGAAGCCCACCAGCACGCCACCTTTTTTCACCACCTTGCGCACCGTCAGGCGCGCGCGGCGGCGATACCCCCAACTCGGACCGATGATCGGCGGCAGGATGGATTCCGGACGCAGCCGGGCGATGTGCCAGAAAGCATCCTCCAGCACGCGCTGCTTTGCGGCGGCCTGCGCGCCAACCTCCAGATGCTGCATGCTGCAGCCGCCACAAATGCCGAAGTTCGGACAGGCCGGCGTGACGCGCTGGCTCGACATTTTCAGGATCGCATCGGCGCGCGCGTTCTCGAACGCCGGCTTGCGGCGGAAGCTCGTGTAGCTCACGCGCTCGCCGGGCAATGCACCCTCGATGAAAATCGCCTTGCCCTCGACGTGGGCAACGCCCCGTCCCTCATGATCCAGCGATTCGATAACAGCAATACCCATAACCCTACCTCAGTTCGCGCCAGCCGAATCCCTCGGTCTGGCTCGCCACGCCGATCCAGTCGGCTGTACAGTCCAGCGCCGCGGCCAAGGCACTGCGCGCCAACGCGGGCGTATTGTTTTCTTCGGAGAGATGTGCCGCCACGACATGCCGCAAGCGGCCCTGTCCCTGCGCATTAAGCGCACGCAGCAAACCGGCGGCGGCAGCGTTCTCAAGATGGCCGAAGCCACCGGCGATGCGCCGTTTCAGCGGAGGGGGATAGCGCCCGTTGGCAAGCATTTCGGCATCGTGGTTGCATTCGAGGACCAGCGCCTCACAATCCGCGAGCATCGCGACGATATGGGGCGTAATCGTGCCCGCGTCGGTCAGCACGCCCAGCCGGGAAGCCCCATCGGAAAAAACGAATTGCGTCGGTTCGCGCGCGTCGTGGGGAACGGGATAGGGATGGACTTCCAGATCGCCGATCGCGAAAGACGTATGGCTATCGAAACGCCGGACCGGAACATCATTCAACTGGCCGGCCGCCGCCGTCGTGCCATGGCTCGCATGTATCTGCCAACCGAAGCGGATTGCACAACGCGCCGCGCCACCGACATGATCGGCATGTTCATGGGTGACGAGCACGGCATCGATGCTATCCGGCGCAATGTCCAGCCGTGCCAGCCGCGTCGCGAGTTCGCGCGGGCCGAAACCGCAGTCGAGCAGCACGCGCGTACCGCCCGACTCGACCAGCAGCGCGTTGCCCTTGCTGCCGCTGCCCAGCGAAGCGAAACGGATCACGCCGGCAGGATCACTTCAGCTGCTCGTGGAGCAGTCCGAGGATCTTGCGTGCGGTTTCCGAGTTGTCGACGCCCCCCTCGCGGGTCATGATGCGCACCGTGGTGTCCGGTCCGTCGCCCAGCACGTGGATGCGGTACTGCTGCTTGGGATCGACATCCGACTTGCTCTTGAACAGGTTCATCGGGTTGAGCTTGTCGAGCCAGCCCTTCTCATCCTTCTTCTTGGCGCTGGCCTCCGGATCGATATAGCGCACGAAATACATGCCCTGCGAGCGGTCGCGGTCCTCGACGGTGAAACCGACACGATCGAGCGCCAGTCCGACACGCCGCCAGGCGCGATCGAACGACTCCTGTAGCGTCAGTGCGCCGGCGCCATCCGCGGCGCGCGTCAGCTTGGCGCGCTCTTCCGCCTTGCCCGAAGCCAACAAGGTCTTGGCGCGGGATTCCTCGACGCCCAGGCGCACCATCAGGCGGCGCAGCATCTCGGCCTCGAGTTCCGGTTCGGCGGGACGCGGCTGCCAGCGTGTCTGGTCCTTGCCCTCGGTGACATAGACCTCGTACATGCCGCGATGGCTGATGTAGATCTCGGTCGTTCCCGGCTCCGTGCCCTTCTCCAGCCGCGTGCGGAACTTGTCGCGCTCGGCGGTCGAGTAGAGGCTGTCGAACACCTTGCCGATGGTCGACCGGATGATGTCCTGCGGAATCTTGGCGCGGTTCTCGGCCCAATCGGTTTCCATCACGCCGGCCTCGGGTACCTCGAGATCGACGATGAAGCCGGTCTCCTGCCAGAACTCCTTGATCTGCGGCCAGATCTGCTCCGGCGTCCCGGCAACGACGAGCCAGCGCTGCGTACCGGCGCGCTCGATGCGCATCTTGTCCACGCTCGGCAACACGACCGGCCCGGTCGAGGCTGTCGTGCCCGTTTTCCGTTCGCCGGCGTATTCGGAGTACGTCGCGCTACCCTTCGGGCTGATGTCCGGTACAGCGTAACGATCGTCGCGCGCCGGTTGCGTCAGGTCGGGCGGCACTTCCAGCGAGGGAAGTTTGCCCGCGGATTTGTAATCGATCTTCTTCGACTCGGGCAGGATGTTGCCCGAGCAGGCGGAAAGCAGGGCTGCGACGAGAATCGCACCGGAAAAACGGAGTAGGTGATTAGTCATGTACATGGTTCAGATTGTGACGCCAGCCTCACGCATGGCCGTGAGCACGCGCTCATGGCAGTCGGGCGACAGCGTGGTCAGCGGCAAACGCAGGGTGTCCTTGATCAGGCCCATGCGCGCGCAGGCCCACTTGACGGGAATCGGGTTGGCTTCGCAGAACAACTGCTTGTGCAAACCCAGCAGACGCGCATTGATTTCGCGACTGGTCTTTACATCGGCCTCGAGACCGGCAGCGACCATTTCGTGCATCAACTTCGGCGCAACGTTGCCGGTCACCGTGATCACGCCGTGGCCGCCCATCAGCACCAGCAGCAGGCCGGTGGCGTCATCGCCGCTGTAAATGGCGAAGCCGGCCGGCGCACGCTTGATCAGGTCGATGCCACGCTCGAGGTTGCCGGTCGCGTCCTTGATGCCGACGATGCCCGGCACCTGGGCAAGGCGCAGCGTCGTGTCGTTGGCCAGGTCGGCGACCGTGCGGCCCGGCACGTTGTAGAGGATCAGCGGCAGGTCGACTTCCTCGGCAATCGCCTTGAAATGCTGGTAGAGGCCTTCCTGCGTCGGCTTGTTGTAGTAGGGCACGACGGACAGGTGGGCGCTCGCGCCCGCGGCCTTCGCGCACTGCGCCAGTTCGACGGCTTCGCTCGTCGAGTTCGCGCCGGTGCCGGCGATGACCGGGATGCGGCCGGCGACATGCTCGACCGTCGCGCGGATCAGTGTGCAATGCTCGTCCATGTCGACAGTCGGCGATTCGCCGGTCGTGCCGACGACGACGACCGCGTCGGAACCCTCGGCGATGTGCCAGTCGAGCAGGCGCCGCAGCGCCGGCAGGTCGAGCGAACCGTCCTCCTGCATGGGAGTGACGATGGCGGGAATGGAACCTCGAATCATGATGTGTGTCCGGATCGGGTAATGGATATTCGGGAAATCAAATCTCGGCGAGTGCCTTGATGTGCGCTGCCACGCTGCGCGCCAGCGGCGACATGACGTAGCCACCTTCCAGCATCGACACCACGCGGCCCTGCGCCGATTGTTTGGCGATTTGCAGCAATTGTTCGGTAACCCAGGCGTAGTCGGATTCCACCAGCCCCAGGTTGCCCATGTCGTCCTCGATGTGGGCATCGAAACCCGCGGAGATGAAAATCATCTCGGGCGCGAACTCGCGCAGGCGCGGCAGCCAGACCTCGCTCACCACCTCGCGGAAGGCATCGCCGCGCGAACGCGCCGGCATCGGCACGTTGCACATGTTCGGCGCCGGTTCGTCGGTGCCGCAATAGGGGTAGAACGGATGCTGGAAAATACTGCACATCAGCATGCGCATGTCCTGTTCGATGATGTTTTCCGTGCCGTTGCCGTGGTGCACGTCGAAGTCGATGATGGCGACGCGTTGCAGCCCCCAGTTCTCGAGCGCATGCCGGGCCGCAATGGCGATGTTGTTGAAGAAGCAGAAGCCCATCGAACGTGCGTACTCGGCATGATGGCCGGGCGGGCGCACCGCGCAGAAGGCGGCCGGCATTTCCTTCTTCATCACCAGGTCGGTTGCCAGTATGCCGGCGCCGGCAGCGCGCAGCGCGGCCTTCAGGGTACCCGGGCTCATTGCCGTGTCGGGATCCAGATGGTGGATACCCTGTTCCGGCACGCTGGCGTGAATCAGGTCGATGTAGCTTTGCGCATGGGCCAGGCGCAGGTGCTCGTTCTCGGCGAGCGGCGCGTCGTAAAAGTGCAGATAAATATCCAGCCCGGCCGCGATCAGCCGGTCCTGGATGGCGCCAAGCCGAGCGGGGCATTCAGGGTGGTGTGACCCCATGTCGTGCAGCAGGCAGTCGCGGTGGGTAATGAAGGCAATAGTCATGGCGTCACGCAATATCTCTGGCCGGAGGCTTCGCTTACAATCAATCAAAACAACATTATGACCTGTAGGACCAATTGTATCTCATGCCCCCGACCCCGAAACCTGACGCCCGACCCGTTTCCCTCGCCAGCGTTCTGGCCGCCGCGAACGAAATCATCCTCGGCAAGGACCGGCAGCTCCGTCTCGCGCTGTCCTGCCTGCTCGCCCGCGGCCACCTGCTGATCGAAGACCTGCCGGGTGTCGGCAAGACCACCCTCGCCCATACCCTCGCCCGCCTGCTCGGGTTGGACTTCCAGCGCATCCAGTTCACCAGCGACATGCTGCCGGCCGACATCCTCGGCATCTCCGTGTTCGACCGTGAGCGCGGCGACTTCCGCTTCCATCCCGGACCGATCTTCACCCAGGTCGTATTGGCCGACGAAATCAACCGCGCCACCCCCAAGGCCCAGAGCGCGCTGCTCGAGGCGATGGAGGAGCGGCAAGTCACCATCGAGGGCGCGACGCGCCCATTGCCGCAGCCTTTTTTCGTCATCGCCACGCAAAACCCGGCCCACCAGCTCGGCACCTTCCCGCTGCCGGAATCGCAGCTCGACCG
>CAZTWA010000144.1:0-6650 GCA_964617225.1 uncultured Methyloversatilis sp.
ACGAACTCCCGCGCCTTGAACGGCTGCAGGTCGTCGATGCCTTCGCCGACACCGATGAAGCGCACCGGCTTCGGACACTGGCGGGCGATCGCCGCGAGCACGCCGCCCTTGGCCGTCCCGTCCAGCTTGGTGATGACGAGCCCCGTGACGTTGATGGCCTTGTCGAAGGCCTTGACCTGCTGGATGGCGTTCTGGCCGATGTTGGCGTCGAGCACCAGCAGCACTTCGTGCGGCCCGGTCGGCTCGGCCTTCTGGATGACACGCCGCACCTTGGCGATCTCTTCCATGAGGTTGAGCTGCGTCGGCAGGCGGCCGGCGGTGTCGGCCATCATCACGTCGATGCCGCGCGCACGGGCGGCGGAAATCGCGTCGAACACCACGGCGGCCGGGTCGCCGCCGTCCTGTGCGATCACCGTCACGTCGTTGCGGCGGCCCCATTCAGCGAGCTGCTCGCGGGCGGCCGCGCGGAAGGTATCGCCGGCGGCGAGCAATACGCCGTGGCCGTCCTTCTGGAACTGCTTGGCGAGCTTGCCGATCGAGGTCGTCTTGCCGGCGCCATTCACGCCGGCGATCATGATGATGAAGGGGCGCTGGCTCTGCGTCGGATGGTTGAGGTCGAGCGGCTGCTCGAGCGGCGCGAGAAGTTGCGTCAGCAGGTCGATGAGGGCTGCGCGCAGGTCTGCGGGCGATTCGATCTTCTCCTTCTTCACCTTCGTGCGCAACTCGCCCAGCAGCCAGGTGGTCGCATCGACGCCGCAATCGGCCATCAGCAACGTGGATTCGAGCTCCTCGAGCAGTTCCTCGTCAATCTTCGCGCGGGAAAACAATTCGCCCAGTGGGGTATTGAGCGCGGCACGGGTGCGCGACAGGCCAGCTTTCAGGCGTTCCGTCCAGGACCGCTTCGGCGCCGCAACTTCAGCCTCGGCGGCTTGATCTTTCTTGAGGAAACCAAACATGGGATATTTAGTCGTAGTGATTGCCGCGCACGATATGATGCGCAGCGACAATTCTAAGCCAGATGCCTCCAGCCCCATGAAAATCAAACCGTTATTGCTGTTATGCGCGCTCGGTGCCGTCACGCCGGGCCTGACTTTCGCGAATCCTTTCGAAACCACCCTCAAGAACGGTTTGCGCGTCATCGTCAAGGAAGACCATCGCGCGCCCACCGCCGTGCATATGGTCTGGTACCGTGCCGGGGCGATGGACGAAAAGGACGGTACGTCCGGCGTCGCCCATGTGCTCGAGCACCTGATGTTCAAGGGCACGAAGTCACTCAGGTCCGGCGAGTTCAACCAGCGGGTCGCCGAGGCCGGCGGACGCGACAATGCCTTTACCAGCCTCGACTACACGGCCTATTTCCAGATCGTCCCGAAGGGGGCGTTGCCGGAAATGATGCGCCTCGAAGCCGACCGCATGGCCAACCTGCAGTTCAAGCCGGAAGAGTTCGCCAGCGAAGTGCAGGTCGTCATGGAAGAACGCCGCCTGCGCACCGAGGACAACCCGCAGTCGCGTGTCTACGAGGCGCTCAACGCCGCAGCCTTCACGGCGCACCCCTATCGCCGCCCGATCATCGGCTGGATGGACGATCTGGAACACATGACGTGGCAGGATGCGCGCGACTGGTATCGCCGCTGGTACGTGCCGAACAACGCCTATGTCGTGGTGGTCGGCGATGTCGATCACCAGGCCGTCTTCAAGCTGGCCGAGCAGACCTACGGCCGGCACAAGGCGCAGCCCCTGCCGGTGCGCAAGCCGCAGAACGAACCGGCCCAGGATGGGAGCCGCCGCGTCACCGTGAAGGCCCCGGCCCAGTTGCCCTACCTGCTGATGGCCTGGAAGGCGCCCAAGCTTGTCGATCTCGACAAGGATCGCGACCCGTATGCACTCGAAGTGCTTGCCGCGTTGCTCGACGGCAACGATGCGGCGCGCTTTCCAAAGCGGTTGATGCGCGGCGAGAAGATCGCGCAGTCGGCCGGCGCGGGTTACGACGCCACGCTGCGCGGCGAAACCCAGTTCATGCTGGCGGGCCAGCCGGCCGCGGGGAAGACCGTCGCCGAGCTCGAGGCGGCTCTGCGCGCTGAGATCAAGCGCATCCAGGACGAGGGCGTAACCGAGGAAGAGCTCAAGCGCGTCAAGACGCAGACCATTGCCGGACAGGTCTACAAGCGTGACTCGCTGATGGCGCAGGCGATGGAGATCGGTCACGCCGAGGCGTCGGGCCTCCACTGGCGCGATATCGACAAGCTGCTCGAGAAGATCCGTGGCGTGACGGCCGAGGAAGTGCAGGCCGTGGCGAAGAAGTATTTCGGCGACGATACCCTGACGGTGGCCGTGCTCGACCCGCAGCCCGTCGATCCGGCGGCGAAGAAGAAACCCGCCGTTGCCACGCGTCATTGAGGAAGCCGCCATGCGTTTTCTGATCGCCCTGTTCTCCCTGTTTGTCGGCCTGGCGCACGCCGGACCGCAGATCCAGCACTGGGTCGCGCCGACCGGCGCGAAGGTGTATTTCGTCGAAAGCCGCGATCTGCCGATCCTCGACGTGCAGATCGATTTCGTTGCGGGTGGCGCGCGCAGTCCGGCCGGCAAGTCTGGCGTGGCCAGCCTCACGGCCAGCCTGTTGCAGGGCGGTGCCGGCGACCTGGATGAAGAAAAAATATCCGCGCGCCTCGTCGACCTCGGTGCGCTGTTGTCTTCGTCCTCCGACCACGACAAGGCGAGCGTGACCTTGCGCACGCTGAGTTCTGCCGAGGAGAAGGCGGGTGCGCTGGCCTTGATGCGTGCCGTCCTGTCGGCGCCGACTTTCCCCGAAGCCGTGCTGGCGCGCGAGAAGACGCGCACCATCGAAGCCCTCAAGGAAGCCGAGACCCGGCCGGATGCCATCGCCGGCAAGCGCTTCACGCAGGCGCTCTACCCGGGCCATCCCTATGGCAACGTGGCGACGCCCGACAGCGTGGCGCGCATCGTGCGCGATGATCTCGTCGCATTCCACCGGACCCACTATGCCGCACGTGCCGCGATCGTATCGATCATTGGTGACGTGCCGCGCAGCGAGGCCGAGGCCATCGCCATCCGGCTCACCGAAGCGCTGCCGGCCGGTGATCCGGTCGCTGTGTTGCCGGCGGTCACCCTGCCGCAGCGCGAGACGATCAAGGTCGCGCATCCGGCCGCGCAGTCGCATATCCAGATCGGCCTGCCGGCGCTGTCGCGCACCGATCCCGATTACTTCCCGCTGCTCATCGGCAACTACACGCTCGGCGGCGGCGGTTTCGTCTCGCGCCTGATGAAGGAAGTGCGGGAGAAGCGCGGCTACGCCTACAGCGTCTATTCCTATTTCGGGCCGCGTGTGCTGGCCGGTCCCTTCCAGATCGGGCTGCAGACCAAGCGCGAACAGGCGCAGGATGCACTCAAGGTGGTCGATGAGGTACTGACCAGGTTCCTCGCCGAGGGGCCGACCGCGCAGGAACTCGCCGCGGCGAAGAAAAACCTCGTCGACGGCCAGGCACTGCGCATCGACAGCAACGCCAAGCTGCTCGGCTACCTGTCGCTGATCGGCTTTTACGGACTGCCGCTCGACTACCTCGACCAGTTTCCGCGCAAGGTGGCGGCAGTGACGCGCGACGCGGTCAAGGCGGCTTTCCAGCGCCACGTCAAGCCGGAAAACCTCATCACCCTGATCGTGGCGGCCGATTGAGCAAGATTCGCATCACCGGGGGCGCCTGGCGCAGCCGGCTGGTCCAGGTCATCGATGTGCAGGGTTTGCGGCCCACGCCCGACCGGGTGCGCGAGACCCTGTTCAACTGGCTGGGGCAGGATCTGACGGGGTGGCATTGCCTCGACCTGTTTGCCGGCAGTGGCATCCTCGGCTTCGAGTGCGCCTCGCGCGGCGCGGCCAGCGTCGATCTGGTTGAGCGCGATCAAGGCGCTTTCGCCCGGCTCAGGCAGAATGCCGCCGTTTTCGACGGTGACCGGCTGCGGCTGCAGCGTGCGGATGCGCTAGAATTTGCCGCAATGGCAGCACGGCAGGGACAGGTGTTCGATCTGGTCCTGCTCGACCCGCCCTACCGGCAAGGCTGGCTGGAAAAGGTGGCGCCGCTGCTCTCCGCGATCGCGCGGCCGGGCATGAAGGTGTATGCCGAGGCGGAGCATCGCATCGCAGCGCTGGGTGATTGGCAGACACGGAAGCAGGGCCAGGCCGGCCAGGTTTATTACCATTTGCTGGAACATTCTCTGGAGCAGCTGGAGCACGCATGAACAACGGCATCGCTGTCTATCCGGGCACCTTCGACCCCTTTACGCGGGGCCACGAGGATCTGGTGCGCCGCGCCGCGCGGCTGTTTGCGCATGTGGTGGTCGGCATCGCCCAAAGCCACGGCAAGCGTCCGATCTTCACGCTCGAGGAGCGGGTCGCGATGGCGCAGACACTGTGTTCCGACATGCCCAATGTCAAGGTGGTCGGCTTCGACGGCCTGTTGATGGACTTCCTGCGCGAACGCAACGCGCGCGTGGTCATGCGCGGACTGCGTGCGGTGTCCGACTTCGAATACGAGTTCCAGATGGCGGGCATGAACCGCAGCCTGCATCCGGATATCGAGACCCTGTTTTTGACGCCGGGCGAACAGTACATGTTCATTTCGGCGACAATGGTTAGAGAGATCGCGAGCCTGGGGGGCGATGTCTCTAAATTCGTCCATCCGCTGGTCGTCGAACGGCTGGCGGAGAAGTTGAAGCAACGTTCTTGAAAGCGAGAGGAAAACCGCAATGGCCCTGATCATTACCGATGAATGCATCAACTGCGACGTGTGCGAGCCCGAGTGCCCGAACAACGCGATTTCGCAGGGTGATGAGATCTACATCATCGACCCCGACAAGTGCACCGAGTGCGTCGGTCACTACGACACCCCCCAGTGTCGCGAAGTCTGCCCCGTTGACTGCATCCCCGAAGACCCGAATCATGTCGAGTCGAAGGATCAACTGATGGCGAAGTTCAAGAAGCTCACTGGCGCCTGAGTGGCGGCTAGAGCATTCACCCCGCCCGCTCTTTCCATAATCCAAGACTCCGGACGCCTCGCGCAGGTGCCCGGAGTTTTTGCTTGATGAACCCATGACTGACCCGACCACGCTCGTCTTCTGGATCGCCGTCCTCCAGATCATCGCCATCGACATCCTGCTCGGCGGCGACAACGCCGTCGTCATCGCGCTGGCCTGCCGCAAGCTGCCGGAAGCGCAGCGCAAAAGGGGGATTTTCTGGGGCGTCGCCGGCGCGATCGGCCTGCGCATCGTGCTGATCTTCTTCGCCCTGCAGCTGCTCGACATTCCGTGGCTCAAGATCGTCGGCGCGCTGCTGCTGCTGTGGATCGGCATCAAGCTCCTGCAGCCCGAGGAGGAAGGTCACGGCGACGTCGCGGCCGCCACCTCGCTGGCCGGCGCGATCAAGACGATCATCGTGGCGGATGCCGTGATGAGCCTCGACAACGTGATCGCCGTCGCGGCCGCGGCGCACGGCAGCATGCTGCTCGTCGTATTCGGCATCCTCGTCTCGATTCCCATCGTCGTCTGGGGTAGCCAGCTGGTGCTCAAGCTCATGGACCGCTACCCGATCGTGATCACCGGCGGCGGTGCGCTGCTCGGCTGGATCGGCGGTGGCATGATCGTGTCCGATCCCGCCTTGCCGGCCGGGCTGCTGGACGGCATCCCCTATCCGAAATACGTGCTGGCGGCGCTGGGTGCCCTGCTGGTCATCGGGGTCGGCAAATGGCTGGCGATGCGTACGCTCAGGCTGCGTCCCGCGAGGGCTCCCGAGGACTTGCTGGCAGAAGACAAGGAGAAATGAACATGGCGCAAGAGCGACAAACAAACTGGCTCGTGCCGGTGGATGGCGATGATGACATTTCTCTCAAGCCGATCGCCTGGATCATCGCCCATCGTGATGACTGGAAGACGCTGCCGACGATCCACCTGCTCAACGTGCGGCGTCCGGTTTCCGGCGACGTCAGCCAGTTCGTCAATGCCGAACAGGTGCGCGATTATCACCGCGAGGAAGGCCTCAAGGCGCTGACCGCAGCGAAGGCGCAGCTCGAGGCGGCCGGCATCGAGCCCGTGCTGCACGTCAGCGTCGGCGACTATGCCGAGACCATCGTCGATTTCGCGGACAGCCGCAATTGCGAACAGATCCTGCTCGGCACACGCGGCCACACGGGGCTGGGCGGCACACTGCTCGGCTCGGTGGCTTCGAAAGTCACCCACCTGACCAAGGTGCCGCTGCTGATCATTCGGTAGTGCCGTCCTGCCAGCGCTGACTTTTCAGCGCTGGCACTTCGGGCAGAAGCAGGTCGAGCGCTGCCCCTGCCGAATCAGTTTGATCGGCGTTCCGCAGACGACGCAGGTTTCGCCGGCGCGATCGTAAACCTTGTGGCGCGTCTGGAAATCGCCCATCCCGCCTTCGGTGTTGCAGAAATCGCGCAGCGTGCTGCCGCCCGCGCGGATCGCCGCCTGCAGGGTGTGCTTGACCGCCGGCACTAGCTTTTCGAGTCGTGCCAGCGAAACGCGACCCGCGGCGCGGCGCGGGTCGATGCCGGCATCGAACAGGCTTTCGGCCGCGTAGATGTTGCCGACGCCGACGACGAGGCCCGCATCCATGATCGCCGGCTTGA
>CAZTWA010000145.1:0-6557 GCA_964617225.1 uncultured Methyloversatilis sp.
CGGTCGACCTGCGCAACAGCGGCTTCAAGCTCGCGCCGGTCGATACCAACCTGTTTCCCGGCGGCTTCAACAACCTGAACCCGGACATGCTGCCGCTGTGCGTGCAGGCGACGATGACCGCCGTCGAGAAGATCTGTCCCGAGGCGAAGAACCTGCTGCTCGTGCCGGAGAACCACACGCGCAACCAGTTCTACCTCATGAACGTCGCACGGCTGGCGGCCATCCTGCACCACACCGGCCTCAACGTGCGCATCGGCTCGCTGCTGCCCGAGATCGACAAGCCGACCACGCTCACGCTGCCTGACGACCAGACGCTCACGCTCGAACCGCTGCAGCGCTTCGGCTCGATCGGGGCAGACGGCCTCGGGCGCCGCCTCGGCCTGGCGAACGACAAGGATTTCGATCCCTGCGCAATCCTGCTCAACAACGATCTGTCGGCCGGCGTGCCGGCCCTCCTGCAAAACCTGCACGAGCAGTTCGTCATCCCGCCGCTGCATGCCGGCTGGCACGTGCGGCGCAAGTCGCAGCATTTTGCCGCCTATCGCCGCGTGGTGCGCGAGTTCGCCCAGCTGCTCGACCTCGACCCGTGGTTGCTCGATCCTGAATTCGCCGTTTGCGGCGAAGTCAACTTCCAGGAAAAAAGTGCTGAAATGCGCGGCACCGACTGCCTCGCCGCGAATGTCGACAAGCTGCTCTTCCACATCCGCGCCAAGTACAAGGAATACGGCATCGCCTCCACCCCCTTCGTCGTCGTCAAGGCGGATGCCGGCACCTACGGCATGGGCATCATGATGGTCAAGGACGCGAGCGAGGTGAAGGAGCTTAACCGCCGCCAGCGCAACAAGATGTCCGTGGGCAAGGAAGGGCTGCAGGTGGAAGAAGTCATCATCCAGGAAGGCGTGCCGACCTTCGAGACCGTCGATGCGGGCGTCGCCGAACCGGTGGTCTACATGATCGACCGCTTCGTCGTCGGCGGTTTCTACCGCGTGCATACCCAGCGCGGCATCGACGAGAACCTCAACGCACCGGGCATGCACTTCAAGCCGCTCGCCTTCGAGACGGGGTGCACGCTGCCCGACAGCGCGCAAGCCCCGGATGCACCGCCCAACCGCTTCTACGCCTATGGCGTGGTCGGCCGACTTGCCCTGCTTGCCGCGGCGCGCGAACTGGAACTCAATACCGACGCATGAAGCAGCTGCTGGCCAGTCTGCTCGCGCTGTTGCTGGCCGCCTGCGGCCGGCCGGTGCCCGTCGCCCAGGAAGCCTTCGTTTTCGGCACGCGCGTCGAGGTACAGGTCTGGGGCGCACCGGAAGCCGAAGCCCATGCCGCGCTCGGCGAGGTACTGCGCGAGTTCGACCGGCTGCATCGCAGCTACCATGCCTGGCAGCCTTCTGAACTCACTGCCCTGAACGCGGCCTTTACGGCCGGCAAGCCGCACGAGGTATCCCCCGAGCTCGCCCAGTTCGTCCGTACCGCACAGGAACTGGCAAAGCGCTGCGACTACCTGTTCGACCCGTCGCTCGGCCGGTTGATCGCCCTGTGGGGCTTCCATACCGACGATTTCAAGCCGGCCCTGCCCGATCCCGAGGCGCTGAAGGCGCTGGTCGCCAGCAAGCCATCGAGTGCCGACCTCGTCATCGAAGGCAATACCCTCAGTTCAAAGAATGCCGCCGTGGCGCTCGATTTCGGCGGCTACCTCAAGGGCGTGGCGCTCGATCGCGCGGCGGCAGTGCTGAAAGTCCGCGGCATCCGCAATGCACTGATCAACATCGGCGGCAATGTGCTCGCCTTGGGCAGCAAGGGAGACACACCGTGGCGCGTCGGCATCCGCCACCCGCGCATCGAGCTGGCCGGCGAGGGCGTGCTCGCCACGCTCGAATTGCGCGACGGCGAAGCCATTGGTACCTCGGGCGATTACCAGCGTTATTTCGAACTCGAGGGCCGCCGCTACAGCCACCTGATCGACCCGCGCACCGGTGAACCGGCGCAGGGCACGCAGGCGGTGACCGTGCTGATTCCTCCGGGACCGGATGCCGGCCTGCGCTCGGACGTGCTCACCAAGCCGTTGTTCATCGCCAGCGACCGCTGGCGCGAACTGGCGCGCCGGCTCGAGGTCACCCAGGTGCTGCGCGTCGATGCGCTCGGCAGGATCTTCATCACGCCTGCCCTGCAGTCCCGCCTGCAGTTCGAGCAAGAAAACCTCAACGTCAAGCTCGTGCAATGAGCCAGGGCAAAGCAGCAGGAAATTACCCGTTCAGAGCGGCCAGACGACGAGCAGCAACGGAAGGCTGATCGCCGTTACGAGTACCTCCAGCGGCAGGCCCAGTTTCCAGTAGTCGCCGAAACGGAAGCCACCCGGTCCAAGGATCAGCGTGTTGTTCTGATGGCCGATGGGGGTCAAAAAAGCGCACGAAGCACCGATCGCCACTGCCATCAGGAAGGCATCAGCGTTGACCCCGAGTGCCGCGGCGGTGCCGATGGCGATAGGACACATCACCGCCGCCGTGGCCGCATTGTTCATCAAGTCGGAGAGGAACATGGTAACGACCAGAATCAGCGCCAGCCCGACCACGGCATGGCCCTGCGCAACGTGGTCGAGCAACAAGCGGGCGATCAGATTGGCCATGCCGGTCGACTCCATCGCGCCGGCCACCGGGATCAGCGCGCCGAGCAGTACGATCACCGGCCAGTCGATTGCCTCATAGACGTCACGCGGTGAAACGGTACGCAAGACCATCGATGCCAGCACACCTCCGGCGAAGGAGATCGCTGCAGGCAGCAAGCCGAAGGCGGCACCGCCAACGGCCACGGCCATGACGATGCCCGCTTCCCAGGCCTTGCGCTTGTCCGGAATGTGCAGCTCGCGCTCGGCCAGCGGCACGCAGCCATGGTCGGCCGCAAATACGCCGAGCGTATCGACAGGTCCCTGCATCAGCAGCAGGTCGCCGGCTTGCATTCGCAGGGTGCGCAAGCGCGCGCGGGAGCGCTGGCCATCGCGTGACACGGCCAGCAGGTTGAGGCCAAAGCGGGTACGCAACAGCAGGTCGCGCGCCGAGCGGCCGATCAGCGCGGACTCGGGCCGGACGACCAACTCCATCAGGGCAATCTCGTCGTCGTGCGTTGCCGCATCCGCATCGTCGGCCGGTGATGCGGCCGGCGGCTCCTCGTCTTTCCCGTCCGACTTGCTCGACGGGCCGGCTTCTTCCAGTTTCAGACCGAGTCCAGACAGCACGTTTGCCAGCGCCTCAGCCTCAGCCTCGATGATCAGGATGTCACCCGCCAGAACCTTGCGGCCCGACTGTGGCGCATTCAGGTGCACTTCATTGCGCACCAAGTCGATGATCTGCGCATCGGCCTCGTCGAGCGCCGCCTCGATGTCGCGCAGGGTCATGCCGGCAGCCTCACTATTCTCGGTCACACGTACCTCCGTGACATAGACGCCGGTCTCGAAACCTTCCACGCCTGCCTGCTTGCGCGCCGGCACCAGACGCCAGCCCAGCAGGGCAACGAAAGCCACGCCGCCCACCGCCACCGCAATTCCAATCGGCGCGAAGTCGAACATCGCGAAGGTGCCCGCGCCGGTCTGCGCACGAAAGCCGGAAACGATCAGGTTGGGCGGCGTCCCGATCAGCGTCGTCATCCCGCCAAGGATGGTGCCGAAGGCCAGCGGCATCAGTACCTGACCGGGCGTCAGGTTCAGGCGCCCGGCCAACTGGATGGCCACCGGCATGAGCAGGGCCATCGCACCGACGTTGTTCATGAAGCCTGACAGAATTGCCCCCAACCCGACCAGCGCGGCCAGACTCGATGCCATCCCGGCACGCGCAGGCAACACGGCGCGGGCCAGCGCATCCACCGCCCCGGAAGTCTGTAAACCACGGCTGAGGATCAGCACGCAGGCGACGGTAATCACCGCCGGGTGGCTAAAGCCGGCAAAGGCCTCGCGTGCAGGCACAAACCCGGCCAATACACAGGCCAGCAGTGCGCCAATCGCCACCATGTCATGGCGCCAACGGCCCCACAGAAACATCGCAACAGTTGCGATAGCGATGATAACTATCGTGATCTGATCGTTGAACATATTACGTCAGCCTTCCGAAAGTCGTCGGGGCGATGGGCAGATCCTAGTGTAGTCGGAATGGCCGAGTGAAGATGTCATTCAAGTTAGTCACTATCAGACACGACGCACTAATCACGTCTCAAAGCATGGAGTCCACCTTCATGAAGCTCGCGGGTGGACGGCCGCCTCTGGCGAGGCAACCACAATCCTGCACTTGTGCGCCCATGCCATAATCCTGCCTCATGATCGGCATACTCCTCATCACCCACGACACGCTCGGCGAAGCGCTACTGCAGTGCGCCTGCCATGTGCTGAACAAGCGTCCGGAACAGATCATGCAGCTCGGTGTCGCCGCCGGCGACGACCCCAACGACCTCCTGCCGTTGGCGAAAAAGCTGCTCAAGCTCATCGATGCCGGCGAGGGCGTGCTGGTGCTGACCGACATCTATGGGGCTTCGCCCTCCAACCTGGCCGGCAAACTGCTGCAGCCCGGCAAGATCGAAGGCCTCGCCGGCGTGAACCTGCCGATGCTGCTGCGCGCGATCAATTATCGCGACAAGGGCATGGACACGTTGATCTCCCGCGCCACCGGCGGTGCCCGCGACGGCGTGATCAACATGCTCAAGCACTGAAGGCCCGAGCCATGCCGAGGGCAGAAACCGCGATCATCAACAAGCTTGGCCTGCACGCGCGCGCGTCCGCCAAGCTGACCCAACTGGCCGCGAACTATCCGTGCGAGGTCTGGATGGAGCGCAACGGCCGGCGCATCAACGCCAAGAGCATCATGGGCGTAATGATGCTGGCCGCCGGCAAGGGCAGCACGGTGATCGTCGATACCGAGGGCGACGGTGCCGACGATGCGCTCGCCGCCATTCTCGCCCTCATCGGCGATCGCTTCGGGGAGGAAGAATGACACCGCACGCAGGGCCGTCCCAAGGGCGGTACAGTCAGCAATCCGGAGTCACGCAGCGACGAACACCCGTCACCTCCCCGCGAGGGGAGGTCGGGAGGGGCGGGTTATGAGCTTCACTTTGCACGGCCTCGCCGTTTCCCAGGGCATCGCGATCGGGCGCGCCCACCTGGTCTCGCACGCCACGCTCGAAGTCGCCCACTACAGCGTGCGCGAGCGCGACGTCCCCCGGGAGATCGCCCGCTTCGAAGAGGCGCTGGCCACCGTGCGCGCCGAGCTCGGCGTACTCACGGCCGAAGCCGGGACTCCGGGCTCCCCGAGCGAACTCGCCGCGCTGGTGAATGTTCATGCGATGTTCCTCGACGACCCGATGCTCGCCGAGGTACCCAAGGAACTGATCCGCGCGCGCCTGTGCAACGCCGAATGGGCGCTGGTACAGCAAATGGACCAGCTCGTCGCCCAGTTCGACGAGATCGACGACAGCTATCTGCGCGAGCGCAAACAGGACATCGTGCAGGTCGTCGAACGCGTCCTGCGCGCCCTGCTCGGCCAGCCGCGCCGCATCAGCCGCCAGGGTGGCAAGGCCGGCAAGGATGACCTGGCCGAACTGGTCATCGTTGCCCACGACCTGTCGCCCGCCGACACGATCCAGTTCAAGAGCCTCAAGATCGCCGGCTTCGTGACCGACCTTGGCGGCGCAACCTCCCACACCGCGATCGTCGCGCGCAGCCTCGCCATCCCGGCCGTCGTCGGCCTGCACCATGCCCGGCCGCTGATCAGCGAAAAAGACCTGATCATCGTCGACGGCACCCGTGGCGTATTAATTGTCGATCCCGACGCGCGCGTGCTGGAAGAGTATCGCCTGCGCAAGCGCGAACTCGAGCTCGAGCGCTCGAAGCTGAAGCGCCTCAAGACCGCGCGGGCGATGACCCTCGACAACGTCGAGGTCAGCCTGCAGGCCAACATCGAACTGCCGCAGGATATCGAACAGGTCAAGGCGGTCGCCGCCGACGGCGTCGGCCTGTTCCGCACCGAGTTCCTGTTCATGAACCGCGACACCCTGCCGAGCGAGGACGAACAGTTCGAGGCCTATCGTCAGGTCGCCAAGGCACTGGCCGGCAAGCCGGTGACCATCCGCACCCTCGACATCGGGGCCGACAAGGAAGCACGCGCCCTCGCCGGACGCGTCGAGCGCCAGGCCCCCAATCCCGCCCTCGGCCTGCGCGCCATCCGCTACTGCCTCGCCGAGCCGCAGATTTTCCTGGCCCAGCTGCGCGCGATCCTGCGCGCCTCGAACTTCGGCAAGGTGCAGATCCTCGTGCCGATGCTGGCGCACGTCACCGAAATCACCCAGACGCTGGCGATGGTCGAGCAGGCCAAGCAGCAGTTGCGCGAGCGGCGCTGCAAGTTCGATGAAACCGTCGCCGTCGGCGGCATGATCGAGATTCCCGCCGCGGCTTTGTGCCTTGGCGTTTTCGTCAAGCGCCTGCAGTTCCTCTCGATCGGCACGAATGACCTGATCCAGTACCTGTTGGCGATCGACCGCACCGACGAGTCGGTCGCCCATCTCTACGACCCGCTGCATCC
>CAZTWA010000146.1:0-6524 GCA_964617225.1 uncultured Methyloversatilis sp.
CGCCCAGCCCGACTGGAAATCGGCCGATGACTTCCGCCGGCTGGGCAAGCCGAACCTGTTCTTCGGCATCACCGCCGGCAACATGGATTCGATGGTCAACCGCTACACGGCCGACCGCAAGATCCGCTCCGACGATGCCTATACCGCCCACGCCGAGCCGGGTAAACGCCCCGATTACGCCGTCACTGTCTATGCGCAGCGCGCGCGCGAAGCCTTCAAGGATGTCCCCGTCGTCATCGGCGGCATCGAGGCCAGCCTGAGAAGAATTGCCCATTTCGACTACTGGTCGGAAACTGTCAAGCGTTCGGTGCTGGTCGACAGCAAGGCCGACCTGCTGCTGTTCGGCAACGCGGAGCGGGCATTGGTCGAGTTGACCCATCGACTCGCCAAGGGCACGCCAATTGATGAAATTCGCGACCTGCGCGGCACAGCATTCATGGTGCCTGCCGGCTGGACGCCGACGGCGGAATGGCACGAGGTCGGCGCACGCCACGCGCACGATGAACGCACGCTGACCTATGTCCGCCTGCCTGCCTACGAGGAAGTGAAGGCCGACAAACTCGCCTATGCCGAGGCCTCGCGGCAATTCCATCTCGAATCGAACCCTGGCAATGCCCGTGCGCTCGTCCAGCGCTATGGCAATCGCGCGAGTTTGCGTGATTTGTGGCTCAATCCGCCGCCCATCCCGCTGACGACCGCCGAGATGGATCACATCTACGGCCTACCCTATGCGCGCGCACCGCACCCGAGCTACGGCGATGCGAAGATTCCGGCGTGGGAGATGATCCGTTTCTCGATCAACATCATGCGCGGTTGCTTCGGCGGCTGCACCTTCTGCTCGATCACCGAACACGAGGGCCGCATCATCCAGAGCCGTTCGGAGCAGTCGATCCTGCAGGAAATCGAGGACATCCGTGACAAGACGCCGGGCTTCACCGGCGTGATTTCTGATTTGGGTGGTCCGACGGCGAACATGTACCGCATGGCCTGCAAGGACCCGAAGATCGAGGCGGCCTGCCGGCGCCTGTCCTGCGTCTATCCGGACATCTGCGAGAACCTCGGCACCGACCACGCGCCGCTGATCCACCTTTATCGCAAGGCGCGCGAACTGCCGGGCGTGAAGAAGGTGCTGATCGGCTCGGGCCTGCGCTACGACCTCGCGGTGCGCTCGCCCGAATACGTGAAGGAGCTGGTCAGCCACCACGTCGGCGGTTACCTCAAGATCGCACCCGAGCACACCGAGGAAGGTCCGCTCTCGAAGATGATGAAGCCCGGCATGGGCACCTACGACAAGTTCAAGCGCCTGTTCGAGGCGGCATCGAAGGCCGCTGGCAAGGAACAGTACCTGATCCCCTACTTCATCGCCGCGCATCCGGGCACCACCGACACCGACATGCTCGAACTCGCGCTCTGGCTCAAGCGCAACGACTTCCGCCTTGACCAGGTGCAGACTTTCCTGCCGACGCCGCTGGCCATCGCCACCGGCATGTGGCATACCGGCAAGAACCCGCTCAAGCGCGTGTCAAAGGATTCCGAGGAAGTCGCGGTCGTGCGCGGCGGGCGGCAACGCAAGCTGCAGAAAGCCTTCCTGCGTTACCACGACCCGCGGAACTGGCCGTTGCTGCGCGAGGCGCTCAAGGACATGGGTCGCGCCGACCTCATCGGCAATGGCAAGCGCCACCTCGTGCCCGCGTGGCAGCCTGCGGAAACCCCTAAAACTAATGCGCCGGGACGAAAGTCAGCGCTGGCGGGACGGCATTCGCCGCATGGCGTCCCCACGAAATCGCCTCGCCGCAACCCGCGCGCATAGGAGTTGGCATGGAACTACCAAACGTACCCCTCGCTGTCGATGTCATAGCCTCGGGCATCCATGACGCCAAGAACAACATGTTCGATGCACTGGCGCGGATTGGGAGCGCGATCCGGACGATCCGCGACGGGCAAGGTGAGGCTGCCTTGCCGATCCTCACGGAAACCGAGCAGGCCGTGCTGGCCAGTGCAGAACGGCTGTCCAAGCTGCTGTCTGCCTATCGGCTGACACGTCATGAAAATCCGGTTTCGCTGCTGCCAGTCAATGTCAATGACTTGCTGGAAGATGCCGTGCTTCGCATCGCGCCGCACCGACGTGCCGATCTTGCCATTGAAAGCCACTGCGAGGCTGATGGCTTCTGGGTCTGCGATCGCGAGTTGGTGACCGACTGTGTGGTGAACGCCATGCAGAATGCCTTGCGATTCGCCCAACGCAAGATCCGGATCGAGGCTGCCATATCAAATGACCACCTCGAGTTGACCGTCGCGGATGACGGCCCCGGTTTCCCCGCCAACTTGCCGGCACAGTCGCCCGGCGAGCACTCCGGCGTCGGCCTCTACATCGCCCGCCGCATCGCCCATCTCCACATGCGGCACGATCAGTGCGGTCAGCTAAAGCTCGAAAATGGCGGCCCGCTCGGTGGCGCCATTTTCCGTCTCATCCTTCCCTAGGCAGCTGGCCATGCTCGAAGTCGAAGTCCTCGCCTCTCTGTTTGACGAAAAGCAGGCAGCTGTACGGCGCATTCCTGTCGACCCGCACAAGGAATTGCGCTATCTGGTCATCGACGACCAGGAAGCCACGCGGCAGACGCTCAAGATCTGCATCCAGTCCATGGGAGGATTTTCCGTGGATCAGGCGCAAAACTTCAATGAGGCATTTCATCGGATCCGCGCCCAGATGCCCGATGTCATCATCTGCGATTACATTCTCGGTACAGGACGCACCGGGCAGCAATTGCTCGAGGATTTGCGCCGCTCCGAGAGCCTGCCCGACACGGTCGCCTTCCTCATGGTGACGGCCGAACGCAGCTACGAACAGGTCGTTTCAGCCGTGGAACTGGCCCCCGACGACTACATCATCAAGCCATTCACGCCGGAAACGCTGCGCACCCGCCTTGATCGGGTCATCCGGAAGAAGATCTTTTTCCGTCACTTCTACGAGCGCAAGCGCAACAGGCAATTCGATGAGGCTCTGACAGAGCTGGATAGCCTGACCCAGGCCGAGGATGGCAAGCCCTACCGCTTTGACATCATGCGTGCGCGTGCGGAAGCACTGCTCGGCGCCCAGCGTTACCCGGAGGCGCTCGACAGTTTCAACACCATTCTCGAGATTCATCCCTTTCCCTGGGCTTTGGCCGGCAGGGCAAGGGCACTGCAACGCCTCAATCGTTACGAGGAAGCCAGCGAAACAGCGGATAACGTACTTGAAGCGTCACCCAATTATTTCGAAGCCTACGATCTCAAGGCCGATATTTATTGCGATCTGGGAGAATTCGACCGGGCTCAGGCGGTCCTTCAAAAAGCCGCCGAGCGCACGCCGCGCAACTGGCGGCGCAAGCGTAGCTTGTCGAATGTCGCCAAGCTCAACGGTGATTACGACACCGCACAGCGCCTTATCGAAGAAGTCATCGCCAACGACCGGGTCTCGGGCGTTCCCTTGCGCGATCGCATCGAACTGGCCCGTACCGCCCTCGCTAGTGGAAAAACCGAGCTGGCGCGCACCACGCTCGCTGAATTGACGGCGACAGAACGCGAAAGCCTCGACCCTGCTGAGCGACTCGATATCGAATGTTTGACGGCAATGAGCCTCGGGGGAGAGGACGGCGCCAAGCATTTCGAACGACTGCGCGCCGATCTGGGACGCACTGAATTTCATGCGAGTAGCGCACTTGACGCCATCCAGGCTGCCCTGCAATTCTCCGATCGCCAAATGGCCGACCGGCTTGCGGAAAAGCTATTGACCGGAAGCGAAGCGAAACGCGCTTTCCATACCTTGCTTGATGTCTATCGTACGCACGACATGGAGAACCATTTCCGCCAGTTGCAGCGCACCATCGCAGCACGCCGCATGGAACGAAAGCACTAACCTGACGACAACAGGGCCTTCCGATGACCGGAAGGCCCAGAATTCATACTAATTCAACTACTTAAACGCAACCCGTCGGCTTGGGCATTCCTGCGTAACGGCCCGCCTGCTTCGCCGGGCCAAACGGGAACAGGTCGAACAGGTACTTCTTGTCGCCGAACTCTTCGCCGAGGTCGTTGCCGATCAGCTTGGTGATCACGCGCAGGTTGGGCGCGGTGGAGTTCTCGGCGTAGTAATCGCGAATCCAGTTGATGACCTGCCAGTGCTTTTCGCCCAGCGCCAGTTCGTCCTGCTGCGACAGCACGAGGGCGACATCTTCGGACCAGTCATCAAGATTCGCCAGAAAGCCTTCGGCGTCGGTTTCAATTTCCTTGCCATTCACGTTAATCATTTTTAAATCCTCTCTGTAAGGGTGGGGGTATCGGGTTTCGGTTGGGTCCTGACAATTACTTGAGTTATTTAGTCAAGATTGTATGCGCGAAATGACCTATTGCAAATAAGGATTTGCAGCCTTAAGTATCAGGCTAGCTTATAGATCAGGGGGGTGGGGGAAGTATGATGGCGGAGAGGAAGGGATTCGAACCCTTGTGCCAGGTTTCCCTGACCATCCGATTTCGAGTCGGCGCCGTTATGACCGCTTCGGTACCTCTCCGTTGCCCGGATTATAACCGCGCCCCAACGCAAAGCACATCATGCTGATCGAAGCCATCGCGTGCGGTAATACATCCCCAAGCCCCCTAAGCCGCTTCTTCCGGTTGATCACCGGTCTGCTGATCATCGGCACGCTGCTCGGGGGATGCGATTTGCTCAAGCAATTCACCCAATTAAAGCCGCCCGGCCCGAACCAGCCTCTGGTCGTCGGGCTGCTTGCCGATCCGGTATTCCAGCAAGTCGCACCGAACAGCGAAGGCATGGACGGTTTCAGTCGCGACCTGATCAGGCTGTTCGCCAAGGAGTTGGGGGTCGAACTCCAGCCCATCGTCGTGCCCGACTATCCCGCATTGCTCGAGATGCTGCACGCGGGCAAGGTCCACATGGCTGCGTCACTACCGTTCCGAAGCGACGATCCGACGGTAATCTATAGCCAGCCGCTGCGTGAAACACGCCAGGTGATTGTTCATCACGCCAGTTCGCTGCCGATCAGCGCTCTGGACAAGCTGGCCGGGCGGGAAATCACGCTGATGACCCGCGCACCCCAAATGGGTGCCTTGCGTGCCCTGCAGCTTAACCCACTGCCGTTGCTTGTCGAACTCGGCGGCAAAAACGAACTGGAACTACTGGCCGGCGTGGCCAAGCGCCACCACGTCCTCGTAGCAACCGACGAACTGCATTTCGCCATCGCCGCCAACTTGTATCCTGATATCGAGATTGCCTTGGAGTTGCCTGAAAAGCTGGCGTATGGTTGGGGCTTTCAAGCGGCCAGCGGCGGCGACTTGCTATTGCGCGCCACTCGCTTTATCGAATCGATCAAGGCAGATGGAACGCTCCGGCAGCTCAACGACCGCTATTTTGGCCACATCCGGCGCATGGACAGTCGCGACATCGAGGTCTTCCTCGAGCATGTACGCGGTCGCCTGCCGCGTTACCGGCAAGCCTTCCAGGAAGCACAGGAAATCACCCGCATCGACTGGCGGTTGCTGGCGGCGCTCGCCTATCAGGAATCCAAGTGGGATCCCTTCGCGACGTCACCGACGGGGGTGCGCGGCATCATGATGCTCACCGAGGAAACCGCCGATCGGCTTGGCGTCACCAATCGTCTCGATCCCCATGAAAGCATCCTGGCTGGGGCAAATTATCTCGCCAGCCTGATGGATGATCTTCCGGCCGAGATCAAGCAGCCCGACCGCCGATGGTTGGCACTCGCTGCCTACAATCTGGGCATGGGTCATTTGCGGGGAGGAATGCATTTCGCTCCGGGTCTCAAACGCGATCCCTATTTGTGGGTCGATATGAAAGAGATCTTGCCCCTGCTGTCGCAACCAGAATATTACGAGCGCCTCAAAAGCGGGCGCGCGCGGGGTGGCGAGGCGGTGGTCCTGGTCGAAAACATCCGCAACTACTACGACGTCCTTTCGCGGTTCGCGCCAGTCTATACCCCGCCCAGCCTTGGCGAATCCACGCCACCCAAGAAAGCTTCCCGCAAGCTGTCAGCCAACCGGGGTTAGCGTCTCCACCCCGCCCATGTAGCCGCGCAGCACGTCGGGCACGACCACCGTGCCATCGGCGCGCTGGTAGTTCTCCAGCACCGCGACCAGCGTGCGGCCGACCGCGAGGCCGGAGCCGTTGAGCGTATGTAGCGGACGCGGCTTGCCGCCCTTGTCGCGGCAGCGCGCCTGCATGCGGCGCGCCTGGAAGGCCTCGAAGTTCGAGCAGGAGGAAATCTCGCGGTAGGTGTTCTGCGCCGGCAGCCAGACTTCGAGGTCGTAGGTCTTGGCCGCTGAAAACCCCATGTCGCCGGCGCACAGCGCCATCTTGCGATAGGGCAGATTCAGTTTCTGCAGGATCGCCTCGGCATGGCCGGTCAATTGTTCCAGCGCGTCCCATGACACCTCGGGTGGGACGATCTGTACCAGTTCCACCTTGTCGAACTGGTGCTGGCGGATCATGCCGCGCGTGTCCTTGCCGTAGC
>CAZTWA010000147.1:0-6475 GCA_964617225.1 uncultured Methyloversatilis sp.
TTCTACCGCGTCAAGAACGGCCTCGAGCAATCCATCAGCCGTGGCGTCGCCTACGCGCCCTACGCCGACCTCGTCTGGTGCGAGACCGGCAAGCCGGACCTCGGCTTTGCCCGCGAGTTCGCCCAAGCCGTCCTCCAGGCCTGCCCGGGCAAGCTGCTCTCCTACAACTGCTCGCCGTCGTTCAACTGGCGGAAGAACCTCGACGACAAGACCATCGCCAAGTTCCAGGACGAACTCTCCGCCATGGGCTACAAGTACCAGTTCATCACGCTGGCCGGCATCCACATCAACTGGTTCAACACCTTCGAATTCGCCCACGCTTATGCACGCGGCGAAGGCATGAAGCACTACGTCGAGATGGTGCAGGAGCCGGAATTCAAGGCGCGCGAGCAGGGCTACACCTTCGTCTCGCACCAGCAGGAAGTCGGCGCCGGTTACTTCGACGACGTCACCACCGTCATCCAGGGCGGGTCGTCCAGCGTCAAGGCGCTGACCGGCTCGACGGAGGAGGAGCAGTTTCACTAAGCAAGAGCACTGATCCCTCGATACAGGGGGAGTGGAGCGAAGAGGCCCTGCCGGGAAACCGGTGGGGCTTTTTCATGGACGAAAGTCAGCGCTGGCGGGACGGCAGGTGGCTGGCCTATTACCTTCGTCATGCACTCTTGCGGTGCAGCATGTAGAATTACGTCATAACAACAGCCCCACCGGGCAATGGAGTATCTGATGCAATCGAGAAACTTCATCCGGCAGAGTGTCGGTGCACTTTTGCTTTCATCCGTGCTGACGCCGGTGCTCGCGGCCGACGCGCTCGATGTGCTGAGCCTCGAGGAACTCACCCAGACCGAGGTCAGCTCGGTCGCGCGACGCAGCCAAAGCTTGGCGAACGTCCCCGCCGCGGCCTTCGTGATCTCGGCCGAGGACATCCGGCGCTCCGGTGCCTATGCGCTGCCTGACGTGTTGCGCATGGTGCCTGGCATCGAGGTCGCCCAAGTCGACAACGGTCGCTATGCCGTTTCAGCGCGAGGGTTCAACGGTCGCTTCGCCAACAAGCTGCAGGTGCTGGTCGATGGCCGCAGCATCTATTCACCCTTCTTCTCGGGCGTGATGTGGGAACACGACCCGGTCGCGCTCGACGACATCGAGCGCATCGAAGTCATTCGCGGACCGAGTGCCGCGATGTGGGGCGCCAATGCGGTCAATGGTGTCATCAACATCATCACCAGGCATTCGGCCTCGCAGGAAGGCGGCCTGCTTGCACCGACCATCGGCACCAACAACTTCGGCCAGGTCTACGGTCGCTATGCCGGACGCATCGATGATCGGACAAGCTGGAAACTGTCGTTCCAAGGACGTCGTCAAGATCCATCGACCCAGTATGCCAGTGACGCAGAAAGCGAAGACAAGCAGAAGAACGGCCAGCTCAATTTCCGTTTCGACCGTAATCTCGGTAATGGCAGCGACCTATCCATCTGGGCGAGCGCGCTCGATTCCCAACTCGGCGATCTGGCCTTGGTCAATCCCGAGTTCACTCTGTTTCCGCCCAGTGTTTATCTGGTTCCCGCCAAGCTCAAGCAGACCGATGACATCCAGACGATCACCGGACGCTACCGCTGGCTGACGGGTGCGGTCGAGTCGTCTCTGCAGGTTTCCGCCACGCGGACGCACATCGAGATGGAAGGCTGGTTCCATGAGGACCGGGAAACCTACGACATCGATTACCAGGGCCGCTATGCCACGGGCAATCATGACCTGCTGTGGGGCCTGAGCCACCGTACCAATAGCGATGACTCGGTGTCCTCCGCAGAAGTTCTGGCACTGACAAAAGAATCCTTCACGCAGCGGAGTACCGGCCTGTTCATTCATGACGACTGGACGCTGATTCCGGAACGTCTGCAGTTCGGCTTCGGCGTGCGCTGGGAAACCAGCAACCTGGGCGGCTCGACCATTGCTCCCAGCGCCACGCTGATGTGGACGCCTTCCCGCATGCATTCGGCCTGGGTGAAACTGGCGCGCGCACCCCGTGTTCCGGCACGTGGTGAATACCATGTCAGCGCAATAACCACATTTATGCCCGGCACTTTCCCGGCCGTCGTTATTCATAACCTGCCGCCGATGGGCGAGCTCAAACCGGAAAAGATGACCAGCCTGGAACTGGGTTACCGGGCTCAGTTGTCCCCGGATTTCAATTTCAACCTGACTGCCTATCGCCAGCATTATGAGGATCGCGTGTCGGGAGCTTTTGTCGGCCCGAATTTTTCAATGCTGCCGTTCTTGCTGCTGCAGGACTTCACCATCGGCAATTATTCGTCCGGTTGGATCAACGGCATCGAACTGGCCGCCGACTGGCTGGTTACCCCCGCCTGGCGCCTGCAACTCTCCCTCACCGCGACGCACCTCGACATGGACGGCGCCGCGACACCCGAGGCCGCCCAGGACAACGCAATACAGGAACGTCGCGTACCCAAGCATTACGGCAGTCTGCGCTCGCAGTGGAACATTACCACCAACCAGCAGTTCGATGCCTGGCTTCGTGGCTCGGCCAGTCTGGAGCAGCCCAACGCGCCTTATCTTGGCATGGTCAAGGTGCCGGGCTACGTGACGCTCGACCTGCGCTATGCCTACCGGATGAACAAGGACCTCGAACTGTCGGTCACCGGCCGCAACCTGATCGGCGCGCGCCGCTTCGAGTACATAGGAGATTACGTCCCGAGCATCCCCGTGGAGATCAGGCCTTCGCTGTTGCTGGGACTGCGCCTGGGCTTTTGATCCCATGAAGCGAAGTTTCCGTACCTTCCTGACAGGTTTGATGCTGATGCTGGCCAGCTTGGCCGGACAGGCGCAACCGAGCTCAGAGCAACAACTCAAGGCCGCCTATCTGGTCAATTTCCTGAAATATATAGAATGGCCAGAGAACCCGACGCAAGCGACGATCTGTCTGTTCGGTCGCGACGTGATGAGTGCTGTGCTTTACACCTATGAAGGCCGCCTGATCGCCGGCCGCGAATTGATCGTGCGGCGCGTCAACAGCCCGGACCAGTTCGAAGGCTGCCAGATTCTTTACATACCGGATACCGAAGAAGCCCGTTTCGCTGCGATCTTACGCTGGACGGAAGAACTCCCGATTCTCACTGTCAGTGATGCGGAGTTCTTCGCCCGGCAGGGGGGGGGCATCGCGCTGGTGCGCAACGAGTCACGCCTCCAGTTCGACGTCAATCTCAACAATCTCAACCGGGCACGCCTGAAAGCAGCCTCCCAGATGCTGCGCCTGGCGCGGCAAGTGATCGGCGGAGGGCGCTGATGCGACGCGAAAGTATCCGTCAACGGCTCGCCCTCGTCATCGTGGTCGCCGTCGGCATCGGCCTGCTCTTCAGCTTCCTGATGTTCGGCGTGCGCGATGCAGCCCAGCGGCGCGACGCCAAATTGACCGAGCTTTACTCGATGGCGAACGTGATCGCCTTCAACGCCTCGGCCGTCGTCGAGTTCGGTGACACGGCGGGCGCTGGCCGGCTGTTCGGCGCGCTGGAAGCCCACCCGGACATTCTCGCCGCCCAGATGCGTGGCAGGGAAAACAACTTTCTCCACGAATATCTCATGCCCGGCGAAACCGGCGCCATCACGGCTCTCGGCCACGAACAACACAACCATGTCAGCGCCGAGCATTTCAGCGACTGGCGTTACCTCACGGTAGTCGTCCCGATCAGGACGGCCGACGGCGTCATCGGCTCGGTCGAACTGACGGCAACGCTCGCCAACATCTGGCGCGACATGGCCATCAGCCTGATGATCTTCCTGGCTGGTGCCTTCATCGCCTCCCTGCTGGCCTTCGCCATCGCGCGGCGCATGCAGGTGCCGCTGCTGGCCTCGATCGGGGCGCTCGGCGAAGTCGCTTCACGCGTCGCCCACTCCAAGGATTACAGCCAGCGGGCGCACAAGCAGGCCGACGACGAGATCGGCGACCTGGCGGATGCCTTCAACATGATGATGGGCGAAATCGCCCAGCGCGACCAGGCGCTGCAGTCCCAGCGCGACCACCTCGAGGATACGGTCGAGCAGCGCACGCAGGCGCTCTCGATCGCCAAGGAGGCGGCCGAAGCCGCCAACCGCGCGAAGAGTACCTTCCTCGCAAACATGAGCCACGAATTGCGCACGCCGATGAACGGCATCATGGGCATGACCACCCTTGCGCTGCGCAGTGCCAGCGATCCAAGGCTGCGCGACCAACTCGCGAAGATCGATCTGTCATCGCGCCACCTGCTCGCCGTCATCAACGACATCCTCGACATCTCGAAGATCGAGGCCGACCGCATGACGCTCGAGCGCCTGAATTTCCGGTTGAGCGAAAGCGTGGCGAACCTCGTCAGCCTGATCAGCCAGAAGGCGAAGGAAAAGAACCTTGTGTTGCAGGTCGACCTCTCGCCCGACATCGCTGAAGTGCAACTGCAGGGCGATCCCTTGCGGCTCGGCCAGATCCTGCTCAACCTCGCCAGCAATGCCATCAAGTTCACTGCGACTGGCAGCATCACCCTGCGGGTGCGTTGCGTTGCAGAGCAGCCGGGCCGGCTCGTGGTGCGCTTCGAGATCATCGACACCGGCATCGGTTTGTCCGACGAGGAACAGCAGCGCCTGTTCACTGCTTTCGAGCAGGCGGACACGTCGATGACGCGCAAGTACGGCGGCACCGGGCTGGGGTTGGCGATCAGCAAGCGGCTCGTGCACTTGATGGGCGGCGACATCGGTGTCGAGAGCCAGCCGAATGCCGGCAGCACGTTCTGGTTCACCGCCTGCTTCGATCGCGTCAGCACTACGGCGCCCTCGCTGTCGTCGAACACCCAGCCGGTCGAGACGCGCCTGAAGCTGCGCGCACCCGGTGTGCGCATCCTGCTGGCCGAAGACGAGCCGATCAGTCAGGATGTCGCGCGATCCTTGCTCGAAGAAGCCGGTTTCAACGTCGACCTGGCCGAGGATGGCGAGGCAGCACTGGACCTCGCCCGCCACGGGAAATACGATCTGATCCTGATGGACATGCAGATGCCGAAGATAAACGGCGTCGATGCCACCCGCAAAATCCGCGCACTGCCCGACTATGCGCGTACTCCGATCCTGGCCGTCACGGCCAACGCCTTCAGCGAAGACCGGGCGCTGTGCCTCGCGGCCGGCATGAACGACCACATCGCCAAGCCGGTCGAGTCCGCCGTGCTGTACGAAAAACTGCTCCGCTGGCTGCCGCCGGCAACCTGATGCCGTCCCGCCGGCGCTGACTTTCCGACCGGCCCTTATTCAGCCTTGTCCCAGTAATCCGGCCGGCCATAGTTGTCCTTCAGCAGGTCGATGAACAGCCGCACGCGCAGCGGCAAATGCCGCCGTTGCGGGAACACGGCATGGATGCCAACCGGCGCGGTCGCGAATTCGTCGAGCACCGAAACGAGCCGCCCCCAGCGCAAATCCTCGCCCACCTCCCATAGCGAACGCCAGGCCAACCCCATGCCCGCCAGCGCCCACTCGTGGAGTACCGCACCGTCATTGCAGACGAAACGGCCGGGCGGCTTGAACAAGGCCGGCTTGCCGGCCGCCTGGAAGTCCCAGCCCGGCTGAGTCGCGAGCGCAAGGCAATCATGTGCGTGCAGGTCATCGAGCGTGCGCGGCGTACCGCGCTGCTGGAAATAGGCCGGGCTGCCCACTACCACGCGCTTCATCTCACCCAGGCGCACGGCAACGAGGCTTGAATCTTCCAGCCCGCCGAGGCGCACTGCGCAGTCGACACCTTCATTCACCAGATCGACGGTGCGGTCGGACAGGTCGAGGCTCGCGCTGACTTCCGGATGCGCGCGCAGGAAACCGAGCATCAGCGGCGCGACATGCTTGCGCCCGAAGCCGGCGGGCGCCGTGACCTTCAAGTGGCCGCTCGCCCGCGCACTACCGAGCGTCAATTGCGCTTCCGCATTGGCGAGGTCGGTGAGAATGCGCTGGCAATCTTCGAGGAAAGCCTCGCCTTCCTGCGTCAGCGTCAGCTTGCGCGTCGTCCTGACCAGCAGCCGCACGCCGAGCCGATCTTCCAGTGCGTCGAGGCGTCTGCCGATGATCGCCGGTGTCACGCCCTCCCCTGCGGCCGCCGCCGTCAGGCTGCCCTTGCTCGCAACCTGGACGAAGGCTTCGAGTTCCTTCAGCTTTGACATTTTTTACATTTAGTATCGAATGAATGGACGATATTGTGGCTTATCTTGCGGCATAGTGTCGAATACACTTAAGTCTTCTATAAGACCAAGTGGAGCCTAGCCATGACCCTGACCCTTCCTGCCGGCGTGCAGATTAACGCCCCGATCCACCCCCGCTTCGACGAAATCCTCACCAAGGATGCGCTCGAACTCGTCGCCAAGCTGCACCGCGCCTTCGAGCCGCGCCGCCAGGAACTACTGAAGGCCCGCATTGCCCGCCAGGCCCGCATCGACGCCGGCGAGATGCCCGACTTCCTGCCCGA
>CAZTWA010000148.1:0-6457 GCA_964617225.1 uncultured Methyloversatilis sp.
GTTCCGGCGCGGCCGACAGGTAATAGGTCGTCGGCTGGCCCTTCTTCTCCGAACCATACTTCGGATTCGCCTTGATGTCCCATCCAAGCAGTTCGAACAGCGTCATCGCCAGGTTCTTGCCGGTGGTGATCGCACCCCAACCGCCCACCGAGTGCATGCGCACGGTGATGGCGCCCTTCGGCAGCAGGTTGGGGTTCTCGCTGCCGCGGATGCCGAGCGCACGGATCTGCGGATATTTTTCCTGCAGGTTCTGCTGGTGCACTTCGTCTTTCGGGTTGATCGGGTCGCGCGCGAAGTCGATCGACAGGTAGTAGAACTTGCGCTTCGCGCCATCGGGCAGCATGTTCTCGATCGCGGCGATCAGGCCCTCGGGCTGCAGGTCGCGCGAGCCGAGGCCATAGCAGCCGGAATACAGGCGCGGCATTTCGCCAGCGGCGAAACTGGCATAGCCTGCGTAAGGCTTGTCATCGCCCATGGTCAGGCCATTCTCGAGGCACTTGGAGACGATCGAGCGTACTTCGCGCATCAACGGCAGGTCCTCGGCCAGCGGCTGGTCGGTGCGCTCGAGCACCGCCACGCCCTTGCGGCCCTTGAGGATCTCGCCCAGCAAGTCGCCGGGGAAGGGTCGGAACATCGTCACGTTGACGACGCCGATCTTGATGCCGCGCGTCTCGCGCAGGTAGTCGGCCACGCACTCGGCCTGTACGATCATGCTGCCCATGCCAAGGATCAGGTACTCGGCATCCTCGATCTTGTAGGTCGACACGCGCTGGTACTGGCGCCCGGTCAGCGCCGCATACTCGGCCATGCAGGCATCGGTGATCTTTTCGATGTGATCGAAGAAATAGGGACGCTGGCCGGCAGTCGCCTGCATGTAGGCATCCTGGTTCTGCACCACGCCGGAAACAAGCGGGACATCCACGTCCCAGATCGCCGGCACGCGGCGACGCTTCGGGCCGTAGATCATTTCCTGCGCCGGCGTCGGCGTGTCGATGAGGTCGTCGGGCTTGCCGCAGAACTCCGCGACCAGTTCGCGCTCAGGCAGCAGCGCCGACTCGATCAGGTGGGTAGTCAGGAAACCGTCCTGGCCGATGATCGCCGGGGTCAGCGACAGCTCGGCCAACTTGCGGCCGATGAGGTTGAGGTCAGCGCATTCCGTGGCGTTCTTCGCCATCACCTGGATGAAGCCGGTGTCATCGACGCAGTGATAGTCGTCGTGACTGCAATGCACATTGAGCGAAGCCTTGGTGATCGCGCGACAACCCATGTTGAGCACATAGGGCAGGCGCTTGCCAACGGCGCCGTAGAGCGATTCGTGCATGAAGGCGACGCCCTGCGCGGACGAGAAGTTGGTGGCGCGCAGGCCCGTCATCGCCATGCCGGCGGTGACACCCGCGGCAGCGTGCTCGGATTCCGGCTCGATGAAGATCAGCGGCCGGTCGGAGATGTTGAGATGGCCTTTGGCGACTTCCTCCGCCCAGTACTCGCCCATCTGCGTCGAGGGCGTGATCGGGTAGGCGCCGGCGGCGTCCGACGCCTCGCGTTCGACGTGGATCACGGCGGTGTTGCCGTCGACCGCGTCGCGCACGCCCGGGTACTTGACCTGCTCGGCAGCCTTGCCGGCTTCGCTCTTGTCGGACTTGAACAGTTTCATCAACATGACATGCTCCTAAGGGAAATCAGTTCAGCTGGGGCAGGGCGTCCTGCCGCAGGATTTTTTTCGCTGCCGCGCCCTTGGCGGGCAGGTTGGGGGTTTCGAACCAGACGATGGCGCCGGTCGGGCAACGTTCGATCGGGCCACGCGTTGCCCAGTTGTTGAGTTCGTAGCGAATGGTCGCAAGGTTGCCGTCAAGGCGAATCAAGCCGGGGGCGGCATCGGAGACGCATTTGCCGCAGGCGGTACAGGCCACTTCGCAGGACGCCTCCGCCGTGTCGCCATCCGCCTTGTTCTTGCAGGCCACCCAGAGCTTGCGACTGATTGGCTCAAGCGAGAACAGCCCCTTCGGACAGACCTCGACGCAGTCGTTGCAGGCCGAACACTTGTTCGCGTCGACCACCGGCAGGCCATGCATGTCGAGATGCAGCGCATCGAAATCGCAAACGGCTTCGCAGTCGCCGAGGCCGAGGCAGCCCCAGGCGCATTCCTTGCCCCCACCGCCCACGACGGCCGCCGCGCGGCAGGTCTTGAGGCCGGCATAGCGGGCGCGGATGAAGGCGACGTGCCGCCCGCCGGCACAGGCGAGCCGCGCTACTTTTTTCTCGATATTGCCCGCTTCGACGCCCAGCAGGCTGGCGATGTCCTTGCGCTGTTCGGGCGAACTCACGGTACATTGCGCCGGCACGACATCGCCCGTCACCACCTTTTCGGCGAAACCCCGGCAGCCCGGCATGCCGCAGGCACCACAATTCGATTTCGGCAACAGGTCCTCGACCTGGCCGATGCGCGGATCTTCATAGACGAAGAGCTTGCGATTGGCAAAGGCGAGTACCGCGGCGAGCACGATACCCAGCACGGCCATGAAGCCACCCGCCACTGCCAGACTCGAAAACGATTCCATGAAGACAGCACCACCCCCAATATGGCGCGCCGCAATATTCGCGCCGTGATCGAAAAAACTTCGCCACACTCACACGTCCGTCCATTATGAGCGGAAGCGGCATGCACAGCGAACTTCGTAGCCGATCGAAACACACGCCTTGCGGGCATGTGCCTCGATGGCCATCACGGCGCAGCCGGTGGTTTTCCGGCCAACGGGGCGAAAAGGCGGCGTATCGCCTTTTCAGACTTGCACGCGCAAGGTTGCGCCCTGCGCGTGTTCGTGATGAGAGCAGTATAGGAAAATATGTCGCAGCGCAACAAACAATGGTTTTTATGCTCCCCATAAAAACCATTTCTGGATCGGGGCTTTGGGCTGCTTTTCGGTGCCGTCCTGCCAGGACTGACTTTCGGCGGGGCGAAACTGAGCAGTCATCAATATTTTTCAAAGACTTGACTCATGTTAAGCCCTTGAGAACCCATATTCAGGCAAAATTCGCCCCTCCATGCTGACTGCTTCCGCTCTTTCCTGCGTTCGCGGCGAGCGCCGCCTGTTTGCCGGGCTCGATCTCGCGGTCGGACCGGGCGAATGGCTGCACGTGCAGGGCGAAAACGGCGCCGGCAAAACCAGCCTGCTCAGGATCCTCGCCGGTCTGTCCCCGGCGGCGGAGGGCGAGATCCGCTGGCAGGGTGAACCGATCAGGGAACTCGCCGAGGACTATCGCCGCCACCTGCTCTTCCTCGGCCACCATGGGGCCGTGAAGGAAGAACTCACCCCGCTCGAAAACCTGACGCTCGCGGCGCAACTCGACGGCACGAATCTGGACGAGGTCGAGGCACTGACCGCGCTGGCGCGGTTCGGCCTGCGCGGCCGCGAAGACCTGCCGGTACGCTTCCTATCCGCCGGCCAGAAGCGCCGCGTGCTGCTCGCGCGCCTCGCGGTGCGCAAGGCGACGCTGTGGATCCTCGACGAGCCCTTTACCGCGCTCGACGTCAAGGCAGTCGAGATGCTCTCCAGCCTGATCGTCGAACACGTCAAGGGAGGCGGCATCGCCATCCTCACCAGCCACCAGAGCATCCCGCTACCGAACGGCAAAATTTTGAAGGTGGGCGCATGAGCGCAATACTGGCCATCATCCGCCGCGACCTGCTGCTGGCCATGCGTCGGAAAAGCGAAGTGCTGACCGCGCTGTTCTTCTTCATCATCGTCGTCAGCCTGTTCCCGCTCGGCATCGGGCCGGAACCTGCCCTGCTGCGCAAGATCGCGCCGGGCATCCTCTGGGTCGCTGCGCTGTTGGCGACCATGCTCGGCCTGTCGCGGCTGTTCGCACCCGACCACGCTGACGGCACCCTCGAGCAGATGGTGCTGTCCCCCACGCCGTTGGGGCTGCTGATCGCAGGTAAAATCATCGCCCACTGGATCACGACAGGGCTGCCCCTGGTCCTTTTGGCGCCGGTGCTGGGCATTCAGTTCGATCTGGATCCCGGTGCATTGGGCATTCTGGTGGGTACCCTGCTGCTGGGCACGCCGCTGCTGTCGCTGATTGGCGCGATTGGTGCGGCACTGACACTCGGCGTGCGTGGCGGCGGCGTTCTGCTGTCTCTGCTGGTGCTGCCGTTGTATGTGCCGACGCTGATCTTCGGTGCCGGCGCGGTGGAGATGTACATTTCCGGTATGAGCGCCGCCGGACACTTGTCGCTGCTCGCGGCCTTATTGGCCGTGGCAGTATTTTTTGCGCCGTGGGCGACCACGGCCGCCTTGAGGATTGCACTGGAGTGAGTAACAACAAGATCATCAACTGGTTCAAGTTCGCCAGCCCGCAGAGCTTCTATCCGCTCGCCGGCAAAATGATTCCGTGGTTTTGGGCGCTGGCGACCCTCTTCACGGTTGCCGGCCTGTGGATCAGTTTCTTTGTCGCACCGACGGACGCGACGCAGGGCGAGGGTTACCGCATCATCTTCATCCACGTGCCCGCCGCCTGGATGTCGATGTTCCTCTACTGCGTGATGGCCGCCTGGGCCGGCATCGGGCTCGCGCTCAATACGCGCCTGTCTGGCATGATGGCGCAGGCGATCGCCCCGACCGGCGCGATCATGGCTTTCCTCTCGCTGTGGACCGGCGCCTTCTGGGGCAAGCCGATGTGGGGCGCCTGGTGGGTGTGGGACGCACGACTGACTTCGGCGTTGATCCTGTTCTTCCTCTACATCGGCTTCATTGCCTTGCAGGCGGCGGTCGACGACGCACGTCGCGCCGACAAGGCCGGTGCGATCCTCGCATTGGTCGGCGTGGTCAACGTCCCGATCATCTATTTCTCGGTGAAATGGTGGAACACCCTGCACCAGGGCGCGTCCGTGGCCATCAACAAGGCACCCGCCATGGCGACCACCATGCTCTGGGGCATGCTGATCATGGCGCTAGCTTTCTGGATGTACGCCATCGCCCTCGTGCTAATGCGCGTGCGCGCGATCATTCTCGAGCGCGAGGCGCACACCGAATGGGTCAAGGAACTTGATGAGGTGAAACAATGAATTGGGGATCGCCTGCCGAATTCTTCGCCATGGGCGGCTACGGACTCTACGTCTGGGGCAGCTTCGGCGTCTGCGCATTGCTGATGATCGTGGAACCAATCCTGGCCAACCAGCGTCGTAAGAGTATTTTGCGCAGCCTGCGCCGTGAGCGCCTGGCTGAATCCCTCGACTCCCAGTGAAGACCGCATGAAACCACGCCAGAAACGCATCGCCCTCATCGTCGGCGGCCTCGCCGCCCTCGGCATCGCTTCCGCATTCGTGCTGAACGCCCTCGACAGCAACATCGCCTTCTTCGTCACGCCCAGCGAACTGGCCGCCGGCAAGGCGCCGCAGGGCAAGGCCTTCCGCATCGGCGGCATGGTCAAGGAAGGCACCGTGATGCGCGACAACCTTACCGTCAATTTCGTCATCACCGACACCGCCCAGGACGTGAAGGTCAGCTACACCGGCATCCTGCCCGACCTCTTCAAAGAGGGCAAAGGCGCGGTGGCACAAGGCCGCATCAACCCCGACGGCACATTCACCGCCACCGAAGTGCTGGCGAAACACGACGAAAACTACATGCCACCCGAAGCGCAGCATGCCGTCGACCAGGCCCAACGCGCCGCCAAGACCATCAAACAATAACCCGGCATTCCACCATGATCCCAGAACTCGGCCACTTCGCCCTGCTGCTGTCCCTTTTCGTCGCGCTGGCCCTGGGTGTCCTGCCCCTCGTCGGCGCGCAGCGCAACCAGCCGCAATGGGTTGCCCTCGCGCGGCCGGCCACGGCAGCCACGTTCCTGCTGATCGCCTTTTCTTTCGTCTGCCTGACCTGGGCCTTCTACACCAACGACTTCACCGTCCAGTACGTTGCGGCACATTCGAATACCCAGCTGCCCACGATGTATCGCCTCTCTGCCGTCTGGGGCGGCCATGAGGGCTCGCTGCTGCTCTGGGTACTGATGCTGGCCGGCTGGGCCATGGCCGTCGCGCTGTTCTCCCGTCAGTTGCCCGAAGCCATGGTTGCGCGCGTGCTCGCCGTGCTGGGCCTGGTGATGGTCGGTCTGCTGGCGTTCATCCTTTTCACCTCCAATCCTTTTGACCGGATGCTGCCTGGCGCCGAGGAAGGCCGCTCGCTGAATCCGCTGCTGCAGGATCCGGGCCTCGTCTATCACCCGCCGATGCTCTACATGGGCTATGTCGGCTTCGCGGTCGCCTTCGCCTTCGCCATTTCCGCATTGATCGCCGGCCAGCTGGATGCCGCCTGGGCGCGCTGGTCGCGCCCCTGGACAACGGCCGCATGGATCTTCCTTACGCTCGGCATCGCGCTCGGTTCCTGGTGGGCCTACTACGAACTCGGCTGGGGCGGCTGGTGGTTCTGGGACCCGGTCGAGAACGCCTCCTTCATGC
>CAZTWA010000149.1:0-6365 GCA_964617225.1 uncultured Methyloversatilis sp.
AAGCTGTTCGAGCAGATCGAGCGCATGCCGCTCCCTGCCGCGCCAGCCTGGCTCGCGGCTGATGAGAACCACCGGCGCGGCGAATTCGTGCTGCTGGTTTCGGCACCGCCCCCACGCGAAGGCCTCGACGCAGAAACCGAACGTATCCTCAAGCTGCTGCTTGCGGAATTGCCGGTGAAACAGGCCGCGAAGCTCGCTGCCACGATCACGGGCCAGCCGAAGAACGCGCTCTACGAGCGGGCGCTGGCCTTGAAGGATGGCTAAAATCGCCGCCATGCAAAAGATAACGCTCATCCGCCCCGACGACTGGCACCTGCACCTGCGTGACGGTCAGGCCATGCAGGCGGTGCTGCCGGATACGGCGCAGCGCTTCGCGCGCGCCATCGTGATGCCCAACCTCAAGCCCCCGGTGACGACCGTGGCGCAGGCCGCCGCCTACCGCGAACGCATTCTGAATGCCGTCCCGCCGGGTCTGACTTTCACGCCACTGATGACGCTGTACCTGACCGACAACCTGCCCGCGGACGAGATCGGCCGGGCGAAAGACAGCGGTTTCGTACATGCGGTGAAGCTCTATCCCGCGGGCGCGACGACCAATTCAGATGCGGGCGTCACCGACCTGAAGAAATGCGCCGCCACGCTGGCGCGCATGGAAAAGCTGGGCCTGCCCCTGCTCGTGCATGGCGAGGTGACCGACCCGGCCGTCGACATCTTCGACCGCGAAGCCGTGTTCATCGACACCGTGCTGGCGCCGCTGCTCCAGGACTTTCCCGCGCTGAAAGTGGTACTCGAACACATCACGACGCAGGATGGGGCGGATTTCGTGAAATCGTCCGGGACCAACGTCGCCGCGACGATCACCGCACATCACCTGCTGCTGAACCGCAACGCCATCTTCGCCGGCGGCATCCGTCCGCATCACTACTGCCTGCCGGTGCTGAAGCGCGAGTTGCATCGTCAGGCGCTGGTCGCCGCCGCGACATCAGGCAATCCCAAGTTCTTCCTCGGCACCGACTCGGCGCCGCACGCGAAGAGCACCAAGGAGGCAGCCTGCGGCTGCGCCGGCTGCTATACCGCGCACGCCGGCATCGAACTCTATGCCGAAGCCTTCGAGGCGGCAGGCGCGCTCGGCCGGCTCGAGGGTTTTGCGAGCCATTTCGGCGCCGACTTCTATGGCCTGCCGCGCAACACCGAAACGATCACGCTGGTGCGCGATGCCTGGACCGTACCGGCGCAGCAACCGCTGCTCGAGCAGGACCCGATCATTCCGCTGCGTGCCGGCGAAACCATCGCCTGGCGCCTGGAGACCTCAGCATGAACAAGCTGTTTCCCATCCTGCTGTTCGCCGCGCTGCTTGCCGGTTGCACCCAGGAACCCGCCGGATTCCTGATCGAAGGCGGTAACCACTCGCTGACCGTCGAACGCAACAAGCCCTATTTCTGGAGCGATGGCTGGGAACTGGATCTCATCGTCACGCGCTACCCGGAATGCCAACGCCGCCACGCAATGAAAAAGGCGGGCGAAAAAGTGCGCGTCGATCTTTACCGCACGCCGACCGGCGCCTTCATCCTCAACCAGGGCAAGCGCTGGTACGTTGCCGAAACCAAGGACTGCCGCATGCAGCAGTTCGAGGACGAACCGCCGGAACCCGGCGAATATCTCGGCGCGTTCCGCGTCAAGAACGACGTGTTCGCTTTCGTCCCGGCCTCCGACGCCAAGAATGGCAAGGGCGCTGAAGAGTAAGCGCCTATAATTCCAAGCGGAAGTTCGCCAGGCAGTCGCTGGACAAAACATCGTCTGGAGGAAAGTCCGGGCCCCATAGAGCAGGATGCCGGCTAACGGCCGGGCGCCGCGAGGCGACAGACAGTGCAACAGAAAGATACCGCCCAAGTTCGCAACGTGTTTGCGGGCCGGCAAGGGTGAAATGGTGGGGTAAGAGCCCACCGCGGACGTGGTAACACGGACGGCATGGCAAACCTCATCCGGGGCAAGGCCAAATAGGGGAGCATTGGCGTGGCTCGCGTCGCTCCCGGGTAGGCTGCACGAGGCCGTCAGCAATGGCGGTCCCAGAGGAATGACTGCCCTCGACAGAACCCGGCTTATCGGCGGACTTCCATCTCGCCTTCTGTCGCGCCAAAACGCCACTGGCATACACGCTGAACTCTTAATAAACCACTTTTAGAATACTTTTTGATCCTTTGATTTTTAAGGATTTGTTTAACAGCATTTTCTCCGGAACCACACGTAAGTCCTTGTCCCGCCGAAAAATTTTCACTTTTTCCCTTGACGCTCCGATATTGGTGGAATAAAGTGGGGCCAAGTGGGAATAAGTGGGAGGAATGGTGTTCCAAGGGGCGGCGCAACTCAACCTGGATGCGAAGGGTCGGCTGGCGATTCCGGCACGGCATCGTGACGGACTCGTCGCGAACGGCAACGGCCGCCTGGTCCTGACCGCCCACCCGCATCGCTGCCTGCTGCTCTACCCGGAACCCGCCTGGGAACCGATCCGTGACCGCATCCTCGCCACCCCGAGTTTCGACCCCCGCTCCGCCGCCGCCAAGCGCGTGCTGGTCGGCAATGCCCGCGACGGTGACGTCGATGCGGCGGGCCGCATCCTCATCGCCCCCGAGTTGCGCGACTACGCCGGCTTCGAAAAGCAGGTCTGGCTGGTCGGCATGGGTTCCCACTTCGAGATCTGGAGCGACGCCGGCTGGCGTCGTCAGCATGAAACCGCCTTCGAGGCCCTGGCCGGTGACCAACCGCCGCCGGGATTCGAGGGCATCTCCCTGTGACGACGGCCGATGAGCCGTTCCCCTCCCGCGGCGCACCAGCCGGTGCTGCTTGCCGAGGCCGTGGCAGCGCTGGCGATCCGACCGGACGGCCTCTACGTCGATGCGACCTTCGGCCGCGGCGGGCACAGTCGCGCCATCCTTTCGCAACTGGGCCCGCAGGGTCGGCTGATCGCGCTGGATCGCGATCCGACGGCGATCGCCGCCGGCGCCGAAATCAAGGACCCGCGCTTCACGCTCGTGCACGCCGCCTTCAGCCGGCTGGACGAAGTGCTGGCGTCACACAACATTTCACTCGTGGATGGAATCCTGCTGGATATCGGCGTCTCTTCGCCGCAGCTGGACGATCCGTCGCGGGGCATGAGTTTTCGTTTCGATGCGCCGCTCGACATGCGCATGGACACGACGCAGGGGGAAACCGCGGCGGATTTTCTGGCGCGGGCGGAACAAAACCAACTAGAGGAGGTGATTCGTGAGTATGGCGAAGAACGGTTTGCTCATGCGGTTGCAAAGGCGCTTGTTGCTGCTCGGGGCGAGCAGCGTATTTCATCCACAGGACAGCTTGCCGCGCTCGTGGCGGCGGTCGTCCGCACGCGCGAGCCAGGGCAGCACCCGGCGACGCGCACCTTCCAGGCTCTACGGATTCACGTCAATCGGGAGCTTGAGGAGCTGTCGCTAACCCTGCCGCAGGCGCTCGGCCGTTTACGGCCGGGCGGAAGGTTGGCCGTGATCAGTTTCCATTCCCTCGAAGACCGCATCGTCAAACGCTGCCTGCGGGACGCGGCGTCACCGCCGCAACCGCCGAAAGGCGTACCGGTCCGTGCTGCCGACCTGCCCGCGCCAACGGTGCGACTGGTCGGCAAGCCGGTGCGCGCCAGTGCCGCCGAAGTCACCGCCAACCCGCGTGCGCGCAGCGCAGTGCTGCGCGTCGCTGAAAAACTGCACTGACGAATCCGACATGGCCCGCCTGAACCTCATGCTGCTCGCCGCCGTACTGATCAGCGCCCTCGCCGTCGTGTCGACGAACCACCGTGCCCGCAAACTGGTTACCGAGTTCGAACGCGAACAGGAACGCATGCGCGCGCTCGATGTCGAATGGGGCCAACTTCAACTCGAGCAAAGCACCTGGGCCACCCATACCCGCGTCGAGCAGATCGCCCGCGACAAGCTCGGCATGCGCCCACCCCGCGCGGGACAAACCATCGCGATGGAGCCATGAGGGTCGGCCGCAATCCCATCCTCGACGATCGCCTGCCGGCCTGGCGCGCGCGCTTCCTGCTGGGCATCCTGCTGCTCGGCTCGATCGCGCTGGTCGTGCGCTCCTTCTACCTGCAAGGGATCAAGAAGGACTTCCTCATCGGCAAGGGCGAATCGCGCTACGAGCGCGTGATCGAGATGCCGGCGACGCGCGGACGCATCCTCGACCGCAGCGGCGACGCCCTCGCCGTATCCACGCCGGTGAAATCCGTCTGGGCGATCCCCGAGGACGCGAAGCTGACCCCCGCGCAGGGGCGCCAGCTCGCCACGCTGCTCGACACCGATGCGCGCGAAATGACGCGCAAACTGGCATCCGCGCGTGACTTCGTCTATATCAAGCGCCAGATCGCCCCGGACGTCGCCACGCAGATCGCCGCGCTCAAGCTGCCGGGCATCTATTTCCAGAACGAATATCGTCGCTACTATCCCGCCGCGGAAGTCACGGCGCACATGCTCGGCTTCACGGGCGCGGAGGATGTCGGGCAGGAAGGCATCGAACTCGCCCTCAACGGCCAGCTCGCCGGCAAGCCGGGCTCGCGCCGCGTGATCAAGGACCGGCGCGGCCAGATCGTCGAGGACGTCGAGTCGATCCGGTCGCCACAGGAAGGCCAGGACGCCGTGCTCGCCCTCGACGCCAAGCTGCAATACCTCGCCTACTCGCAACTCAAGCAGGCCATCGCGGACCACAAGGCCAAGGCCGGCGGCATCGTCGTGCTCGACGCGAAGACCGGCGAGGTACTCGCGCTCGCCAACCTGCCGACCTACAACCCGAACAACCGCACCCGCCTCTCGGGCGCGCAGTTGCGCAACCGTGCCTTCACCGACACCTTCGAGCCCGGTTCGACCTTCAAGCCCTTCACTGTCGCACTGGCACTGGAGAAGGGTCACGTGCGCTTCGACACGCCGATCCAGACGGCCCCCGGCAAACTGTCCATCGGGCCGGCCACCATCCACGATGCGCATCCGCACGGCATCCTGTCGGTGGCGCAGGTGATCCAGAAATCCTCCAACGTCGGCACGTCGAAGATCGCTCTTGGCATGCCGGCCGAGGACATGTGGACGATGTTCGACAAGCTCGGTTTCGGCCAGCCGCTCAAGCTCGGCTTCCCCGGCGAGGCCGGCGGCCGCCTGCGGCCCTGGAAACGCTGGCGCCCGATCGAGCAGGCGACGATGTCCTACGGCCACGGCATTTCGGTCACGCTGATCCAGCTCGCCCGCGCCTACCAGGTGTTCGCCCGCAACGGCGACCTCGTGCCGCTGTCGCTGGCGCGCATCGACGCCGCCCCTTCGGTCGGCGTGCGGGTGTTTTCCGAACAGACGGCCCGCGAGATGCGCGCCATGCTCGAAATGGCCGTGCAGCCCGGCGGCACCGCGCCGAAAGCGCAGGTGGCGGGTTACCGCGTCGCCGGCAAGACCGGTACCGCGAACAAGCTGGAAGGCGGTGCCTACGCGAACAAATTCGTGTCGGCCTTCGTCGGCTTCGCACCGGTTTCCGATCCGCGCCTGATCGTCGCCGTCATGATCGACGAACCCTCGGCCGGCAAGTACTACGGTGGCGAAGTCGCCGCGCCGGTGTTCTCCGCCGTGATGGGCGGTGCGCTGCGCGCGCTCGGCGTGTCGCCCGACGACACGCCGCGTCCGCTGCAGGTGGCCAATGTCAACGCCGCGCCGGCCAAGGAGGAGATGTGAGCATGGCGCAAGCCCTCCTCGACGACCTCAAGGCGCGCGGCGTGACCCCGTCGCGTCTGACGCTCGACTCGCGCCGCGTGCAGCCGGGCGACGTTTTCCTCGCCCTGCCCGGCGCGCATGTCGACGGCCGCCAGTTCATCGCCGATGCGATCGCCCGCGGCGCCGCGGCCGTGCTCACCGAGGCCGATACCGCAGTCGCCGCCAAAGTCAGCGCTGGCGGGCCGGCACCCGTCATCGAAGTCGCGGAGCTCGCCACCCACGCGGGCGAAATCGCGCACCTCGTCTATGGCCGGCCTTCCGAGCAGATGTGGCTCTGCGGCGTCACCGGCACCAACGGCAAGACCTCTGTGTCGCAATGGATCGCGCAGGCGATGAACGCCCTCGGCTGCAAATGCGGCGTGATCGGCACGCTCGGCAATGGCTTCCCGCCCGACCTGGAGGTCAGCCCGAACACCACGCCGGATGCCGTCACCCTGCACGCCACGCTCGCCCGCTTCGTGCGCGATGGCGCGGTGGCCTGTGCGATGGAAGTCTCGTCGATCGGCCTCGACCAGGGCCGCGCCAACGGCGCGCACTTCGACGTGGCGGTGTTCACCAACCTGACGCGCGACCACCTCGAATACCACGGCA
>CAZTWA010000150.1:0-6357 GCA_964617225.1 uncultured Methyloversatilis sp.
GGGATCGAACTCGAGGCGGTTAACTTCGCCGACCAGTACCGCGAGCGGGTGTTCGCGAATTTCCTCGACGAATACCGCGCCGGGCGCACGCCGAACCCGGACATCCTGTGCAACTCGGAAATCAAGTTCAAGGCCTTCCTCGATCATGCGCTGCGGCTCGGCGCGGACAAGATTGCCACCGGCCACTACGCGCAGGTGCGCGAGTTTCTCGGTGAGTACCAGTTGCTCAAGGCCGAGGACGGCACCAAGGACCAGAGCTACTTCCTCTATCGCCTGAACCAGCAGCAACTGGCGCAGACGCTCTTCCCCCTCGGTGAACTCTACAAGCGCGACGTGCGCAAGCTTGCCGCTGAGGCGGGCTTGCCCAACCACGCGAAGAAGGATTCGACGGGCATCTGCTTCATCGGTGAACGGCGCTTTCGCGAATTCCTGGCGCGCTACCTGCCGAAGCAGCCGGGCGAGATCCGCCGCCTCGACGACGAGCGCGTGATCGGCCAGCATGAAGGGCTCAGCTACTACACGCTCGGCCAGCGCGAGGGGCTCGGCATCGGCGGGGTGAAGGATGCCCCGGAAGAGCCCTGGTTCGTCGCGGCCAAGGACATGGAAAAGAACGTGCTTTACGCCGTGCAGGGCCACGATCATCCGGCACTGCTGCGCGATCGGCTGACGGCGGGGCAGTTGTCGTGGATCTCGCCGCATCCGCCGCGCACACACTGGGTCTATGCGGCCAAAACGCGCTATCGCATGCCGGATGCAGCCTGCGATATCGAACTGCTTGAAGGAAGTCGCTGCGAAGTTGCTTTTGCGAACCCGCAATGGGCGGTGACGCCGGGCCAGTCGGTGGTGCTCTATGAGTCCCGCGTCTGCCTCGGCGGAGGCGTGATCCTCTAGACGGTTTTACCCTTGGGGGACCGTGTCGGCGAACGACGGCCGCTGCATCAGTTTGTCGTAGTGCTTCGCGAGGTTCGGATATGGCGTGCGCCAGTCGATGTCGGGGAAGCGGAACAGCAGGTAGCCGAGCATGCCGCCCAGCGCGATGTCGGCCAGCGTGATGGCCGTGCCGTGGCACCACGGCAGCTCATCCAGATCACGGGCACAGGCGGAGAGCGCCAAATCGATCACCTTGCGTTGCCGGTCGATCCAGCTTTGGCTGCGCTCGCCATCGGGACGGCGATTTTCCATGATGGCGGCCACGGCGGCATCGAGCGTGCCGTCGCACAACGCTTCCCAGCGACGGATCAGGGTGCGTTCGCGCCCCGGCGGGGGGATCAGTCGATTGTTGGGTGCCAGGTTGTCGAGGTACTCGACGATCACGCGCGAATCGAAGAGCGTTCCGCCGTCATCGAGCAGCAGCACCGGGATCCGGCACAAGGGATTGTGCTCGGCAAGGCCGCTGCCATCCGGTCCCCCGTTGTCGATGATGAATTCGCATTCGATCTTCTTTTCCGCGAGGACGATGCGCGTCTTGCGGACATACGGGCTGGTGAGCGATCCGAGCAGTTTCATGTAACGGTGCCGCTAATGCAATGCGAAGGATCTTATCATCGCACGTCTTGCAGGAACGGCGCATCGCGTGACGATATGTGCCGATAAAAAATGGCAATCAGTAATCGAAAATCCGTTTGCCTTCATCGGTTTCGATGATCAGTGGTCCGAACCAGGTCGCCGAATCGGCTTTGGTCCACAAGCCGGCATGGCCGGTTACCGCCCTGTCCGCGCGGTAATCGATGAGGGTTTCATCGCCCAGTGTGCAACGAATGTCCTGTGCGGCGACTGTCACGCCCAGCCGGTACCACTGCCCCGTCTTGAGGGTTGCCTTGGCGCTCTTGCGCTCGATGCGCTTGCCCTCCACATACTCGAACAGGATGGCGTTGTCCTCGAGCGCATTGACGCGGAAGACGAAATAGTTCGCGGCATTGCGCAGGCCGAACACCACGCCCCCGGCGCGGTCAATGCGACCCCCTTCCGGCAGGACGTCAACCGTGATCCGGCCGTCTGCCGTTTCGCTGTTTTTCGCGATCGCGAGCGGGAAGTAGAAGTAGGCCCCGATGCTGTCGAGCAGTTCCTGATACGAGGCGCCGATCGTCTTGCCGATGAGCCCCGAAAGCGTGCCCAGCGCCGGTTTGCGGGACATGCGGCCGCTCTGGTAGAGGCAGGAAACGCCGTCGCGGTCGCGTCGTGCCCAATGCCCGTGCTGAGTGTAGAAGTTGTCGGGTTGTGACGCGTCGCGGGGCTTGAGGAAATCGTAGTCGCCTGCCATGAAAGCATCGGCGAGGGTGACGATGGCGTCTTCGTTCGAGAGCGTCATGTCGAGCAGCCGGCAACTGGCGAGGAGACGCCCGAGCTGGTCGAGGCGATCTTGTGTCGTGGCCCCGTCATGCCGGTTGAACGAGGCTTCGATGAGGTCGCCCTGCAGTGAAACCTCGAAGCCGAGCCGTTCGAGGATCGTGCCGAGGAACTGGACGCGCAGCGACCGGCCGAAGTAATTGCCGGCGCCCCCTGCGAATTGCATGGCGATGTAGTTGTGGCTGGCTTCGTCGCCGCACAAGGCGTCGATGGTCGCGAAGTGGTAGCCGAATTTCGCGCTGAAGTTCATGTAGTCGTGCGACAGCAGCACGTAGCTGTCGCCCCCAGGTTCCGGGCCGAGCTCCGAGGTGGCGATCGACGCCATCAGCGACATGAAGCGGCTGGACGCGAAGTTGATGGTGCCTTCCCAACTGATGCCCGGGTGCGTCAGCCCCTTCCAGATCGCGCGCATCGGCAGCGAGGCGAAAGCATCCGGCGTGATCGCTTTGCGGCTGAGGCGGTCGTCCCGCAATCCGCCACCCATGTCGATCACATGCACGGCGAGGGGAAGATGCGTGGTCACTTTCGCGGCGGCGCTTGAGCCTTCGGCGGACGTCGAGATGTCGAACATCTCGCGCATCGCGTGCTCGTGGCAGAAGCGGATGACGTCATGGCAGGTTCGGCAACTGGCCACACTGAAGGTGGGCGCATGGGCGTCGGTCAGGTGCAGCGGTGCGATGCGGTCGAGGATGGCACGCAATTTGAGGTGGGCCGGGCTGCCGAGGTAGCGCTTCTTCGCGGGATGCATGCGCTCGGCAAAGCGGTCGACCACGCCCGGGAACACGCCGACAGGCGATTCGGCCACCACGGTGACCTCCTCGCCCGGCGTCAGGTCCTGTGTGGCCGTGCCGGCATTGACGATCGCCGGCACGCCGAATTCGCGCGCTACCGAGGACAGGTGACTGGTGACGCTGCCCACGTCGGCGATCAGTGCGTTGATGCGTCCGATCACGGCGGCATAGGCCGGGGATGCGGTTCGCGTCACGAGGATCGCATGGTCCGGAATGGCGGCAACCTCCTTTTCGCTGCGCGCAACGAAGACGCGGCCCGTCGCAATGCCACGCGAGGCTGCGACGCCGGCGTGCAGGAAGTTGTGGAGGCCGGAAAAATCCGGCGCGGACGGTGCATCGCCCGGCGGCGCGATGTGCAGCGGGCGAGTCTGCAGGAAGAACAGGCGGTCCTCGGCGTCGATCGCCCATTCGATATCCTGCGTGTCCTGATAGTGGTCCTCGATGCGCAGCGCGCCGGCGCAAAGTTGCCGCAGGACGTCGTCGGTGAGGGAGGGCGCCGCGCGACGATCCTCGTGCGTGTCTTCCAGCTGGGTGCCGCCGTTTGCGAGCGGCATCAGCGCGGCCGGCTTTTGCGCAATGTGGCGCTCGACTACCGCGCCGGTCTGCTTGTCCACCAGGAAGGCGTCCGGGGTCGCGTCCCCGCCGACCAGTTGTTCACCGAGTCCCCAGAGCGAACTGACCTTCACCTGGTTCGCATTCAGCGATTCCGGATCGAGCGTGTACATCACGCCGCTCGCCTTGGCGTCGACCATGGCCAGCCCGATCACGCACATCGGCGTGTCCTCGTCGTCCAGACCCAGCAACTGCCGGTAGGAAATGGCACGCGGGGCGTACTTGCTGGCGACCACGCGCTTGAAGGCGTCGATCAGGCCAGCGCGCGTCACGTTCAGTTCGGTCGAATACTGCCCCGCGAAGGAGGCATCGCCATCCTCTCCGACCGCGCTGCTCCGGACGGCGATGCGTACGCCCGGGCGGGTTTTCGTTTCCAGTTCCGCAAAGGCAGTAGTGATTTCCGTGGCGAGCTGCTCGGGCATCGGGGTATCGAGGATCCATTGCTGGATCGTTGCACTGCCCGCCTCGAGGCCGGCCATGTCGTCGGGGGACAGGTGGGCGAGTTCCGCGCGGATGCGCGTGCGCAGGCCGTCGGCGGACAGGAATCGGGCGATCGCGCCGGCCGTCACCACAAAGCCGTCCGGAACCGGCAGTTTCAATTCGTTCTTCAGTACGGCCAGGTTGACCGCCTTGCCCCCCGCGCTGGCCAGCATGCCGGGGTCCAGTTGTTCCAGCGGCATCACCGCGTCCAGGGCTGCGCCTTCCGGGGGGGCGGACAGCAACGCGGCGATGTCGGCGTCGATCGCACGGCAGACGTCGGGCAGGTCCTTGAATTTGTCGCCGGACAGGGCATTCAGCGCGTCGGCCAGTCCCATGACATGCTCGATCAGCCGGGTGTAGCTTTCCCTGACCGTGCGTGCGTCGATCAAATGGTCGCTGTAGTAGTCCTGCTCGATTTCCGCCATGTGGTGCAAGGCGTCGCGGTTGTGGTTGAGCAGGGCGCGGAAGGCTGCATACTTGGCCTGCGGCGCGTCCTTGGACGAGGCGAACAGCGACTTGAGGTTCTGCGCCGAGAAAAATTCGAGCAGTTTCATGCGTCGCCCCCCAGGTACGGCAGGATCAGCTCGCGCATGTCGTCGCGCAGCTTGCGCGTCCGGTTGAGGTCGCCGATGCCGAAGAACGGGCTCGCCAGCGGGTCATCGAAGGGCAGGTGCTTGCGCCGCCCCTGCCCGGGAAACGCAGTGCAGAACTCGTCCGCGCTCGAGCAGAGCGAGATGATCATGTCGAAGCGGCAGCCGAGGAACAGCTCGATGTGCTTGGGTTTGTTGCCCGACAACTCGATGCCGATTTCGTGGAGCGCCTTGGCGACGGGTTTCCAGAGCGGCATCGGGAGCAAGCCGCCCGAGAAGGCTGCCCATTCCTTCCCGAGGTAATGGTTCGTGATGGCCTCGGCCATCTGGGATCGCACCGCATTGCCGGAGCAGATGAAGAGCACGGTCTTGCGCCCGATGGCGCGGGCGAGGTGCCAGCGCACGATCTCGCGGTCGGGGATGCTGTGTGTCGTGAGGCAGGCGGAGCAACTCACCAGCCCGTGCTCGGGCAGGCAGGGACGCACCAGCGTATCGTCGATGAACAGGCGTGGCGAAATTACCGACGAATCGTGGCTTTGCTGGATGGGGAAGCTCTCCGGAATGCCCAGCATGGCCATGGCGAAGGTCAGCTCGCAGCGCAATTCCTCCGCGGCAGTGCAATTGGGCTGGGCGACAAGCCGGATCTCCATGGTGCAGCCACTATACCGAGGAACACGTGATGCCGGCAGGCGCGGGACGGCATGTCCGGACTGATAAAATGACCGCTTTCATCCTTGCCCGGCGATTACCATGACGACATCCAATCCTGGCGCCCTGACGGCGCTTTCCCCGCTCGACGGCCGCTATGCCGCCAAGGTCGAGCCGTTGCGAGCCCATTTCTCCGAGTTCGGCCTGATCCGCAACCGCATCCGCGTCGAGATCGAATGGCTCAAGGCGCTGGCTGCGGCGCCCGAGATCGCCGAAGTGCCGTCCTTCTCGCCGCTGACCATTGATGAACTTGACCGGGCCGTTGCCGAGTTTTCCGTGGTCGATGCCGAAGCCGTGAAGAAGATCGAGTCGGTGACCAACCACGACGTCAAGGCGGTCGAGTACTGGCTCAAGGAACGCTTCCAATCCAACGCCGAGGTAATGAAGGTCAGCGAGTTCATCCACTTCGGCTGCACGTCCGAGGACATCAACAACACCTCGCATGCGCTGATGCTCAACGATGCGCGGGCGCAGATCTTCCTGCCGGGGCTGGACAAGGTGATCGAGCGCTTCCGGGTACTGGCGCACGACCTCGCCGCGCTGCCGATGCTGTCGCGTACCCACGGCCAGCCGGCCAGTCCGACGACGCTCGGCAAGGAGATGGCCAACATCGCCGCGCGGCTGATCCGGGCACGCAGTCGCATCGCTGATGTGGGCATGAAAGCCAAGTTCAACGGCGCGGTGGGCAACTACAACGCGCACCTGTCGGCCTATCCGGAAATCGATTGGGAAGCCTTTGCGCGCCGGTTCATCGAGTCGCTGGGCCTTGAATTCAACCCCTACACCATCCAGATCGAACCGCACGATGCGATGGCCGAGCTGTTCGACGC
>CAZTWA010000151.1:0-6331 GCA_964617225.1 uncultured Methyloversatilis sp.
CGAACTGGTGCTGGCGGATCATGCCGCGCGTGTCCTTGCCGTAGCTGCCCGCCTCGGAACGGAAACAGGGCGTATGGCAGACGAACTTCAGCGGCAGTTTTTCCGTGTCGAGGATCTCGCCGCGCACGATGTTGGTCACCGGCACCTCGGCGGTCGGGATCAGGTAGAGCCGGCTGCCGTCGCTGCGCTCAACGCGGAACAGGTCTTCCTCGAACTTCGGCAGCTGGCCGGTGCCGAACATGCTGTCCGGGTTGACGAGGTAAGGCGTGTAGAGCTCGGTGTAGCCGTGCTCCCGCGTGTGCGTGTCGAGCATGAACTGGGCGAGTGCGCGGTGCAGCCGCGCCATTTCGCCGCGCATCAGCGTGAAGCGGCTGCCGGAGATCTTCACGCCGGCTGCGAAGTCCAGTCCGCCGAGCGCTTCGCCCAGGTCGACATGATCCTTGGGCGTGAAATCGAAGGCCGACGGCGTGCCCCAGCGCGACACCTCGACGTTGCCCGTCTCGTCTCGTCCTTCCGGCACGCTTTCATGCGGGAGGTTGGGAACGCGCGACACGAAGGCATCCAATTCAGCCAGCAGCACGGCGAGCTTTTCCTCGTTGGCCTTGAGCGCGTCACCCAGCCCAGCAACCTCGGCCATAACGGGTGCGACATCTTCACCCTTGCCTTTGAGCATGCCAATCTGCTTCGACAGCGCGTTGCGCTTGGCCTGCAGATCCTGCGTTTGCGTCTGCACCTGCTTGCGCTGCGCCTCCAGGGCTTCGAAGGGCGCGAGGTCGATGGCGGCACCGCGACGGGCGAGGCCGGCAGAAACGGCTTCGGGCTGGGTGCGCAGCAACTGGATGTCAAGCATGGAATGTTCCTTGAAAAGGCCCGACGGGCTTGCTTAAAAGAGAATGATTAGATTGCCATTTTAAAGGGGAATACCGATGATTTCGCTCAAGGATTGCCTCGACTACAGTGACCTGACGGAAGAAGAGGTCGCCGTCCTTGCCGAGCACGAACATCTGCCCTATCCCTGCATCGTAGAGATGGCCTGCAGTCTGGCCCAGTCGAAGGAAGGGGAAGATGTATTGCGCTGCCTGCTCAAGGATGCCGTCTGCGACGCGAAGACCGCCCATCATGACGAGGCGCTCAAGACCGCGCGGCATGCGCTCAAGCAGTTCGCCGCCGATCACCCGAAGCGCTGATCAGTCCTTCTTCTGTTTCCGGTACTGTGCGTCAAGCGCACGCAGGTGGGCGAGTTTCTCGCCGATCCTCTGTTCCAGTCCGCGCGGCGTGGGCTTATACCAGTCGACGCGCGGCATGCCTTCCGGCAAGTAGCTCTCGCCGGCGGCGTAGGCTTCCGGCTCGTCATGGGCGTAGCGGTATTCGCTGCCGAAGCCGAGATCCTTCATGAGTTTCGTCGGCGCGTTGCGCAGGTGTTCGGGCACCGGCCGGCTCTGGTCCTTGTTCACGAAGCGCCGTGCCGCGCCATAGGCCATGTAGCCGGCGTTCGATTTCGGCGCCACCGCCATGTAGATCACCGCGTTCGCCAGCGCCAGTTCGCCCTCGGGTGAACCGAGGCGCTCGTAGGTCTGCGCCGCCTCCAGCGCGATGGACAGCGCGCGGGGATCGGCGAGGCCGATGTCTTCGCTCGCCATGCGGATGATGCGCCGCGCGAGATAGAGCGGATCGGCCCCGCCGTCGAGCATGCGCGTGAACCAGTAGAGCGACGCATCCGGGTTCGAGCCGCGCACCGACTTGTGCAGCGCCGAAATCTGGTCGTAGAAGGCATCACCGCCCTTGTCGAAGCGCCGCAGGTCGGAGGCCAGTGCCTGCTCCAGAAAGTCAGCGCTGACGGGACGGCACTCATTTGCCAACCCTGCGGCTTGCGCCGCGGTATGCAGCGTTTCCAGCACGTTGAGCAACCGCCGCGCGTCGCCGTCGGCATAGCCCACCACGCGGTCAATCGCCTCGGCCGCGAATTCCAGATCGGGGAAGGCGCGTGCCTGCGCACGGCTGAAGAGTTCGCGCAGATCGTCGACCGTCAGCGACTTGAGCACATACACCGAGGCGCGCGAGAGCAGGGCCGAATTGACCTCGAAGGAGGGATTCTCGGTCGTCGCGCCGATGAAGGTCAGCAGCCCCTGCTCGACGAAGGGCAGGAAGGCATCCTGCTGCGCCTTGTTGAAGCGATGCACCTCATCGACGAACAGGATCGTCCGCCTCCCGGTCTGGGCCAGCGTCAGCTGCGCCTGCTCCACTGCGGCGCGGATGTCCTTCACGCCCGAAAAGACCGCCGACAGCGCGATGAACTCGGCATCGAAGGCATCCGCCATCAGCCGTGCCAGCGTCGTCTTGCCGACGCCTGGCGGCCCCCAGAGGATCATCGAATGTGGCGTCTTCGACTCGAAGGCGAGCCGCAGCGGCTTGCCCGGGCCGAGCAGGTGCTTCTGTCCGATTACCGCATCCAGCGTCGCGGGCCGCAACTGCTCCGCCAATGGCGCAAATTGGGCATGCGGCTTGTTTTCCTTGAACAGGTCGTCGGACATGATGCGCCAATGATAAACCGGCGCTCCATGCTGTCCCGTGTCGTCCTGCCGGCACTGGGGTAAAGTTCGCAGGCATCCTCGACCGTCCGGAGCACCGCCATGCAAGACCCCAGTGCCATCGTCGGCGTATCGCACGTCATCCAGCTCGCGGTCGCCCCCGTGTTCCTGCTGACCGGCGTCGGCGCCATCCTGTCCGTGCTGATCAACCGACTCGCGCGCGTCGTCGATCGCTTCCGCGCCCTCGAATGCGAACTGCTGAAGGCGCAGGAAACCGCCGTGGTGGCGATCAAGGGTGAAATGAACCTGCTGTCGCACCGCGCGCGCATGATTCACTGGGCCATTGGCCTATGTACCAGTTGTGCACTGTTCGTCTGCCTCGTGATCGCCCTGCTGTTTCTGGGTTCGGTGATCGACGTGCGGCTCTCGACGCCGATTTCCATCCTGTTCATCGTCGCCATGCTGGCGCTCGTGGTCGGCCTGCTCTGCTTCCTGCGCGAAATCACGCTCGCGCGCGGCAGCATCCACGTCGTCCCGCGCTGAGACTATGATGCCAATGCCGTCCCGCCAGCGCTGACTTTCACCGGACCACCCCATGTTCGACATCCAGAACTACGCCAGCTTCCTGATCGCCATCCTCGTCTTCCAGCTCGTGCCCGGCCCGGGCACGATCGCGATCCTCAATGCGACGGCGCGCAACGGCGTCGGCGCGGGCTTTGGTGCCGTGCTGGGCACGCTGCTCGGCGATTTCATCTACATGGTTGCCGCCGTGCTGGGCCTTGCCGCCCTGATGCAGGCAAACCCGATCCTGTTCGAGGCCCTGCAGTGGTTCGGCGCGGCCTATCTGGTCTGGATGGGCATCCAGCTGCTGCGCACGCGTTTCGCGGCCGACGGCGACGTGCCCGAGCCGCGTCGTTCCGGCTGGATCTATTTTCGTCAGGCCTGCGCCGTCAGCCTGACCAACCCGAAGGTCATCCTGTTCTTCGTCGCCTTCTTCCCGCTCTTCCTGCGTGCCGACGCGTCGGGCACCACGCTGGTCGCGATGATGCTGCACGTCACCGTGCTGAGCTTCCTCTACCAGGCCGGGCTGGTACTGGTCGGCAATGCCGTCGCCGCGCGATTGAAGCGACTGCCGTTCGCCCGCCGGCTGGCGACGCAACTGGCCGGCATCGCGCTGATCGGCTTCGGCTTCAAGCTGGCGGCCAGCAACCGCTGAAAACATGCTTCCCGACTGGCCACTGCTGTCTACCTTTCTGATCGCGAGCTTCGTCCTCGCGGTCACGCCGGGACCCGGCGTTTTCTACATCGTCACGCGCAGCCTCATGCAGGGCCGGCGGGCCGGACTGGCCTCGGTCGCCGGCGTGGCGGCCGGCAACTTCGGCAATGCGCTCGCAGCGGCCATCGGCCTCGCAGCGCTGTTCGCCGTTTCATCCCTGGCCTTCACGGTCGTGAAATACGCCGGCGCGCTCTATCTGATCTGGCTCGGCGTGCAGATGCTGCGCCAGCCCGTTGCAACGTCCGCCGATGCGGAACCGGCACCCGCGCGGCACGTGTTTCGCGATGGTTTCATCGTCGCCCTGCTCAACCCGAAGACGACGCTCTTCTTCGCCGCTTTCCTGCCGCAGTTCATGAATCCCACGGTCGCGCCGCTGCCGCAAAGCATTGCACTGGGTGCGCTGTTCGTCGCCATCGCTGCCGTGACTGACAGCCTCTACGCACTCACCGCCGGTTCGGTGGCGCCGGCGCTCAAGCGCCACGGCCAAGCGCAAGCTTTCGGCCGCCGCCTGGGCGGCAGCCTGTTCCTTGGTTTGGGACTTTTTGCCGCGCTGACCGGCCAGCGCAAATAAGCCTTACTCGCCGATCACGTCCGCGCCCTTGGGCGGCGTGAAGCGGAAGGCCTCCTTCGGCAGCACTGGGTTCGGCTGGAACTCGGTGAACAGCAGCGTGGTGGTCTGGCCGAAGTTGTCCTGCACTTCCATCAGGCGCGGCAGGTTGTTCGAGAGACCGATGCGCACCCGCGCGAAAGTGCTATCCGCGGCTTTCGGCACCGCGTCGACGATCTCCAGTCCGTCGGCAGTGCCCGCCTCGGCCAAGGTGAAATGCCTGTCGAGCGATTCGCCGGTGAGCAGCGCCGCCGGGCTGGCGCCGAGCGTCTTGTCCATCTTGCCGATCGTCACCTGGTTGAGGTCCAGGTCGTAGGTCCAGAGCTTTTCGCCGTCGGCCACCAGCAGCAGCTTGTAGGGCTTTTCGTAGGACCAGCGCAGCTTGCCCGGGCGGGCGAGCATGAAGATGCCGGTCGAGTTCTGCGGCTTGCGGCCGGACTTGGCGACCACGCTCTGGGCAAACGTGCCCTGCGCCGCCTGGGTATTGGCCCAGAACGCTTTCAGCTGGTCGATGCCGGCGGCAGCGGCGGCGCCGGAAAGCAGCAGCCCGCAAAGAAGGATGAGTGTTCGCATGCGCGCATTATCGCCCATGCGCCGGGCAGCCCGTCTGCAACAAAGTGTAAGCAATCAATGCCGCCGGCGTGCCGTCCCGCCAGGACTGACTTTCACTCCTGCGCTTCCGGGACCAGCACTTCGCGGCCGCCCGCGCCGTTCATCGGCGACACGAGACCGGCACGCTCCATCGCCTCGATCATGCGCGCGGCGCGGTTGTAGCCGATGCGCAGGTGGCGCTGCACCAGCGAGATCGACGGCCGGCGCGTCTTGAGCACGACCTGCACGGCCTGGTCGTACATCGGGTCGGCCTCGACATCACCGCCGTCTTCCCCGCCCCCTTCGGCATTGTCGCCCGCCGGCGCGGACAGAATGTCCGCCATGAATTCGGGTGCGCCAATCTTGCGCAGATGTTCGACGACGCGATGCACTTCGTCGTCGGCGACGAAGGCGCCATGCACGCGTACCGGCAGGCCGGTCCCCGGCGCGAGGTAGAGCATGTCGCCCTGTCCCAGCAGCGCCTCCGCGCCCATCTGGTCGAGGATGGTGCGCGAGTCGATCTTCGACGACACCTGGAAGGAAATGCGTGTCGGGATGTTGGCCTTGATCAGGCCGGTGATCACATCGACGCTCGGCCGCTGCGTGGCGAGGATCAGGTGGATGCCGGAGGCACGCGCCTTCTGCGCGAGGCGTGCGATGAGTTCCTCGACCTTCTTGCCGACCACCATCATCAGGTCGGCGAGTTCGTCGATGACGACCACGATATAAGGCAACGTCTTGAGCGGCGGCGGACCGGCTTCAGGGTCACCCGGCAGCGCAAGTGGATCGGCGATGAAGGTGCCGGCTTTCTCGGCCTCCTTGATCTTGGTATTGAAGCCGGACAGGTTGCGCACGCCGAGCGCGCTCATCAGCTTGTAGCGGCGCTCCATCTCGCCGACGCACCAGTGCAGCGCGTTGGCGGCCTTGGTCATGTCGGTGACGACCGGGGCGAGCAGGTGCGGGATACCCTCGTAAACCGACAGTTCGAGCATCTTCGGATCGACGAGGATCAGGCGTACGTGGTTCGGCTCGGCCTTGTAGAGCAGCGAGAGGATCATCGCGTTGATGCCGACCGACTTGCCCGAGCCGGTCGTGCCGGCAACCAGCAGGTGCGGCATCTTGGCGAGGTCGGTGACGACCGGCTGGCCGCCGATGTCCTTGCCGAGCGCCATGGCGAGGTGCGAGTGCATGTCGTGATAGACCTTGGCGCCGAGGATCTCGGACAATCGCACGGTCTGGCGGCGCGGATTGGGCAGTTCGAGCGCCATGCAGCTCTTGCCCGGCACCGTCTCGACGACGCGGATGCTGACCAGCGACAGCGCGCGTGCG
>CAZTWA010000152.1:0-6280 GCA_964617225.1 uncultured Methyloversatilis sp.
GGCGCCGTCCTGCCAGGGCTGACTTTCAGGGCGAGAGCAGTTCAAGCTGGCGTGAGCGCCAGTCGAGCACGGCGGTGCGCATGGCCATCTTGTCGGCCAGTTCGGGGAATTCCCGACGGATGACTTCGGCCGCGAAGTTGGACAGGAAGCGGCTCTTGAGCTCGGCCCGTGCACGGTCGACACCGATCTCGTCATAGGGCACCGACGCCAGCAGCAGCATGCCGTCGTCGGGGACGCGGCCCGCCTGCATGTTCGACTGGATGATGCCCGCGGCGCGATGGATCGGCTCGGCGAGGTTGGGGCTGTACGGGCCGATGATCAGGGCGATGTTGGGCGTGTGGAGGAAGTCGAAGCCGCGGCCGAGGCAGATCATCCATTCGCGGTGCTCGATATCCAGGGTTCTTTCATGCCGGCGGATCTGCGTACGCACTTCCTCGATGTGCTCGAGGTTGCCGTGCAGCAGCGGCAGCAGGTCGGCGCGCATCTGCGCCGGCATGTCGGGTAGCAGGGCGGCCAGCCGCAGGTCCAGCGTGGCGCGGTCGGCCGCGGAGAGCGTCGCCAGTTCGAGCTTCTCGCCATCGGTGCCGTGGATGATCAGCGCGTCCTCGTCGGTTTCGAGGCCGACCACCAGCGGATACACAGTGCCATGGCCGGCCCCGAAAATGCACTCGACCTGGTGGCGGATCTCGAGGGTGTGGGCCATCGCGGCGGCGGTGTCGAAATTGAAGCCGGCGCAGCCGCGGTGCGGGTCGCCCTGCGAGAAATGGTAGTTGATGATGAACAGCACGCGCCGTCCACTGCTGACCATGCGATGGACGTGGTTGGCGAGCACCTCGCCGAGGTGGGGCCAGCCGAGGTCGAAGCGCCCGCCGAGGTTGCGGAAGGGCATCAGGATGCCAACCGGCGTGTTCGTCACGACCGGCAGATTGACGCGTCCGTCCATGCACTTGAGCACGGCGATGGCCGTCGGGTGTTCCGCGAGGTAGCGTTCGCGCGCGAGCCAGGCTTCCGGGCTGCGATAGCTGGCGCCGTGGCGGTCGGCAAGATTGAACAGCCAGTCGATGCGTTCCTGGATGGGCTTGCTGTGGATGGCCATGGTCAGAGTCGCTCCTCGAGGATGCGGGTGATTTCTTCGTCCGTCAGCATGACGGGGTTGGTTTTCATGCTGCTGCCGCGGCTGTCGGCGACGATGCGCGGAAAGTCAGTCCGGGCGATACGGCACGCCGAGAGGCGCGGCAGGTCGAGCTGTCGTTCCCATTGCCGCAAAGTATCGACGAGGAAAGCGCGCGCGTCGTCGCCGTTCAGGCCTTTCTGCATCGCAAAGCGCCGGCCGATCTCGGCATATTTCGGCAGCGCGGGGCTGTCGGGCAGGCGCGCCTTGAGCGCCGCGATGTTGATCGCGGTCGCCGTGGCGACCAGCGTGCCGCAGGCCACGCCATGCGGGATCGGGAAGAAGGCGCCGAGCGGCGCGGCGAGCCCATGCACCGAGCCGAGGCCGGTCTGTGCCAGGCAGATCCCGGAGAGCAGCGAGGCGTAGGCCATCTTCGCGCGCGCGTCCGGCGCCTGCTCCGTGTGGAGCGCCAGAAGCGAATCCTTGACGGCCATGATGCCGCTGCGCGCCAGCGCGTCGGTCATCGGGTTGGCGCGCGTCGAGACGAAACTCTCGAGCAATTGCGTGAAGGCGTCCATGCCGTCCGCGGCGATGAGTTGTGGCGGGCAGGTGGCGAGCAGGTCGGGGTCGATGAGCGCCCATTCGGCCACCAGCCGGTCGTCGCGGAAGGATTTCTTGAAGCGGCCCTCGAGCGACAGCACGGCATTCTTGGTTGCTTCCGAACCGGTACCGGCCGTCGTCGGCACGGCGATGAACGGCGTGGCCGGGCCGCGATAGGGCAGTTCCGGCCCGACGCCTTCGAGGTGGTCCAGCACCGAGTTGCCGGGCTTGAGCAGGCCGGCGATGGCCTTGGCAGCATCGAGCGCGCTGCCGCCGCCGATGCCGATGACCACATCGATGGCCTCACCGCGCAGGCGGGTCACGGCGTCATCGACGAAGGTGGGTGACGGTTCGCCGGTGACCTTGACGATCTCCCAGTTGCACTCGCGCTGCTTGAATGCGTCGAACAGCGGCGTTGCGTGGGGCGACTCCAGAAAGCTCTTTGCGCCCGTAACGATCAGGAAGCGCCGGCCGAATCCGGCGGCGATGTCCGGCAGCTTGTTGAGCGTGCCGCCGCCAAATTCGATGCGGGGCAGGCGGGCAATGGAGAATGGAAGCATGCGAGATTCTGGCGCGTTCAGGTCGTCCAGCGCAACCAAAACCAGATGATGGCGAGCGTAGCGAATGTAATCGGCACGCCGATGCGCGCGTGGCTGCGCCAGTCGATTTCGATGCCGCTGCGCCGCGCGAGATCGACGACGATCAGGTTCGCGATCGAGCCGACCAGCAGCAGGTTGCCGGCGAAGGTGCTGACGAGCGCGAGCGCGGTGCCGGCTGCGTGGGTGTCGAGGTGCGGCACCAGCAGCATGACGGCCGGCACGTTGGACACGAGGTTGGAGAGCGCGAGCCCGGCGACGAAGAGCGGGCCGGGTTCGGCGAGATGCACGCCCTGCGCTGCGAGCCAGGCGACGGCTTGGGCGGCCAGTCCCGTGGTTTCGAAGGCATGATTGACGACGAACAGGCCGATGAAGAGCACCAGCAGTTCCCAGTCGATGAAGCCCATGACGTGCGAGGAGTGGAAACGCCGCGAGAGCAGCAGCAGTCCGGCGGCCACGAGCGCGGCGACTTCGCGTGGCCAGTCGGTGAACAGGAAGATCACCAGCAGTGCGCTCGCCACGCACAGCCCCTTGAGCGTCTGCCAGCGGTCGAAGGACGGTGCGTCGTCCGGCGGCAATACGGTTGGAACCGGCGCAGGCGCGGCCGGCGAGCCGTGCCGACCGAAAGTCAGCCAGGCCCAGAGTGCCAGCAGCGACAGGACGACGGGCGGCAGGGCGGTGCGCGCGTAATCGGCGAAGGAGAGCTGCAGCAGCGAACCGATCAGCATGTTCTGCGGGTTGCCGATCAGCGTGGCAGCGGAGCCGATGTTGGCGGCACAGGCCAGTCCGACCAGGAAAGGTATGGGCGCGAAGCCGCGCTGCAGGCAGATGCGCGCCACGACCGGCGTCATCGCCAGACAGACGATGTCGTTGGAGAACACCGCCGAAAGTGCCGCAGCCACGGCGAGCAGTGCGCCCAGCAGGCCGTTGCGCGACAGGGGCAGGGCGGCGACGCCGCGCGTTACCGCCGTGTAGAAGCCGCCGAGACGCATCTGGGCCGACACGACCATGAAGGAGAAGAGCAGCACCAGGGTCGGCAGGTCGACGGCGCGTGCCGCCTGCTCGGTGGTGAGGGCGCCGAGGCCAATGACGGCGATGGCGCCGAGCAGCGCAACGCCGGAGCGGTCGAGTTTGAGTTTGGGCAGCCCGCCGAGGAACATGCCCAGATAGACGATGGCGAAGATCGTGGCGACGCCCCAGCCGACGCTGTCAGTGGGCGGAAGCGGCAAGGTCGCGGGCATGCGCGCAGTCTACTTCGGATGCCGTTCCCATGAACGCGGTGCGTACGGCCGTGCCGTCCTGCCGGGGCTGACTTTCGGCCGGGGATGCGGTACGGGTATCATTCGGATATTCGAGCAGCAACCGATTGCAAGGAGTCTTCCCATGTCACAACCAAACGGCGATCTCGCCAAGATCCAGACGGCCACGCTGGTGCGTTCCGAGCGCATCACCCCCGACAATTCGCCCGAAGAGGTACGCCACCTGGTGTTCCTCCGCAAGGACCCCGGCTTCGACTGCAAGCTGGGCCAGTGCATCCGCATCATGGCGCCCGGCCAGTACGGCAACGCGCATCATCCCCGCCTGTACCTCGTCGCCGACGACACGGTCGAGCGCGACGGCGGCGTGGAGTTCGCGCTCTGCGTCAAGCGCCACAACTACATCGACGATTTCAACGGCGAGCGCTATCCCGGCATTGCCTCCAACTACCTGTGCGACCTGAAGGTGGGCGACAACATCGATTTTGCCGGCCCGATCGGCTATCCCTTCGCGATGCCGGCCAACCGCAAGGCAGGCATCATCATGATCGGCATGGGCACGGGTATTGCACCGTTCCGCGCGCTGATCCGCACGATCTACGAGAAGTTCGGCTCCTGGGAAGGCAAGGTGCGCCTCTTCTACGGCGCGAAGACCGGCCTAGACATGTTGTACATGAACGACGAGAACAAGGACCTCTCGCAGTACGTGTACCAGCCGACCTTCAAGGCCTTTCAGGCGATCAGCCCGCGCCCGGTGTTCGACGCGCCGGTCGAACTGGACAAGACCCTCGCGCAGAATGCCGCCGAGGTGTGGGAGATGCTGCAGGCGCCCGACACCTGCCTTTATCTGGCCGGCGTGAATGAGATGTTCCCGAGCGTCGAGAAGGCCCTCATCGACATGGCCGGCTCGATCGCGCGCTGGCAGGTGATTCGCGAAAAGATGAAGACCGAAGGCCGCTGGAACGACGTGCTGTATTGATGTTCGAGTCGGTGGGCCGGTCGCGTGCCGGCGGATGGACCAGCAATGGCTTGATCCTGCTGGTCGGCATCTTCATTCTGGGTCTCGATAATGCGAGCTTCTTCGGCCAGGTCCTGAAGACCTACGGCTGGTCGGCCGGCACCGCGGCGCCGCTGGCCGCACTGGCCGCGGTGATCGGGGCGGCGACCGTGGCTTTGCCGGCGCTGCTCGCCTTCGGGCGTGCGACCAAGCCGGTGCTGATGCTCTACCTGCTGCTGGCGGCGCTGGCGGCCTACTTCATGGACAGCTACGGCATCGTCATCAACGACGAGATGCTGCAGAACGCCGCGCAGACAAATCCGGGCGAGGCACGCGACCTGATCAACCTCAAGCTGCTGGGCTATGTCTTCGGCCTCGGCGTGCTGCCCGCCTTCATCATCGGCCGGATGCGGCTGGCCTGGCGCGGCTGGCGCACCGAGCTGTTCGCCCGCTTCAAGCTGTTCGTCGCGTTGCTGGTGATCATGGTCGGACTCGTGCTGCTGTTCGGCAGCTTCTTCGCGTCGTTTGCGCGCGAACACAAGTCGTTGCGGGCCTACGCCAACCCGACCTACCCGATCTATTCGGCGATCAAGTATGCGAACAGCCAGTTCGCCGCGCCGGCCGACCAGACGGTGAAGGCGATCGGCCTGGATGCGCGTACGCCGCCTGCCGATATCCATCGCGAGCTGGTCATCCTGGTGGTCGGCGAAACGGCGCGGGCCGATCATTTTTCGCTCAATGGCTATGGCCGCGAAACCAACCCGCGCCTGCAGGCGCTCGATGTCGTGAGTCTGACCGACTTCCGCGCCTGCGGCACATCGACCGCGGTGTCGGTGCCCTGCATGTTCTCGCTGGCCGGCAGCACGGGCATCGGCGCGGGCATGGAAAACCTGCTCGACGTGCTGCAGCGGGCCGGTGTGAATATTCTGTGGCTCGACAACAATTCCGATTCGAAGGGCGTTGCGCTGCGCGTGCCCTATGAAAATTACAAAACGCCGAGCGTCAATACGATCTGCGACATCGAGTGCCGTGACGAAGGCATGCTCGTGCCGCTGCAGGCCTACATCGACAGCCATCCAACCGGCGATATCGTCATCGTGCTGCACCAGATGGGCAACCACGGGCCGGCCTACTACAAGCGCTACCCGGCGACGTTCGACCATTTCAAGCCGACCTGCCAGAGCAACGACCTGAGCCAGTGCACGCAGGAAGAGATCGTCAATGCCTACGACAATGCCTTGCGCTACACCGACGATTTTCTGGCAAAAGCGATCGTGCTGTTGAAGCGGAACGACGAGCGCTTCGAAACGGCGCTGTTCTACGTCAGTGACCATGGCGAGTCGCTTGGCGAGGGCGGCACCTATTTGCACGGCCTGCCCAAGGCGATTGCGCCAGATGCGCAGATGCACGTGCCGGCCATCCTCTGGTTCGGGCGTGGCTTCGACGAACTGGATCGCCCGGCCCTGCTGAAGAAGACCGCGCAGCCCTTCACCCACGACAACCTGTTCCACACCGTGCTGGGCTTCATGGAGATCGAGACATCGATCTATCGTCCGGGCATGGATATCCTCGACGGTTGCCGGAAACCCGATTTGCATTGAAAACAATGCCGCCCAGTGGGCGGCATTTGGGTTGTTGCCGTCCCCCTATTGGCGGCGGCACCCATGCCGTCCCGCCAGCACTGACTTTCGTGCGAGGCGGGAACGGTAGGCGGTACTGG
>CAZTWA010000153.1:0-6279 GCA_964617225.1 uncultured Methyloversatilis sp.
GCGTCGAGGAAATCGCCCGCATGCTCGGCGGCGTGAAGATCACCGAAACCACGCGTCAGCACGCGCGGGAGATGCTGGCCGGCTGACGAGCTTAGCCCAGCGCTTTCGACAGGCGGGCGATCAGGCGGTCGTGCGCTTCGGCCAGGTCGATGACCTGGCGCGAGACATCCGGCGCCCGCCGGCGCAGGTCAGCCAGCACGGCCTCGGCTTGCCGGCGCAGCCGTGTGGCGCCGATATTGCCCGACACGCCCTTGAGTTCGTGTACAAGGTGCTCGATCGCTTCGTGATCCCCGGTTTCGACGAGCCGATGCAGGCGTGCCGAATCGCCGGTATGGCGTTCGACGAACATGCGCAGCAGCCGGACATAAAAATCGGCCTTGTTGCGTGTCACGGTCAGGCCCAGCGCGACATCCAGTCCCTCGACTTCCGTCAGGCGGTCCAGCAGTCTGGTGGCCGGCGGTGCCGTTCCGCCAGCGCTGACTTTCGATGTGCCGGGCGGCAGCCATTTGTCCAGCAGGGCGTAGAAGATTTTCGGGTCGACGGGCTTGGTGATGAAATCGTTCATGCCCGCGGCGAAGCAGTTGCGCCGATCCTCGTCGAAGGCGTTGGCCGTCATGGCGAGGATGGGGAGCGTAGTACAGCCGGGCAGGGCGCGGATGGCGCGCGTCGCCGCGATGCCGTCGAGTTCCGGCATCTGCATATCCATGAGGATCAGGTCGAAATCCTGTGCGCGCGCCAGTTCCACCGCCGCACGGCCATCGACGGCAACGCTGACCGTGAGTCCGGCCGCATTGAGGATTTCGAGCGCGACCTCGCGGTTGATCTCGTTGTCTTCGGCCAGCAGGATGCGTGCGCCGGCATGGGTCTGGGCCAGGCCGGCGGCCGAGCGTCCCGCTGCCGCGGTGCCGGAACGCAGCGCGCTGCGGTTGCCGGGCGCCAACTGCGCCGTGAACCAGAACGTGCTGCCAGAACCGGGCACGCTGGTCACGCCGGCATCCCCGCCCATCATGTGCGCGAAGCGCCGCGTGATGGCGAGGCCCAGGCCGGTGCCGCCATGCTTGCGCGTGGTCGTTGCATCGGCCTGCTCGAAGGCTTCGAACAGATGCGCGGCCTGCTCCGGTGAGATGCCGATCCCCGTGTCCTGTACTTCGAAACGCGCCCGCAGTGCGCCGTCCGCAACATTCTCGACGCGCGCGCGCAGCGTGATGGCACCCCGTTCGGTGAATTTCACTGCATTGCCGGCAAAGTTGAGCAGGCATTGGCGAACGCGCGTCGCATCGCCGCGCAGTGCGATCGTGTCGTCGCCGGATTCCACGACCACCGCGAGTCCCTTCTCGGTAGCGCCCTCGGCGATCAGGGCACGGGTGTGCTCCAGTACCTCGCTGATGCTGAAGTCCGTTTCATCGAGCTGCATGCGGCCGGCTTCGATCTTCGACAGGTCGAGGATGTCGTTGATGATCGCGAGCAAGTGGCGCCCGGCGTTCTCGATCTTGTCCAGCCGTTCGCGCTGCTCTGGCGTGACCGGCGACTGGCGCAGCAGGTGCGTCATGCCGATGATGGCATTCAGCGGCGTGCGGATCTCGTGGCTCATGTTGGCGAGGAAGCTGCTCTTCGCCCGGCTCGCGGCTTCCGCATCTTCCTTGGCCTGCGCGAGGGCGTTTTCCGCGCGACGGCGCATGACGATGGCCCACAGGTCGTTGCCGATCAGCTGCAGTTCGTCGGCATCGGAAGGATCGTAATCGCTGGCCTTGTTGCCGACGCCCATCAGCATCACGACCTTCTCGTTTTCGATGACGGGCACGCCCAGATGCCGGATCAGGTGGGCGTGGCCTTCCGGATAGCCGCGGCGTCCTTCGATGTGCTGGTAGTCGTTGTGGATCACCGACCGGCGCAAGCGCACGGTGTCGGCCCAGATTCCAGCCGCCGAAACTGGGTAATGGTTGTCATAGGCCGCCGTGCAGTGCTTCAGCGTGGCGGCGGACCAAGTGTAGAGCGCGATGGATTCCTGGTCGTCATTGACGAAATGCAGGTAACCGATCTCGCTGCCGGTCAGTCGCACGGCTTCCTCGATGCCCAGCTGCAACAGTTGTTGCTCGTCGAGTTCACCGACCCGCTGGCTCATGGCAAGCATGGCGGACAGCCGCTTGTCGCTCATGCTGAGACGGCGATTGAGCGCTTCGAGTTCGGCCGTGCGGCTGCGGACGCGTTCTTCCAGGTGTTGGCGCTCATGTTCGAGCGCGATTTCGGCTTGCTTGCGCGCGGTGATGTCGCGATTGACGCCGCGGCGCCCGCGAAAGATGCCCTGGGCGTCGATGACAGCCTGGCATTGATGTTCCACCCAGCGGATTTCGCCGTCGGGACGGCGGATGCGGAACTGCAGGTTGTCGTGCGGATGGACGGGCGCGGATTCCGGTGTAACCAGGGCATGCCAATGTGACTGCCAGATCGCCCGGTCCTCGGGTTCGATCAGGTTTTCCATGAAACCCGGGTCGGCCATGAAACGCGCGGGCGGGTAGCCGCTGATGACCTCGCAGGCCGACGATACATAAAGATATTTGCCGTCCGTACCCACCCAGTACTGCCAGTCGAGGGAGTGTTCGGCGATGAGGCGATGGCGCTCCTCGCAGCTCTGCAAGGCGCTTTCCGCCTGCATCTGGGCGCTGATGTCGTGCAAGATGCCGGTGGACATTAGCGGCAGGCCGGCGTCATCCCGTTCGACCACCTGGCCGCGCGACTCGATCCAGCGCCACTGATCGTCGCCACACAGAACGCGATAGCGCACCTGGTAAATCGGTGTTTTGCCGCTGTTGGCGTCCGCGACGCGGGCTTCGACCTGCGGGCGGTCGTTCGCATGGATGCGGTTGAGCCAATCGTCAAGGCTGATGATTCGTTCGGGCGGCAGATGCAGCATCTGGCCCAGTGTGGCATTCCACGTCGCGCGTCCGGTGCGGTGGTCGTATTCCCAGATGCCGAACCCCGCGGCGGTGAGAACCATCTCAAGCGGTTGCTCAATGCGTGCCATCTTGGTTTGTCCTGGCAAAACGGATTTCGATTTGAAGCGTCATGCAATACGACTAGGAAAGACAGGTGGGGATGCTGTAACCTTTGCTGAGAATTATGCACCAACAAAACCTCAGTGGCTATACAAAAGTAATAAGACGTGCTTATACATAATAAATAGTATATAGGCGTGAAAGCTTGAGGTGAAAAATCACAACACATTGAAAAAAAGAATAAAAAAACGAAACCGCATGTATTTATCCAGAATAAGAAAAATTTTTGATATACATCAAAAGCTGGTGTTATATTTCTTGGGCATAATATTACCAAAGTAAATAGCTAATAAGACGAACGATATAGGGAGTGCACAAGTGAAAACGATCATGCTGGTAGACGATTCCGCCACCATCCTGCTGTCCATCACGAACATCCTGAGCAAGGCCGGCTACGGCGTCGAGAAGGCGGCGAATGCCAACGAGGGACTGGCGAAGTTCAAGACCGGCGTCAAGGTCGACCTGCTGATCACCGACCTCAACATGCCGGGCATGAACGGCATCGAGTTCATCAAGGAAGTGCGCAAGCTGCCGCAGTACAAGTTCATGCCGATCCTGTTCCTGACCACGGAATCGCAGCAGTCGAAGCGCGCCGAGGCCAAGGCAGCCGGCGCGTCGGGCTGGCTCGTCAAGCCGGCGACGGCCGACGAACTGCTCAACACCATCAAGCTGGTCCTGAGGTAATCCCGGATGGACTTCATCCAACTATTGCGACGGGCCGGCCTGGTCGCACTGATTGTTGGGCTGGGTGCCGCCCTGGTCGTCTATTTTTTCAATGACTGGTGGCACAACAGCTTTCAGCCGATGGTCGGGCTTGATTCGCCGCTCGGTGATGCGCTGGGTACTTTGCTGATCGTCATCGTGGCTTTCCTGGCCCAGCGGGTCGTCTCGATCGCCTTCTACAGGGACTGGATGCTGGGGCTGGGCAAGCAGCAGGCTGAAGTTGCCTACCGGGCCGACAGCTATATCGCCGCGGCAGAGCAGGTTGGCAACGAGCTCAAGCAGGTCGGCACCTTCAACGATGTCGTGCGCGGCCAGTTGAACACCATCGTGAATGCCACCGAAATGGCGGCCTTCGACATCACCAGTCGCCTGCAGTCCATCGATGAAACCATCACGCGGATGAGCCAGTTCGTCGATTCCTCCACCCACGAAACCAACGATCTCGTGGCTGCGGCCGGACAGCGCATCGAGCAGAACCGGCAGCTGATCGAACGGCTGGATTCGTACATCGCACAGCGCGTCAACGAATCAGAAGCTGATCAGCAGCGCATCGCGACAGTCGTTGGCGAGGCGCGCTCGCTGACCAAGCTGGTTGACCTGATCAAGAGCATTTCCGGGCAGACCAACCTGCTGGCCCTGAACGCGGCCATCGAGGCGGCGCGCGCAGGCGAGGCCGGGCGGGGTTTCGCCGTGGTCGCCGACGAGGTGCGCAAGCTGTCGGCCGAGGCCGACAAGGCCGTCGGGCAGATCAACCAGGGCATCCAGCAGGTTGCCACGTCGATCGAATCGCAGTTCCAGGACAAGCTGGCCCACAGCAACATCGAGGCCGAGCGCGCAGCACTGCAGAGCTTTTCTAACCAGCTCAACGAGATGGGCAGTGATTACCAGAACATGACCGAGCACGACGCGGTGGTGCTCGCCCGCGTACGCGAGGCCAGCCAGGAGCTGACGACGATGTTCATGGACGCGTTGGCGAGCGTGCAGTTCCAGGACGTGACGCGGCAGCAGATCGAGCAGGTGATCAATGCACTGCAGCGTCTGGACGGGCATGCCGAGTTGCTGGCCAGCCGGCTCGCCCAGTTCGACGACCCGAATTTCGAACTGCGGCCACTGGCCCACCATCTGGACGAGATCTACAGCAGTTATGTGATGAGCTCGCAGCGCGACACGCACCAGACGGCCCTGCACGCCGGCGGCGGCAGCAGCCGCAGTGCCGACGGGCCGAAGGTCGAACTGTTCTAAGGGAGGATCAACCGTGACCGAATTTGCCACCCAGACGACGACCGAAGGTGCGGTCCATCAGATGCTCGACGGGCCGATGACCATCTACACCGCCGGCGAGATCAAGGCGCAGCTGCTGAACGGAATCAGCAGCGCCGGCATCGTCGAACTCGACCTTTCGCACGTCGGCGAGATGGATACCGCCGGCTTCCAGCTGCTGGTGATGGCCAAGCGCGAATGCCAGCGGCAGGGGTGCACGCTGCACATCGTCGCGCACAGCCCGGCAGTGCGCGAGGTCATCGACTTCTACAACATGGACGCCTTCTTCGGCGATCCGATGATCATTCCCGCCGAACACTGAGCGGAGGACGGACACTCATGGAAGAGATCTACAGCGTATTCGCCCAGGAAGCCCGCGAACAACTCACCGCGATGGAAGACGGCCTGCTGCGCATGGAGCAGGGGGATGCCGACGAGGAAACCCTCAACGCCATCTTCCGCGCCGCCCATACCATCAAGGGCGCGTCCGGCGTTGTCGAACTGCATCACATCGAGAAATTCACCCACATCCTCGAGAACCTGCTCGACAAGCTGCGCAACGGCGACATCGCCGTCAGCCCCGAACTGATCACCGCGCTGCTCAAGGGTTGCGACCATATTGGTGCGCTGCTCGACCGCGTCGACCAGGGCCAGATGGACGAAGAAGCTTCGCTGCAACAGGCGGGCGAAGTTACCGCCGACGTCCTGCGCGGCTTCACCAATGCGCCGGCGGAAAACGCACTCGAAAGTGGTGCGATGATGCCTGAGGCCAGCGTCGGCACCGTCGAGCGCACGGGGGGCGACACGGCGATCAACGATTGCTGGCATGTGTCGATCCGCTTCGGTCGTGACGTGATGAAAGGCGGGGTCGAGCCGCTCGCCTTCCTGCGCTACCTGTTGAATCTGGGCGAGATCGTCCACCTGGAAACGCTCTGCGACGCGATGCCGCCGGCAGAGGCGATGGACCCTGAGTGCTGCTACCTGGGTTTCGAGATCACGCTGCGCTCGCACGCCAGCAAGGAACAGATCGAGAACGTCTTCGCCTTCTGCCGCGACGAGTGCGAGCTGCACATCCTGCCGCCCAACAGCAAGGTCGCTGACTACCTCGGCCTGATCGAACACTTACCCGAGGAAACCATGCGGCTCGGCGAGATCCTCGTCAAGTCGGGCGCACTGACGCAGGAAGAACTCGACGCCGGCTTGCGTCGCCAGGAAGCCGCCACGCGCATCGCGGCGGCGACCG
>CAZTWA010000154.1:0-6270 GCA_964617225.1 uncultured Methyloversatilis sp.
GCCTTGAAGCCGAACACGTTGCCGACCAGCGAGGTCAGCACGTTGACGATGGAGCCCTCTTCGAACAGGTCGATCGGGTAAGCCACGAAGGCATAGAAGCAGGTGTCGTCGCCGGGTACGTCCTCGATGCGGTAGGCGCGGCCCTTGTAGTAGTCGAGGTCGGTCAGCAGGTCGGTCCACACTGTGGTCCAGGTGCCGGTGGATGATTCGGCGGCCACGGCGGCAGCCACTTCCTCGCGTGCCACGCCCGGCTGCGGGGTAACCTTGAAGCAGGCCAGGATATCGGTGTCCTTCGGGGTGTATTCCGGGGTCCAGTAGGTCTGGCGATATTCCTTGACGCCAGCGTTGTACGTCTTTGCGGCCATTCATGTCTCCTTTACGTTATCGGTCGTCTTGCCCGAGGGGATTCGGGTTGACCGCAGTATGGGCAGGTGAGACACTAAACAAAACTGAATAGTATTTATCTTTATTATTTACTGGAGTGAATTAATGCACGTGAGCCTGCGGCAGGTTCAGATTTTCGAGGCCGTCGCCCGCACCCTGTCCTACACGCGCGCCGCCGAGGAGCTTCACCTCACCCAGCCGGCCGTGTTTACCCAGATCAAGCAACTCGAAGACAGTGTCGGCATGCCGCTCCTGGAACGGACCGGCAAACGCCTGCACCTCACCGACGCCGGCCGCGAAGTGCTCGCCACCTGCTGCGACATGCTCGGCGGACTGGAACGGCTGGAGATGCGCCTCGCCGACATGCAGGGGCTAAAACGCGGCCGCCTGCGCGTTGCCATGGTCACCACCGCGAAGTACCTGGTGCCACGTCTGCTCGGCGAGTTCTGCGTACGCTATCCCGGCATCGAGGCATCGCTGACCGTCACCAACCGGGAAAAGCTGCTGGCGCGCATTGCGAACAACGAGGACGACCTCGCGATTCTCGGCGCCCCTCCCGAGGGGATGGACGTCGTGGCGACCCCGATCGCCGACAACCCGCTGGTGGTCATTGCCCGCAACGATCATGCGCTGGCCCGTCGCAAACGGATACCACTGGCCCGGATTGCGGAGGAACCCTTCATCTTGCGCGAACCCGGCTCGGGCACGCGACTGGCCACCGAGCGGCACTTCGCCGAGCACGGCTTCAAGCTCAAGGTGCGCATGGAGCTTGGCAGCAACGAGGCGATCAAGCAGGCCATCGCCGGGGGCCTGGGCGTTTCCGTGCTGTCACTACATACGCTTGCCCTCGATGGCACGGGGGGCTTGCTTCAACCGCTCGACGTCGCCGGCTTTCCCCTGCGGCGCAAATGGTATGTGGCTTACCCGGCCGGCAAACATCTGTCCGCCGTCGCCGAAGCATTCCTGGCCCATTTGTTGGGACATCAGGAAGGCTGAGTGCCTGCGGTACGCCAACGGCACGCGCCGGACGGTCAGTCGAGGATTGCGGCCGGGTTGCGGTAGGGCAGGCCGAGGGCCTGCGCCACCTGCGCGTGGGTAATCGCGCCCGCATGCACGTTGAGCCCGGACCGCAGGTAAGGATCGTCGCGCAGGGCCTGCCGCCAGCCCTTGCCGGCCAGCGCGCTGACGTAGGGCAGCGTGGCGTTGTTGAGCGCGAAGGCCGACGTGCGCGGCACCGCGCCGGGCATGTTGGCCACGCAGTAATGCACGATGCCGTCGAGGACGAAGGTCGGCGCGGCGTGCGTCGTCGGCCGGCTGGTGGCGAAGCAGCCTCCCTGGTCGATCGACACATCCACCAGCACCGATCCCGGCCGCATGCGCGCGAGCATGTCGCGGCCGACCAGTTGCGGCGTCGCGGCGCCCGGGACCAGCACGGCGCCCACGACCAGATCGGCGGCGAGCACGCTGGCCTCGACGGTCGCCGCCGTCGAATGCTTCGTGCGCACGCGGTTGCCGAACAGCGTGTCGTACCAGCCCAGCCGGTCGTGCGAACGATCGACCACCGTGACGCTGGCCCCCATGCCGGTCGCGATCAGCGTCGCGTTGTAGCCCACCACGCCGCCGCCCAGCACCACGACCTCGGCTGGGGGAACCCCAGGCACGCCGCCCAGCAGCAGGCCTGAACCGCCCTGCGGCTTCTCGAGGCAATGCGCGCCGACCTGAATCGCCATGCGGCCCGCCACCTCGCTCATCGGCGCCAGCAATGGCAGGCCGCCGCTGGCGCTGGTCACCGTTTCGTAGGCGATCGCCGTGACGCCCGAAGCGAGCAGGCGCCGCGCCTGCTCCGGGTCGGGCGCCAGATGCAGGTAAGTGAACAGCACCTGGCCGGCGTGCAACAGCGCGCATTCGCCGGGCTGCGGTTCCTTCACCTTGACGATCAGTTCGCCGCGCGCAAACACTTCTTCCGCCCCGGGAACGATCTCGGCCCCGGCGTCCGCGTACAGGTCATCGCCCAGCCCGATCGCCGCGCCGGCGCCGGACTGCACCAGCACACGGTGGCCGCGTGCGGTCAGTTCGCGCACGCTGGCCGGCACGAGGCCGACACGGTATTCGTGGGTCTTGATTTCCTTCGGTACGCCAATCAGCATCGCATCATCTCCTCGTTACCCGATTTTGCCCAATGTCCAGGGCCAGTGCCCCTGCCTGCCGTCTCGCCAGCGCTGACTTTGGCAAACACTTTGGCACTCATCCCTTGATGCACACCAGCGGCTCGAGCCGCGCAACGCGCCGCGCGAGGCCGGCGTGTTCGGCGGATTCGACCACCGCACCGACGTCCTTGTAGGCGAGCGGCGCCTCTTCGGCCACGCCGCGGAAACTCGGACTGCGGATGAGTATGCCCCGTGCGGCCAATTCATCCACCACGGCACGCCCCTGCCAGCGCTTCGTCGCTTCGTGGCGACTCATCGCGCGGCCGGCGCCGTGGCAGGCCGAGCCGAAGGCGCGCTCCTCCGCGTTATTCCCTGCAGCCGCCGCACCGGCAAGAATCCACGATGCCGTGCCCATGCTGCCGCCGATCAGCACCGGCTGGCCGGTCGCGGCATAGTCGGGCGGCAGTTCGGGGTGGCCCGGACCGAAGGCGCGCGTCGCACCCTTGCGATGCACGAACAGTTTCTGCGGGCGGCCGGCGACCGCATGCGTTTCTTCCTTGCAGGTGTTGTGCGAGACATCGTAGAGCAGCGGCAGGCGGGCGCCGGGAAAGATTTCGGCAAAGGCTGCGCGCGCCAGATGGGTGAGGATCTGGCGGTTCGCCAGCGCGCAGTTGATTCCCGCCCGCATCGCGCCGAGGTAACGCTGGCCGAGCGCGGACTTCAGCGGTGCGCAGGCCAGTTCGCGGTCGGGCAGGTGAATGCCCGCCGCCGGCGCGGCAATCACCATCTCGCGCAGGTAATCAGTGCCGATCTGGTGGCCCAGACCGCGCGAGCCGCAATGGATGCTCACCACCACGTCGCCGGCCGCCAGTCCATACGCTTGGGCGGCCGCGGCGTCGAAGAGTTCGCTGACGACCTGCACCTCGAGGTAGTGGTTGCCCGAGCCGAGCGTGCCCATCTCGTCGAGTTGGCGCTGCTTCGCCTGCGCGGACACCGCGGCGGGATCGGCGCCCGCCACGCACCCCTGCTCTTCGATGTAAGCCAGGTCGACCGTGCTGCCGTAGCCCTGTTTGACGGCCCAGCGTGCACCGCCCTTGAGCATCGCCGCCATGCCGGCCGCGCCGAGGTGCACCGTGCCGGTGCTGCCGACGCCGGCGGGGATGCGCGCAAACAGGAGGTCGGCGAGGCGAATTTTTTCACGCTCGATATCGGCCCGCGTCAGGCCGGTGCGGAGTGTGCGCACGCCGCAGGAGATGTCGAAGCCGACGCCGCCGGCCGAGACCACGCCACCGTCCTCGGCATCGAACGCGGCGACGCCGCCGATCGGGAAGCCGTAGCCCCAATGCGCGTCGGGCATCGCGTAGGACGCAGCGACGATCCCCGGCAGGCCGGCGACATGGGCGACCTGCTCGCGCACCTTCTCGTCCATCGCCGCAACCAACTCGCGCGAGGCAAAGATCACCCCCGGCACGCGCATCGCGCCGGCCTTGGGCAATTCCCACTCGAACTCGCTGCGCTGCTTCAACTGCTTCAAATCCATGTCGCGCTCCTCAGACGTCGACCACGCTTTGCGCCAGCCAGCGGCCGTCGGCCGCCTGCCGCACCGCCAGTTCGCAAAACGATGCGCCCTTGATCTCGGCGGCCGGCTCGTGGCGCGCGACATCCACCCGCTCGCCCCATGCCGTCGCCTGCAGCCGGTGATTTTCGATGCAGACCTCGAAGCGCGCGAACAGCAGGTGGCGCGTCGCCATTGCGTAGATCAGCGCATTGAGCCAGTCGATCAGCAGCAACTCGTTGTCGGGCGCCTCGCAGGTGATGTGCGCCGCCTCGCCAGCGCTGACTTTGGCGGGATCGCACACCACGGCCGTCAGGGCCGTCGCCGCGCCGGCGAAAGCCTCGGCCAGCGTGTCGCCCGTGCCGCGCACGCCGACATCGGCCTCATGTGCAAAAGTCTCCCACGTCATGCTCACGCCCGTCTTGCCTCCGCTGTAAGCGCCCGCTGCCCTGCTACGCTTTATAGTATCCGCACCACGACATGGACAGGTGGCATCGCACGATGGTTACGGCGGCTTTCCGTTTTTACGCGGAGTTGAATGACTTCCTGCCCCCCGACCGCCGCCGCCGGGAGTTCGCCGTTGCCTGTGCCGAGGCCGCCACCACGAAGCACATGATCGAGGCACTCGGCGTGCCCCATACCGAGGTGGAACTCATCCTCGTCAATGGCGTATCGGCGGGATTCGACCTGCTGCTGCGCGAAGGCGACCGCGTGGCCGTCTATCCGCATTTCGCGGCCCTCGACGTGACCTCGCTACAGCGCGTGCGCGCGGCGGCGCCGCACCCGCCCCGCTTCGTCGCCGACGCCCACCTGGGCGGGCTGGCCCGCCTGCTGCGCATGGCCGGTTTCGATGCGCTTTACCGGAATGATTTTCACGACCGTGAACTCGCTGCCATCGCCAGCGACGAAGGCCGCATCCTGCTCACGCGCGACCGCGATCTGCTCAAGCATCGCGGCATCACGCACGGCTGCTACGTCCATGCCTTGCAACCGTCGCTGCAATTCACGGAAATTGTCCGGCGCCTCGACCTGGCCGCCGATGTCCGTCCCTTTTCGCGGTGCCTGGAATGCAATGCAACGCTTCAGTCGGTCGATAAGCACGACGTGCTGGATCGACTGCCGCCCGCCGTCCGCACGCAACATGAACACTTCACCACCTGCGTGGCCTGCGGCCGGGTGTATTGGGCAGGCTCGCACTGGAAACGGATGCAGGCGCTGCTTGCCGCAACGCTCGATGACGCCACCCCGGACGAGGCCAAAGTCAGCGTTAGCGGGACGGCATGAGCCGCCTTCTCTCAGGGCACTTCCCGGTCTATGCTTATTAAAGGGAGGTGATGGAATGGATATGCCATCGATCATCCGCAAGACTGCCGCCGATCTGCGCGTGGCGCCGAACTGGGCCGACCATGACGTGGAGCGGCGCGCATTTTCCTGGCAGGCCGTCGCCGACGCATTGACGATCAAGAGTGGGGGTGCCGTCAATATTGCCCACCTTGGCGTGGGGCGGCATGCCCAAGGCGCGTTGCGCGACAAGGTCGCCTTCCGCTTTCTGGCCCGCAATGAACCGCCCCGCGACATCACCTATGGCGAACTGGCAAGGCTGGCGGACAAGTTCTGCAGCGTGCTGAACGGTCTGGGCATCGGCAAGGGGGATCGCGTGTTCGTGCTGGCCGGGCGCATTCCCGAGCTCTATGTCGCGGTGCTCGGGGCGTTGCAGAACGGCTGCGTCGTCTCGCCGCTGTTTTCGGCCTTCGGTCCGGAGCCGATCGCGACGCGCGTCAATCTCGGCGAGGGCAAGGTACTGGTCACCACCGACGCGCTCTACGAACGCAAGGTGGCCCAATGGCGCGAGAAGATGCCCGCCCTGAAGCACGTGCTGCTGGTGGCCGAGGACGGCGGCACGTCAGACATGCCCGCCACGCTCGACCTCGCGACGCTGATGGCGCAGGCGACCGAACCATGCACGCCGACACCGACCACCGCCGAGGACATGGCGCTGCTGCACTTCACCAGCGGGACAACGGGCACGCCGAAAGGGGCCGTGCATGTGCAGGGTGCGGTGGTGACGCATTACGCCACGGGCAAATATGCGCTCGACCTGCATCCCGACGACGTGTTCTGGTGCACCGCCGATCCGGGCTGGGTGACGGGCACCTCCTACGGCATCATCGCGCCGCTGCTGCA
>CAZTWA010000155.1:0-6235 GCA_964617225.1 uncultured Methyloversatilis sp.
CAGGGCCGCCGCGATGGCGCGGATGTGGTCGGGGGTCGTGCCGCAGCAGCCGCCGGCGATGTTGAGCAGGCCGTCCTGCGCCCACTGCGCCAATTCGTCGGCGAGCATCCCGGGTGTTTCGTCGTAGCCGCCGAAGGCATTCGGCAGGCCGGCGTTCGGGTGCGCCGAAACGTAACAGTCGGCGATGCGGCCGATTTCCTCGACGTACTGGCGCAGTTCCTTCGCGCCGAGCGCGCAGTTGAGGCCGATCGACACGGGGCGCGCATGGCGCAGCGAGTTCCAGAAGGCTTCGGCCGTCTGGCCCGAAAGCGTGCGGCCCGACGCGTCGGTGATCGTGCCGGAGATCATCACCGGCCAGCGCCGGCCCATCTGCTCGAAGAAGGTTTCGATGGCGTAGAGCGCGGCCTTGGCGTTGAGGGTATCGAAGATCGTCTCGACCAGCAGGATGTCGGCGCCGCCTTCGACGAGACCGCGCGCCGATTCGACATAGTCGGCCACCAGCGCGTCGAAGGTGACGTTGCGGAAGCCCGGGTCGTTCACGTCCGGCGAGATCGAGCAGGTACGCGAGGTCGGGCCGAGCACGCCGGCGACGAAGCGCGGCTTGTCGGGGGTCGAATAGCGGTCGGCGACTTCGCGGGCCAGTTGCGCGCCGGCGACGTTGATTTCGTAGGCGAGCTCCCCCAGCCCATACTCGGCCTGCGAGACGCGCGTGGCATTGAAGGTATTGGTCTCGATGATGTCGGCGCCGGCCTCGAGGTAGGCCGCGTGGATGCCGCCGATGACGTCCGGCCGCTTCAGGCAGAGCAGGTCGTTGTTGCCCTTGAGGTCGACGTGATGATCGACGAAGCGCGCGCCGCGATAGTCGGCTTCGCCGAGGCCGTGTTTCTGAACCATGGTGCCCATGGCACCGTCAAGAATGAGGATGCGCCGCGCGAGCAGGTCGCGCAACTCGCTGGAGCGGTCGGATTGCATCGAGGGGGAACGACGGAAGTGGTTGAAATCGAGGGAAATTCTAGCATGCAGCCTGGCGCCTTTCCCCGTGGCGCGGGGGTTTCAGGCCAGCCGGCCTTCCCGGTAGTCGGCCAGCGCCTGCTGGATCTCCTGCTGCGTATTCATCACGAACGGGCCGTACTGCACGATCGGTTCGCCGAGTGGCCGGCCGGCGACCAGGATCGCGCGCGCTTCCGCCGCCGCCTCGATGACCACGCCGTCACCCGCATTGGCGAGGATCGCCATGCGTCCGGCCGGCACGTCGGTGCCACCCACCGTGGCCGCGCCGCGATACACATAAACAAACGCGTTGCGGTCCGCCGGCAAGGGCTGCACGAAGCGGCTGCCAGCCGGCAGGTGCAGGTCAAGATACAGCGGTGCAGAGGCTTCACGCGTGACCGCGCCCGTCACCCCATGCGTCTCGCCCGCGATGACGATGGCCGTCACGCCGTCTGCCGTTTGAAAGCGCGGCAAATCGGCCGCCGCGAAATCCTGGTACCACGGCGCGCAGAGCTTCTCGCCCGCCGGCAGGTTGAGCCAGAGCTGGAAGCCTTCCATCACCCCTTCTTCCTGCTGCGGAATCTCGGAATGGATCACGCCCCGCCCAGCGGTCATCCACTGCACGCCGCCGTTCTCCAGCAGGCCCGCATGGCCGGCGCTGTCCTTGTGCTGCATGCGGCCGGCGAGCATGTAGGTGATCGTCTCGAAGCCGCGGTGCGGGTGATCGGGGAAGCCGGCGATGTAGTCGTCCGGATCGTCGCTGCCGAAGGCGTCGAGCATCAGGAAGGGATCGAGCCGGCGCTGCAGGTCGTGGGTCAGCACGCGGGTCAGCCGCACGCCGGCGCCGTCGGAGGTTTCCTTGCCGACGACCAGCCGTTCAACCGGGCGCGCTTGATTGACCGTTTCGGACTGAAGTACGTGGGACATGGCGGACTCCCGCAATAGGCGTTGGACCCAGTATGTCGGGTTGATCATGAAAAAAGCAAACGGTTCCGCTGCTAACATCACGGCCCATGAAACTTGCCAACCTCCTTTCCGCCCTGCGCGACCCGAAACGCTGGAAACGTTGGGGTCTCGAAATCCTCATCCTCGTCGCCATCGTCAGCGGCATCACGACCTGGCAGAACAGCGGCCTGGCCAGCGGCAAGGCGCCGCCGACTGGCGGTACGCGCACCGACGGCAGCCCCGTGAAAGTCAGCGCCGGCGAGACGGCACCCGGGGGCACTGGAGCATCGAGCCCGGCACAGCTGGTGGTGTTCTGGGCGACCTGGTGCGGCGTCTGCAAGTCCGAAGCAGGCAACATCGAGTCCGTGGCGCGTGACTGGCCGGTGGTCTCGATCGCGATGCAGTCGGGCGAGCGCGCCGAGATCGCCGATTACCTCAAGGAGCGCGACCTCAAGCTGCCGGCCCTCGCCGACGACGACAGCGACATTGCCGATGCCTGGGGCGTGCGCGTGGTGCCGGCGCACTTCGTCGTCGACCCGGCGGGCAACATCCGTTTCCGCGTGGTCGGCTACACCACGACCTGGGGATTGCGCGCCCGCCTGTGGTGGGCAACCAACGTCCCGGCATGACCCCGCCGCCGCTGCGGCTGGCCTGGACGGTCTGGGGCCTCGGCGCCCTGCTCTACCTCTTCGCTTTCTACCAGCGCGTCGCCCCGGCGGTGATGACCGACCAGCTGATGGCCGAATTCGCCATCGGCGGCGCGGCGCTCGGCAACCTCTCGGCCTTCTACTTCTACGCCTACGTCGCGATGCAGATACCCACCGGCGTGCTCGCCGATCGCTGGGGACCGCGCCGCGTACTGGCGGCCGGCGCGGGCGTCGCGGCCATCGGCAGCCTGTTGTTCGCCTTCGCACCCAGCTTCGGCTGGGCCGGATTTGGCCGGCTGCTGGTCGGTGCCTCGGTGGCCGTCGCCTTCGTCTCGACGCTCAAACTCGCGAGCCACTGGTTCCCGCCGCAGAAGTACGCGCTCGCTTCGGGCATGGCGCTGTTCTTCGGCGTGGCGGGCGGCGTCATGGCCGGCGTGCCGTTGCGCCTGCTGGTCGAGAACTTCGGCTGGCGCATGGTGATGGGCAGCGCCGGCATGTTCGCCACCCTGCTGTGTGTCGCGATCTGGCTCATCGTGCGTGACGACCCCGCCGAGCGCGGCCATGCCAGCCACCACCAACTTGATGGAAAAAGCCACGCCCACGCACCCGTGCTCGCGGGCATCGTCGAGGTGCTGACCTACCGCAACATCTGGCTGCTGATGCTTGCGCCAATCGGCTTTTCGGGCGCAGTGCTGACCTTTGCCGGCCTGTGGGGCGTGCCGTGGCTGCGGCAGGTGCATGGCCTCGACCCGAAGGCTGCCGCGGCCGTCACCTCCACGCTGCTGGCGGCCTGGGCACTGGGCGGTCCGCTGCTGGGCAACTGGTCGCAGCAGCTGGGCCGGCGCAAGCCGCTCTACCTGATCAGCGGCGCGATCGCCACCGCCGGCTGGGCGGCGGTGATCTTCCTGCCATTGCCCCTCTGGCTGATGATTCCGCTGCTGGTCGTGATCGGCTTCGCCTCGGGCAACATCATCATCGGCTTCGCCTGGGCAAAGGAATCGCTGCCGCTGCGGCTGATGGGCACGGCCTCCGGCGTCGTCAACATGGGTCCGCTGCTTGGGGGCGTGCTGCTGCAGCCGGGCATCGGCTGGCTGCTCGACCGCGGCTGGAGCGGCGCCGAGGCCAACGGCGTGCGCCTCTATGACGCGGCCACCTGGCAAGGCGGATTCGCCCTGCTGTTTGCGAGCGTATTGCTCGCCCTCATTCTCGTCCCCTTCATCCGCGAGACACGCTGCCAACAATCGTAAGCCCGCCTTCCCCCAGCCCCTTCCTCGCGGAAGGGGAGACTGCGTGCTCGCTGTGCTCGATTGATGGGTGCCCTAAACGTTCAGGCCGCGCCGGTACTGGATCGCCTCGGCGACATGCGAACCTCGAATGATCGGTTCGCCGGCCAGGTCGGCAATGGTGCGCGCCACCTTGAGGATGCGGTGATAGGCGCGCGCCGACAGGTCGAGCCGCGCCATCGCCTGTTTCAGTAGCGCGGCCCCTGCGCAGTCGGGCAGGCAGTACAGGTCGATCTCGTCGGGCGTCAGTTGCGCGTTCGGCTTGCCCTGCCGCGCGATCTGGCGCTCGCGCGCAGCCGTGGCGCGAGTGCGCACACTGGACGAGGATTCGCAATCGTTACGCGGGCCGCGCGTGGTCAATTCCGCTTCCGTCACCGCCGGCACCTCGATCATCAGGTCGATGCGGTCGAGCAGCGGACCGGACAATTTGCCCCGGTAGCGCGCGACCTGGTCGGGCGTGCAGCGGCACTTCGCGTCGCCCAGGTGTCCACAAGGGCACGGATTCATTGCCGCGACGAGTTGGAAGCGCGCCGGGAAGTCGGCCCGCCGCGCGGCACGCGAGACGCGGATGTGGCCGGTCTCGAGCGGTTCGCGCAGGGCTTCGAGGACGCGGCGCTCGAACTCGGGCAGTTCGTCGAGGAAAAGCACGCCATGGTGCGCGAGGGAGATTTCGCCGGGGCGCGGTACACCGCCCCCGCCAACCAGCGCGGCACTCGACGCTGTGTGATGCGGCGCCTGGAACGGCCGTTGTCCCCAGCGCGCGACATCGAACCCACCCGCCAGCGAATGTACGGCCGCGCATTCGAGCGCTTCCTGTTCGGTCATCGGCGGCAGCAGCCCCGGCAGGCGTTGCGCCAGCATCGACTTGCCCGAGCCGGGCGGGCCCGACATCAGCAGGCTGTGATTGCCCGCTGCGGCGACTTCCAGCGCACGCTTTGCCGGCAGTTGCCCCTTCACCTCGGCGAGGTCGGCAACGAAAGTCAGCGCTGGCGAGACGGCACCCGCATGCGGCGCCAAGGGCTGCGTTCCGTTCAGATGGGCGCAGACGTCGAGCAGGCCGCGCGCCGGCAGGATGGTCGCGCTCGCGACGAGCGCTGCTTCATCCGCGCTTGCGGACGGCAGGACGAAGGCGCGCCCGGCACCGGCCGCCGAGAGGCACATCGCCAGGGTGCCGCGCACCGGGCGCAGTTCGCCCGACAGGGATAACTCACCGGCGAACTCATGGGCTTCCAGATCCTTCGCCTGGATCTGTCCCGAGGCGATGAGGATGCCGAGCGCGATCGGCAGGTCGAAGCGTCCCGACTCTTTCGGCAGGTCAGCCGGCGCGAGGTTGACGGTGATGCGCTTGGCGGGAAAGTCGAAGCTGCTGTTTTGTATTGCAGCGCGCACACGGTCGCGTGCTTCCTTGACTTCGGTCTCGGGCAAGCCAACCAGCGTGAAGGACGGCAGGCCGTTCGCGAGATGCACCTCGACGGCGACTTCGGGCGCCTGCAGCCCGGCGAGCGCCCGGCTTTTCAGAACGGCGAGCGACATCGGCGGCGGCTGCACGTCGTGCAGGCAATACTAATCGGTGGCAATGGCCTTATCGCCGAACCCATCTCAATTCCTTGAAGGGTGCCTTGAATGGACCAGAGAGCACGGCCTCGGCATGTCGCCGCTCGGCGCCAAACTTGAGGTCGACACTGAACTGGCCTTTGACATGGTCTTGTTCGTTGATTTCGGCACTCCCCTTGACGGCCAGCTTGCCGACATCGCCAGCGATCTGGCTCAACCGGATACTTCCGCCCTGCTGCGTCAGATTGCCGCTCAACCTGTTGAACCGGGTTTGGCCGCCCCCCTCGCCTTTCAATAAGCGTCCAAAGTCGACGCCAGACAGCGTGCAATTTTCGATGGAAAAGGAACCCGTCAAACGCGGGGTGGCTTTTCTGTCGAGCGGTAGCGAAAAATTGGCACTGCCTGCAAGCCGGCCGTCTTCCATCAGCCCCGGCAGCAATGTTGTCATGTCGAGTAAGCTGGCTTTCACTTCCCCTTCGAGGCTGGCGCTCGTCGACCATTGCAACTTGGCGCTGCCGGTGAGCGTGCCACCATGGGAATAGCCCTCGAATTTCTCGATGTGCATGCCGCGATGGTCGAATCTGCCCACCGCCGTAAGCTCATCAAACACGGGGGATTTAACGAGTGGCAGGGAGGATTTGTTGAGCTTGATTTCCAGTCGTGCAGGTTCGGTAGCGTTCAACTGGATGGAAACCTTGTTCTCTTTATCAGTGATACCGAGTTTCCGCCAGTTGCCATCATCGCCGACATCCAGCGTCGCGTCGAAAACGGGGATGACCATGCCGGGCAAATTCAGCCTGACCTGGGTTGCACTGA
>CAZTWA010000156.1:0-6209 GCA_964617225.1 uncultured Methyloversatilis sp.
CCGGTGCCGGTGCCGCCGCCCATGCCGGCGGTGATGAAGCACATGTGCGCGCCGCGCAGCATGTCAGCGATGCTTTCGCGCTCGTTGCGTGCATGTTCGCGCGCGCGTTCGGGCTTGCCACCGGCGCCGAGGCCCGGGCCGAGCTGCAACTTTGCGCCGGCTGAGGAATTCTTCAAGGCCTGCGCATCGGTGTTGCAGCAGATGAAGTCCACGCCGCCTACGCCTTCACGAATCATGTGCTCAACGGCATTGCCGCCGGCACCGCCTACGCCGATCACCTTGATGATCGTGTCGTTTACGTCCCTGTCGATGATTTCGAACATACTCGCCTCTCCTTTTGTTGCTAAAACGTTCCTGAAAAATTAAAGATTGCGTGCAAACCAGGCGCGCATGCGCCCGAAAACCTGTCCCATGCTCATCGGCGGCTCTTTGCTGCCGCGCTGCTTCTGCGCGACGCCTTCGAGCAGCAGGCCCATCGCCGTCGCATAGCGCGGATTCTTGATGAAGTCGCGCAGATTGCCGGTGTAGTGGGGCATGCCGACCTTGACCGTGTTGTGGAAAATCTCCTCGCCCAGTTCCGCCATGCCGGGCATCTGGGCGCTGCCACCGGTGAGCACGATGCCGGCGCGCAGCAGGCGCGCGTAGCCGCTCTTCGTTAATTCGTCCTGCACCTTCTGGAAGATTTCTTCCACGCGTGGCTGGATGAACCCGGCCAGCGTCGCGCGCGACAGGCTGGTTGCCGGCCGGTCGCCAACGCCGGGGACTTCGAGCATCTCTTCCGGGTCGGCGAGCTGGTGGAGCGCTACACCGTAACGCAGCTTGATTTCCTCGGCATCCTGCGTCGACGTGCGCAGCGCGATGGCAATGTCGTTGGTGATCTGGTCGCCGGCGATCGGGATCACCGCGGTATGGCGGATTGCCCCCTGGCTGAAGACCGCGATGTCCGTCGTGCCACCACCGATGTCGACGAGACAAACCCCCACGTCCTTCTCGTCGTCGGTCAGTACCGCGTTGCCCGAGGCAAGCGGCTGCAGCACCAGGTCGACGACCTCGAGCCCGCAGCGGCGCACGCACTTGACGATGTTCTGCACGGCGGTGACGGCACCGGTGACGAGGTGCACTTTCACCTCGAGACGGCGCGCATCCATGCCGATCGGTTCCTTGACGCCATCCTGGCCGTCGACGATGAATTCCTGCACCAGCGTGTGCAGGATCTGGTCGTCGGCCGAGATCGGCGTGGCGTTGGCGGCCTCGATGGCGCGCGCAACGTCGTACTGCGTCACTTCCCGGTCCCGCACCACGGCCATGCCGTTCGAATCCTTGCTCTTGATGTGGCTGCCGGCGATGCCCGTATAGACTTCCCGCACCTTGCAGCCGGCCATCATCTCGACTTCGGCAATGGCCTTGGAGATGCTGTTGACCGTCGCCTCGATGTTGACGACCACGCCCTTGCGCAGTCCGCGTGCTTCCTGCGTGTCCTGCGTGCCGAGGCCGAGGATCGCGAGTTGTCCCTCGGGATTCACCTCGGCGACGATGGCGACGATCTTCGAGGTGCCGATGTCGAGGCCCACGACCAGGTCGCGGTTCTTTTCCTTGCTCATGACTTCCGTCCTGCCGCTTCGGGTTTCGCCGGGCGCGGGATGCGCTCCAGGCCGGCCAGCGCGAAGCCGTTGGGGTAGCGCATGTCGGCCACCTGCACCTTACCGAATTGCGTCCTGACGCTTTCGTAATGGGCGACGAAACGGGCCAGCCGCATGGCCAGTTGCTGGCTGTCCTGGTCGCGACCCAATTCGATGGCGATGCCGTCGTCGAGCTTCAGCTGCCAGGCGCGGCGTGGCGAGAGCGAGACGGCGACGATGCTGCGGCCGATGCCGGACAGCGCTGCGCTGAATTCGGCATGGCGTGCGAGCATTTCTGCCGCGCTGCCGGTCGGGCCGGTGAGCCGGGGGAGTCCAGCCGCATCGGCCAGTTCGGCGACGAATACCTCGCCCTGCCGATTGACGAGGCCCTGCTCGCCGCTTGCGTGACGCCAGCGCGCCACGGCCTCATGTTCTTCCAGCGTCAGGCTCAGGCCATCGGGCCACTGGCGCCGCACGGCGGCGTTGCGAACCCAAGGGAGCTTCTCGAAGGCAGTGCGCGCCGCTTCGAGATCCACGGTGAAGAAATTGCCGACTACCGCGGTACGGGCGGCATGCGCGATTTGCTCGGCGGACACCTGCTGTGGTGCGGCGGTCAGCACCACTTCGCGCAACGGGAACAGCGGCAGGCGCTGCAGGGCTGCCAGCGCGGCCCAGGAAAGGCCGGCCACCGCGGCAACGATCAGCACGTCGGCAATCAGGTTCATCAGGGTGGGCTGGTGCCACAGGCCGCCGGGGTCGGCCGCCTGCTGGCGCGTGTTCCCCTTGGAGCGGCTAGGCTTGGCCACAGCGTGCCCCCGCGAGAATTTCCAGAACCAGCGCATCGAAATCGATGCCTGCCGCACGTGCGGCCATCGGCACCAGCGAATGGCTGGTCATGCCCGGTGCGGTATTCATTTCGAGCAGGCTGTAGCTGCCGTCGGCGCGCAGGATCAGGTCGGCGCGGCCCCAGCCGCGGCAGCCGAGCGCGGTGAAGGCCGCTCGCACCGTCTTGCCGATCTCGGCTTCCTTGGCCGGGTCGATGCCCGCCGGGCAGTGATATTGCACGACATCGGTGAAGTATTTGTTCTGGTAGTCGTAGCGGCCCTCGGGCGCTTCGATGCGCACCAGTGGCAGCACTTTGTTTTCCAGAACCGCTGCGGTCAGTTCGATGCCGTAGACGAACTCTTCCGCCATGACCTCTTCCTGGCGTCCGTCGGGCAGGGTCGCGGCGGCGGCGAAGGCCGCGGCGAACTCGTTCGCGTTCGCCACCTTGGTGACGCCGATCGAGGAACCTTCGCGCACCGGCTTGACGATCAGCGGCAGGCCAAATTCGGCGATGATGTCGGCGCCCTGGCTGGCTTCAGTGACTTTCCGGGAACGCGGGGTCGGCACGCCAGCAGCCTGCCAGACCCACTTGGTGCGGATCTTGTCCATCGCCAGCGCCGAGGCGAGTACGCCGCTGCCGGTGTAGGGAATCTTCATCAGGTCAAGGGCGGCCTGTACCGTGCCGTCTTCACCATCGCCGCCATGCAGGATGATGAAGGCGTGGTCGGGACGGATTTCCGCGAGTTTCCAGACGGGTTGCTCGGCGGGGTCGAAGGCGAAGGCATCGACGCCCGAGGCGACCAGTGACGCTAGAACTGCCTTGCCCGAGATCAGCGAAATCTCCCGCTCGGCGGATGTGCCGCCCAGCAGTACCGCCACCTTGCCAAAGTCTTTCGCCAACCTGCTCATCGCGCCCGTCACCTTGCTGCCCCAAGGATGCGCACTTCGCGCACCAGTTCCACACCGAATTGTTCCCGTACCTCGGCCTGAATTCGGCCGATTAAGCTTTCTATCGCGGATGCGCTTGCGCTGCCCCCCGGATTAACGATGAAATTCGCATGCTTTTCGGATACCCTCGCGCCGCCTTCCTGCGTGCCCTTCAAACCGGCCGCTTCGATGAGGCGTGCGGCATAGTCGCCGGGGGGGTTGCGGAACACCGAGCCGGCGTTCGGCAACTGCAGCGGCTGGCTGGCAATGCGCTTTTCGAGCAATGCCTTGATGTGGGCGCGCGCGGTCGCGGCGTCGCCGGCAGGGAAGCGCAACCAGGCCGCGACGAAGATCTCGTCGGTGCTCGTCTTGAGGCCGGCATGGCGATAGCCGATGGCGAAATCCGCTGGCGTGCGGTCGACGAATTCGCCCGCGCGATTGAGCATGCGCACGCGCTCGACGTAGGACCAGATCTCGCCGCCGTGGCAGCCAGCATTCATCGTCAGCGCGCCGCCCAGCGTGCCGGGGATGCCGGCGAGGAATTCGGCGCTGGCAAAGTTGTGATTGGCGGCGAAGCGCGCGACCTTCGGGGACGCGACGCCGGCCTCGGCGTAGATCGATCCGTCCGCTTCCAGCCGCAGCACATCGAGCGCGCCGTGGGTGAAGATGGCCGTGCCATCGAAGCCGCCGTCGCGGATCAGCAGGTTGGACCCGAGACCGACCATCAGCAGCGGTTCGTCGTGGCGCATGCCGGCCATGAAGGTGGCGAGATCCTCGATATCGCGCGGGAAGCAGGCTTTGGCCACGCGGCCGCCAGCGCGCCAGGTGACGTGGCCGGCCATCGACTCCTCGGGGCGGATGTCCATCAGGCGGTCAGCTTTCCGGGTACTGAGCCAATCGAACCGGCACCCAGAGTGATGACGACATCGCCGTCCTTTGCCGTGTCGAGTATCACCTGCGGCATTGTGGCGATGTCCTCGACGAACACCGGTTCGACCTTGCCGGCGACACGCAGGGCACGCGCCAGCGAACGGCCGTCAGCCGCGACGATCGGCGCCTCACCGGCCGCATAGACTTCGGCGAGCAGCACCGCATCGGCAGCTGAAAGGACTTTCACGAAATCCTCGAAACAGTCGCGCGTCCGCGTATAGCGGTGGGGCTGGAAGGCCAGCACAATGCGGCGGCCGGGGAAGGCCCCACGCGCCGCAGCGAGTGTCGCGGCCATCTCGGCGGGGTGGTGGCCGTAATCGTCAATCAGCGTGAAGCTGCCACCTGCCGGGAGCTTCACCTCGCCGTAGCGCTGGAAGCGGCGGCCGACGCCGTGGAACTCGGCCAGCGCCTTCTGGATCGCCGCATCGTCCGCGCCGACTTCCGTGGCGACGGCGATCGCCGCGAGTGCATTGCGTACGTTGTGCTCGCCCGGCAGGTTGAGCGTGACCGGGAAGCGTGATACGGAGCCGTTGGTGCGCACGCAGTCGAAGTGCATGCGGCCGCTGCCATCACCGCTGGCGCGCACGTTCTCGGCGCGGATGTTGGCGCCTTCGGAATATCCGTAAGTCACGACCTGCTTGGCGATCTGCGGCAGGATCTCGCGCACATTGGGGTCGTCCACGCACATCACCGCGACGCCGTAGAAGGGCAGGCGATGCACGAAGTCGACGAAGGCCTGCTTGAGTCGGCCGAAGTCCTGGCCGTAGGTGTCCATGTGGTCCTGGTCGATGTTCGTCACGACCGAAATCACCGGCGACAGGAACAGGAAGGAGGCATCGGATTCGTCGGCTTCGGCGACGAGGAACTCGCCACTGCCGAGGCGCGCGTTGGCGCCAGCTGAGTTAAGCCGTCCGCCGATGACGAAGGTCGGATCGAGTCCGGCCTCCGCGAGGCAGCTCGCGGTCAGGCTGGTCGTCGTCGTCTTGCCATGCGTGCCGGCGATGGCGATGCCCTGCTTGAGGCGCATCAGTTCGGCAAGCATCTGCGCGCGCGGCACGATGGGGATGTGCTGTTCGCGAGCGGCAATGACTTCCGGGTTGTCACTTTTCACGGCCGTCGACGTGACGACGGCATCGGCGCTGGCGACATTTTCGGCCGCATGGCCGATGACGACCTGCACGCCCTTGTCCGCGAGGCGGCGCGTAGTCGCTGAGGCAGCGAGGTCGGAGCCGCTGACCTCGAAGCCCTGGTTGGCCAGCACCTCGGCGATGCCGGACATGCCGGACCCGCCGACGCCAACGAAATGGATGCGTTTCACCTTGTGCTTCATTTGGAAACCTCTTCGCAAGTTTTTGCGACCATCGAAGTCGCATCAGGCATCGCCAGCGCGCGCGCCTTCTCGGCCATTTCGTGCAGCTGCGGGCGCTTCAGGTCGCGGATCAGCGCCAGCCGTTCCGGCGTGAGTTCGTTCTGGGGCAACAGGATCGCGGCGCCGGCGCTGGCAAGGAAACGGGCATTCGTTGTCTGGTGGTCGTCCACCGCGTGCGGGAACGGCACGAGGATGCTCGCGACCCCCGCGCAGGCCAGTTCGGCAATGGTTAGTGCGCCCGCGCGGCAGATCACCAGGTCAGCCCATGCATAGGCGCCGGCCATATCCTCGATGAAGGCGACGGTATGGGCTTTCACGCCGGCGGCCGCATAGGCCGACCGCAATGCTGCAAGATGCTTCTCTCCCGACTGATGCACGATCTCGGGACGCTCCGCTTCCGGCAGCAACGCGAGTGCCCTCGGCACGTTCTCGTTGAGCGCCTGGGCGCCGAGGCTGCCGCCGAGGACCAGGACATGCAGGCGGCCGGGAGTTGGCAACTCCTGCGTGTCCTGTGCGAAAGTCGGCGCTGGCAGGACGGC